>DASTGO010000385.1:0-11133 GCA_035719045.1 Kineosporiaceae bacterium | reverse complement strand
CTGACCTGCGTCGGGACGGCGGGATTCGAACCCACGACCCCTTGACCCCCAGTCAAGTGCGCTACCAAGCTGCGCTACGTCCCGGTCGTACCGATCAGGCCGCCGAAGCGGCCTCACCAGCGCGACGATGCTACCGCACCTCGGGGCCTGTCCCGCCACCGGCTTGCTCCGGCCCGGAGTGCGTACGCCTTCGCCTCTCCGGTCCGGCTGCGAGCCCCGGCCCCACGTCGAGCCGGTTCAGCGCTTGCGCTTCTCCCGGGGGCGGACGGAGACCTCGATCGGGGTCCCCTCGAAGCCGAAGGTCTCCCGCAGCCGCCGCTCGACGAACCGCCGGTAGCCGGCCTCCAGGAAGCCGGTGGTGAACAGCACGAACCGCGGCGGCCGGGTGGAGGCCTGGGTGCCGAACAGGATCCGGGGCTGCTTGCCGCCGCGCATCGGGTGCGGGTGGGCGGCGACGATCTCGGCGAGCACCGCGTTGAGCCGGGCGGTCGGCACCCGGACCTCCCAGGAGGCCAGTGACCGTTCCAGGGCGGGGGCGAGCTTGTCCACGTGGCGGCGGGTCTTGGCGGAGATGTTCACCCGCGGCGCCCACTGCACCTGGACCAGGTCGAGTTCGAACTCCCGCTCCAGGTACCGGCGGCGCTCCTCGTCGACCAGATCCCACTTGTTGTAGGCGAGCACCAGGGCGCGGCCGGCGTCGACGACCATCTGGATCACCCGGGTGTCCTGCTCGGTGAGCGGCTCCCCGGCGTCCAGCAGCACCACGGCCACCTCTGCCTTCTCCAGCGCAGCCTGGGTCCGCAGCGAGGCGTAGAAGTCGGCCCCCTGCGACTGGTGCACCCGGCGCCGGATCCCGGCGGTGTCGACGAACCGGTAGTCCTGGCCGCCGACGGTGACCACCTCGTCCACCGGGTCCCGGGTGGTCCCGGCGACGCTGTCCACGACCACCCGCTCGGCGCCGACGATCGAGTTCAGCAGGCTGGACTTGCCGACGTTCGGCCGGCCGACGAGGGCCACCCGGCGCAGTCCGCCATCGGTCGCCCCGCCCACCTGGGACACCTCGGGCAGCACCTCCAGGCAGGCGTCCAGCAGGTCGCCGCTCCCCCGGCCGTGCAGCGCGGACACCGGGTACGGCTGGCCGAGCCCGAGGCTCCACAGCGCCGCCGCGTCGGCCTCCCCGCGCAGGTCGTCCACCTTGTTCGCGGCCAGCACCACCGGCTTGCCCGCACGGCGCAGCAGGCGGACCACGGCCTCGTCGGTGTCGGTCGCGCCGACGGTGGCGTCAACGACGAACAGCACGGCGTCGGCGAGTTCGACGGCGATCTCCGCCTGTTCGGCGACCCGGGCGTGGATGCCCCGGACGTCGCGCTCCCAGCCACCGGTGTCGACGACCGCGAACCGCCGGCCCGACCAGTCCGCCTCATAGGTCACCCGGTCCCGGGTCACCCCCGGCACGTCCTCGACCACCGCCTCCCGGCGCCCCAGGATCCGGTTGACCAGCGTCGACTTGCCGACGTTCGGGCGGCCCACGACGGCCAGCACGGGCAGCGGGCCGGAGTCCTCCTCGTCGAGCCCGCCCTCGGCGTCGAGGTCCAGCAGCGCACGGTCCTCCTCGGACAGCGCGTACTCGTCCAGACCGGCCCGCAGCGCCCGCGCGTAGTCCGGTCCCGCCACGTCGGTTCCGGCCGGGTCGGGCTCGGGCAGTCCGGCGACCTCGGCGTCCGGTCCGTTCGGGGTGGTGCTCACAGTTGCTCCTCGCTCGCTGCGCTCGCTCACGGTGACTCCTCGCTGATGCTCGTCGTCACCGTGAGCCCCGCGCTCTGCTGATCGGTTCGCGCGCCACGCGCGCTCACAGGTGCTCGCCCCGGGCGATCTCGTCCGGGGGCCAGCCGTGATCCTCGGGCAGGGGCTGGCCGGTGTCCTCCTGGGCCTGCCGCACATGCGCGGCCATCGTGTCACGCAGGGTCCGGGACGCCTCGGCCAAGGCCACCCGGCCCGGGACACCGGCCGGCGCCGTCAGCTCCACCGGCTCCCCGAACACCACGTCCAGCCGACGCCGCACACCGGGCAGGCCGTGCGTCGACTCCCCGGTCCGCCGGGTGCCCAGGCAGGCCACCGGGACCACCGGCGCCCCCGACCGCAGTGCCAGCCAGGCGATCCCCTGCCGGACCTCCCCGACGTCGCCGCGGCCCCGGGTGCCCTCCGGGAACACCCCGACCGCCTCCCCGGCCGCCAGCAGGTCCAGCGCCCGGCCCAGCGCGGCCCGGTCGCCCCGGCCGCGGTCCACCGGGATCTGTCCGGCCGACCGCAGCACCGCACCGATCGGGCCGCGGAACATCTCCCGCTTCACCAGGCAGTGCACGAACCGGGGCGCCACCCCGACCAGCATCGGCCCGTCGAGGAACCCGATGTGGTTGCTGGCCAGCAGCACCGCCCCCTGCCGGGGCACCAGGTCGCCGCCGTGCACCCGGGTCGGCCACAGCCCCCGGAACAGCACCGTCGCCGCAGCCGACCCCCACCAGGGCTCACCCTGCCGCCCGGCCGGACCTCCCCCGGCACCGCCCGGACCAGCCGCCGGACGTCCTGTCCCGCCCCCGGCCCCCGGCGTACCGGAGGCCGGCGGCGTCACCGCTGGGCCCCGGACCGGACCGGCGTCACCGGATCGCCCCGGACGGCACCGGGCCGTCGGTCACGTCCAGCGTGAGCCCACCGACCTGCAGGGCCACCACGTCGAGCACCGCCTGCACGGTCTGCTCGAAGTCCAGACGCGAGGAGTCCAGCAGGACCACCCCGTCCGCGGCGGTCTGGAAACTCGTCACCGCCGAGTCGTCTGCGTCCCGGCGGACCACCTGGTCGCGGGTTGCCTGCAGCGCCTCGGCGTCCGCAGACCCGTGCACCTCCAGTGCGCGGCGGGCCAGGCGGGCCTCCTCGCTGGCGGTCAGCAGGATCCGGACGTCCGCCTCGGGGGCGACCACGGTTGTGATGTCGCGGCCCTCGGCGACGCAGCCGTGCTGCGGGCCGGCTGCGGCCGCCTCGATCAGCGCGCGCTGCCGGGCCCGCAGCGTCGCCCGGACCTGCTGGTTGGCGGCGATCACGCTGACGTTCTCGGAGATCCTGGTCTGCCGGATCTCCGCGCTGACGTCCTGGGCGCCCACCAGCACGCGCGGCGCCGCCGGATCGGTGTCCATGATCAACGGCATGGTCAGGGCATGGTCGGCGACGGCGTCGGCGTCGGCGCGGTCGATCCCGGCGTCGAGGACGGACCAGGTCACGGCCCGGTACATCGCGCCCGTGTCCAGGTACTCCAGCCGCAACCGGCGGGCGACCTCACGGGAGACGCTGGATTTGCCGGACCCCGAGGGGCCGTCGACGGCGATCACGAGAGCATGGGGCGAACGGGTGGCTCCGTCCTGCGCGGGCACAGCCGACCTCCGGTCGAAAGCGGGGGACACGTCCCAGCCTATCCCGAGACCCGGGCCGGACCTGCATCGCGCCGCTCGATCCACCCGACTGCCCGAACGGACCCGTGCCCGCGCCGACCGAAGGCCACCCAGCAGGAGCTGGTGCAGGAAATCACAGCACGAAACTCGAAATTCCGCCACGTAGACGATCTAGGCGACGATGTGCCAGCCCCGCTCGCCGAGCGCGACCTCCAGTGTCTCGCGGACTCCTGGCAGCACGGACACCTCGACCAGACCGACGGCGCGCCCCGGGGCATGTTCCAGAGTCAGCTCCTCGACGTTCACCCCGGCCTCCCCGATGTCCGCGAACAGCCTCGCCAGCGAGCCGGGCGCGTCGGGGACCACCACGGTGACCACGGCATAGGTGGTGGGGCTGCCGCCGTGCTTGCCCGGGATCCGGTCCCGCCCGAGGTTGCCGTCGGCCACTGCCCGGGCCACCGCCGAGCGCCCGCCGGCCGCCGGTTCGCCCGGCGCCTCCCGGGCCAGCGCGTCCAGGGCGCCGATCACGGTGTCCAGGTCGGCCCGCAACTCCCGCAGGAGGGCGCCGACAGGCCCGGCGTTCGCGCTGAGGATCTGCGCCCACAGCATCGGGTCGCTGCCGGCGATCCGGGTGACGTCCCGCAACCCCTGCCCGGCCAACGCCACCGCGGCGTCCGGGGCGTGTCTCAGCCGGGCCGCGACCAGGCTGGCCGCCACCTGGGGGACGTGGGAGACCAGCGCCACGGCGGCGTCGTGGTCCTCCGGCGCCATGGTCACCGGGACCGCGCCCAGCGCCAGCGCCAGCCGGCGGACGGCGTCCACCCGCTCCGGCTCGGCCTTCGGGGTCGGGCACACCGCCCACGGCCGCCCGAGGAACAGGTCCCCGCGGGCGGCCACCGGGCCGGAACGCTCCCGGCCCGCCATCGGATGGCCGCCGACGTACCGGCTCAGGTCCGCACCCCGGTACTCCAGTTGGCGCAGCACACCGGCCTTCACACTCGCCACGTCGGTGACAGTGGCCCCGGGATGGGCGGCCAGTTCGGCGGCCACCACCTCGGCGGTCACGTCCGGGGGTGCCGCCACCACGACCAGGGCGGGCTCGACGTCCCCGGTGTCCACCGTGCCCGCGCCCAGGTCCCGGGCGAGCGCGAGTGAGGTCGGGGACGGGTCGGACAGGGTGACCCGGGCGGTGCCCGACGCCAGGCCCAGACCGATGCTCGTGCCCAGCAGCCCGGTCCCGACGATCCGGACCGGCCCGAGGCTCCCGGCGACGGCCGGGTCGAGGCTCACCGCTGCTCGCCGGGCCCCGCGCCCGGGACCGGCGGCACGTCCCGGCGCAGCGTGTCGGTGCCGTTGAGGTAGATGTTGGTGATCGCGGAGCGGGCCCGGTCGGTCTCCACCTGCGCCAGGAGCCGGACGACCCGGGGCATCGACCCCTCGACCCACATCTCCTGGACGCAGATCAGCGCCACGTCGTCCAGTCCGAGCTGCCGGGCGGCCAGCGCCGGGGCAACCGACGACAGGTCCCGGGTGGCGGTGAACAGGATGCTGATCACGTCGTCGGCAGTGAGGCCGTTCTTCTCCAGGACCAGGGTCACCAGCTCCCGGGTGGCCGCCAGCACCTGCTCCCGGTCGTCCGCCTCGACCTGCGTCGCCCCCCGCACCGCACGGACCGCCACGGAACCTCCTCACGCCGAGCCCACCGGCCGCTACCCACGGCCAGCGTCCACGGTAGCCGCCCGTCCCACCAGCTGGACGGGCGGTCCGCCATGCGGAATGGGTGACGTCAGCGGCCGCCCGGGGCCGACTACAGGTCGACCAACGACATCAGCTCGCCGAGCTCGACCCGGTTGAGGTTGCGGGTCCGGCCCTGCCGCAGGTCACCCAACCGCAGGGTGCCGATCTGGGTCCGGACCAGTCCGAGCACCGGATGGCCCGCCGCCTCCAGCATCCGCCTGACGATGTGCTTGCGCCCCTCGTGCAGGACGACCTCGACCAGGGCCTTGCCGGGCTGGGCGTCGACCACCCGGAACGAGTCCACCTTGGCCGGTCCGTCCTCCAGCTCCACCCCGGCCCGCAACCGCTTGCCGAGGTCCCGCGGCACCTGGCCCTCGATCTCCGCGAGATAGGTCTTGAGCACGCCGTAGCTCGGGTGGGCCAGCCGGTTCGCCAGCTCCCCGTCATTGGTCAGCAGGATCAGGCCCTCGGTCTCGGCGTCCAGCCGGCCGACGTGGAACAGCCGGGCCTCCCGGTTCGCCACGTAGTCGCCCAGGCACGGCCGGCCCTCCGGGTCGTGCATCGTGGACACCACACCCCGCGGCTTGTTCAGCGCGAGGTACACCAGATCGGCGTCGAGCTGGATGCGCAGCCCGTCGACGTGGACCACATTGCGCTTGGGGTCGATCCGCACGCCGAGCTCGGTCACCCGCTGCCCGTCGACCTCGACCCGTCCGGCGGCGATCAGTTCCTCGCAGGCCCGACGGGATCCCAGCCCGGCCTGCGCCAGCACCTTCTGCAGCCGGACGCCGTCGGGGTCGTGCACGTCCACCGGCGGTTGCGCGGCCGGGGCCGGGCGTCGCCGGACCGGTCCCCCCGGCCGTCCCGGACGCTTCGCCGGCCCCCCGGCGAACCCTCCCGGCTGACCGCCACCAGACCGCCCAGGCTGACCGGGCTTCCCGCGGCGAGGCCCCCCACCGGCACCTGCGCGCCCGCCACCGGCGCCCTTCGGCGGGGTCACGACGCGCTCCCGGCGCCGAGCTCGTCGAGGGCGTCCGCCTCGGGCAGGTACGGAGCCAGCGCGGGCAGGTCGTCCAGCGAGGTCAGCCCGATCCGGTGCAGGAAGTACGGCGTGGTCCGGTACAGCACCGCCCCCGACTCGGGGTCGGATCCGGCCTCCTCGACCAGCCCGCGGGTGGACAGCGTCCGCATCACTGCGTCCACGTTGACCCCGCGAACGGCGCCCACCCGGGCCCGGCTGACCGGCTGCCGGTAGGCCACGATGGCCAGGGTCTCCAGGGCCGCCTGGGTGAGCCGCGCCGTCTGGCCGTCCAGCATGAACCGCTCGACGACCGGCGCGTACTCGGCCCGGCTGTAGATCCGCCAGCCGCCCGCGACCCGGCGCAGCTCGAACCCGCGCCCGGCCTCGTCGTAGTCCGCGGCCAGCTCGGCGAGCACCTGGTCCACCTGCGCCACGGTCAGCCCCAGGGCGGACGCCAGGGTGCCTTCCGCGACCGGCTCGTCAACCACCATCAGCACCGCCTCGACCGCCCCCTGAGCGCCCCTCGGGAAGGCGTCCAGGTCGAACAGGGAAGCCCCCTCCCCCGCATCGGCCGCTGCGGCACCGGCCCCGGCGGCCCGCAGGTCCACGACCGCGGGCGCAGCAGCGGCCCCGGCGTCCGGGCCACCCGGCTCCGGCCGCTCGGCCGGTACCGCGGGGGCAGTGGGCTCGGGATCGCGCAGGTCGATCTCGGGGACGGGCACGGTCAGCGCGGAGGCGGTGCCCCCGGGCAGGCCGACGTCAGTGGGCTCGCTCACGGTCACCATCCTCCCCTGCCGGGCGGGCCTGCGATGCCACACCCTCCCTCAGGTCCACGACGGGACCCTCCGCCACGTCCACGACGTCCCGATCTGCCATGCCTTGATCCACGACCTCAGGACCCCCGCCGTCCGTCCTGGGCCCGGCACCGGCACCGGCACTGGCACTGGCGTCGAACTCGTCCTCGACGGAGATCTCCCCGTCGTCGCTGCCGGTCCACCGGACGGTGAGCTCACCCAGCGGGGTGACCTGGTCGAACGCGACGGCGCTCTCCCGGAACAGTTCGAGCAGGGCCAGGAACCGGGCGACCACGACCAGGGTGGTGTCGGCGTCGGCGATCAGCACCCGGAAGCTCGCCGAACGGGTCCGCCGCAGCCGGTCCACGATCAGCGCCGCCTGCTCCCGGACGCTCACCGGCGGGGCGTGCAGGTGCTCCAGCCCGACGATCGGCGGCGGTTTCGGGGTCAGGGCCCGGGCCGCGATGGCCGCCAACTGCTCCGGGGTGATCCCGAGGACCAGTTCCGGCAGCAACTGGGCGAACCGGGGCTCCACCGGGACCGACCGCGCGACACGCTTCGCCTCCGCTGCGATCCGCGCGGACAGGGTCGCGGCCACATCCTTGAACGCCCGGTACTGCAGCAGGCGGGCGAACAGCAGGTCCCGGGCCTCCAGCAGGGCCAGGTCCTCGTCGTCCTCGATCTCGGCCGAGGGCAGCAGCCGCGCCGCCTTGAGGTCCAGCAGGGTCGCCGCCACGACCAGGAACTCGCTGGTCTCGGACAGGTTCCAGTCCTTGCCCTGGGCGCGGACCCAGGCCACGAACTCGTCGGTCACCTTGGCCAGAGCGATCTCGGTGACGTCCAACTTGTGCTTGGAGATCAGTCCGAGCAGCAGGTCGAACGGCCCCTCGAAGACGTCGAGGTGCACCTCGAAGCCGCTGGACCGCCCCGGCAGCGCCCCGCCCGGAGTGACCGTCCCGGAATCCCCCACCCCTGGGTCGTCCGGCGCGCAGCCTCCGGCCGCCGGGCCGTCGGGCGCAGCCGCGAGGCCCTCCCCCGACTGCGGCTGGTCAGCCTCCACCGGCCCGGTCGGCAGGTCTTCGGACCCGGCAGCGGCCGGGGCGACGGGCCGGGACCCGTCGAACGTCTGGGCGGACACCTCAGGCGGCGTCGCCGCGGGCGATCAGTTCCCTGGCCAGCAGCCGGTAGGCGTACGCCCCCGCATGCGAGCTGGCGTAGGTGGTGATCGGTTCGGCCGCGACCGAGGCGTCCGGGAACTTCACCGTCCGGCCGATCACGGTGTGGAACACCCGGTCACCGAAGGCCTCCACGACGCGGGCGACCACCTCGCGGCAGTGCAGGGTCCGCGGGTCGTACATGGTGGCGAGGATGCCGTCGACCTCCAGGCCCGGGTTGAGCCGGTCGCGGACCTTCTCGATCGTCTCCACGAGCAGGGCGACCCCGCGCAGGGCGAAGAACTCGCACTCCAACGGGATGACCACGCCGTGGGCGGCGGTGAGGGCGTTCACCGTGAGCAGGCCCAGCGAGGGCTGGCAGTCGATGATGATGGCGTCGTATTCGTCGCTCACCGGCCGCAGCGCGCGGGCCAGGATCTGCTCCCGGGCCACCTCGCTGACCAGTTGCACCTCGGCCGCGGACAGGTCGATGTTGGCCGGCAGCAGGTCCAGGTTCGGGACCCCGCTCGGGCGGATCACGTCACGGACCTGGACCCCGCGCTGCATGAGCAGGTTGTAGACCGTCAGGTCCAGCTCATGCGGGTTGATCCCGAGCCCCACCGACAGCGCGCCCTGCGGGTCGAAGTCCACCAGCAGCACCTTGCGGCCGTACTCGGCGAGCGCGGCCCCGAGGTTGATCACCGAGGTGGTCTTGCCGACGCCGCCCTTCTGGTTGCACATCGCGATGATCCGGGCCGGACCATGCTGGGTCAGGGCCGGCGGCTCCGGGAAGGGCGGCATCGGACGGCCGGTGGGGCCCATCGCCCCGGCACACAGGCCGTCGATTCCGTCGCCGACGTCGACGGTCAGCTGTGCCGCCGCCTCCTGGGTCTGGTTCGTCACGACCGGTCCCATCTGTCCGTCTCCGTCTTCGGGATCGACATCCTCCCCGGCGAAGCCTGCACCGAGTGTGGTGCTGGGACGATCCTCCCGCGAAGAGCTCACTGTGGTGGCGAGGCTAGTCGGCGCGTCGCGACCTGCTCAACGCGGGTGGCACATCCGGTCGTGGCCGATCACTCACTGTCAGCAGAATTGCGCTCAGCCCCCGCCACGCAGCGCCCGGGGATGGGTCGCCGCGTACACCTCACGCAGGGTGTCCGCGGTGACCTTCGTGTAGATCTGCGTCGTGGTGACCGAGGCGTGTCCGAGCAGCTCCTGGACCACCCGGACGTCCGCCCCGCCCTCCAGCAGATGTGTGGCGAAGGAGTGCCGCAGGGTGTGCGGGGACACCCGCGCGGCCAGTCCGGCCCGTTCCGCCGCGACCTGCAGTGCCGTCCAGGCGCTCTGCCGGGACAGCCGGCCGCCCCGCAGATTGCAGAACACGGCGGGAGTCCCCTGGCCGCGCCGGACGAGATCGGGCCGGACCCGGACCAGATAGGCCTCGACCGCCGCCACCGCCGGCCGCCCGACCGGGACGATCCGCTCCTTGCCGCCCTTCCCGCGCAGCCGGACCAGCCCGCCGGCCAGGTCCAGGTCGTCGGCCTCGAGGCCGACCGCCTCGCTGATCCGGGCCCCTGACCCGTACAGCACCTCCAGCAGCGCCCGGTCCCGCAGACCCGCGGCGGTGCCCCCCTGCCCGGCCGCGTCCAGCAACCGCTCCACCTCCCCGACGCCGATCGCCTTCGGCAGCCGTCGGGGCGGGGACGGCGGCCGGACCTCCCCCGCCGGGTCGACCGTCGCGGCTCCCTCCAGGACCAGGAAGCGGTGGAAGCCCCGGACCGCCACCACGGTGCGGGCCGCCGAGGAGGCCGCCAGCGACGCCCCGCCGTCCTCCCCGGTGCGGATCGCCGCGAGGAAGCCGCTGACCTGTTCCTCCCGTACCCCGGCGGGATCGGCGATCCCGAGGGACTGCAGGTAGGCCGCATAGCGCGCCAGGTCCCGCCGGTAGGCCGCGAGAGTGTTGCGGGACAGCCCGCGCTCGACGGCGAGGTGCTCCAGGTAGCCGGTCACCGCACGGTCCAGCGCGGTCCGGCGGGCCGGTGCGGGCGGTACCGCGGGCATGCCGGTCCGGCGTCCCTGCGCCAGGGCCGGTTGCGGGGAGCCGGTGACGGTCAGGGCTGTACCTCACGGGCCACGCCGAGCCTCATCGCCGACCATCGTCCTTCCGCAGGCCGCCGGCCGGCGGGCGACATGCCCGGCGGTCCGGTTCGGATCAGCCGAGTCTAGGCGGGCAAACCGGTCGGACCGGGGATATCCCACGGCGCCGCGGACCGCCCGATCGGCCGACCTCCCGTGCCTGGCGGCAGGTCCGCACCGCCAGGCACGAGGTTCACGTCACTCAGCCGCGCCGACCCCGCTCAACCGCGCAAGAAATGCCACGGGGTGTCCGCCGGGCGCAGCGTCGACCAGCCGGCCTCCCGCGCCGCCCAGGCGGCCAGCCCGCCGACCACCAGGGACGGGTTGTGCACCCGTCCGGACAGGACGGCGTCCCGGATCTCGTCCAGGGTGGCCCAGGCGACCGGCATGCCGTGCTCCTCGGCCTCCCGGACGTGCCGCTCCTGCTCGGGCACCGCGGACAGGTCACGGGCCAGGTACACCCGCAGCGCCTCGTCGGAGCCGCCCGGGGAGTTGAACCAGTCCACGAGCACGTCCCAGCGCTGCGCCCGCAGGTCCGCCTCCTCCATGAGTTCCCGGCGGGCGGCCTCCAGCGGCGGTTCACCGTCGACGTCCAGCAGGCCGGCCGGCAGCTCCCACAGCTCCCGGCGGACCGGGTGCCGGTACTGGTGGATCACCGCGACCCGGCCGTCGTCGTCCATCGCGAGGACCGCGACCGCCCCGGTGTGCCGGATGTACTCCCGGCGCACCACCCCGCCGGGGCCGAGGTCCACGGTGTCGCGGACCACGTCCCAGACGATCCCCTCGTGCACGGCCTCGGCCAGCACGACCGGGCGCGGAGCCGGGACGTCCGCCAGCCAGCCGCCGTCGGA
>DASTGO010000384.1:0-5771 GCA_035719045.1 Kineosporiaceae bacterium | reverse complement strand
CAGCAGTGCCCGGCAGGCGCGCACCTGGAAGTCGTCGAGTTCGAACGGGTACTGGGAGCGGAACGCCCCCAGAGGGCTGGACTGGTCGGCCGCCCGTCTGCGGAACGCGCCGTAGCGCTCTGCAGGGGATGCGGCCGGCCGGCCGTCGGCCGCCGACGTCATGCCCCCAACGCTACCCAGGCAGACCGTCAGCTCGCAGGAAACCGTCATCGGGACCAGGGTTGCCGGGCTCCGTCTGCCCGGTGGCCGGGGCCAGCACCTGCAGGGCCGCGGGTACTGCCTCGCAGTCGAGCGGCAGCCGGGCGAGGCGCTCGCCGTCGGCGTACCCGACGATGCCCTCGGCGGCCACGACCACCCGGCGGGCCCGGTGGATGACCACCCGGCGGTGGTCGACGTGGGTTCCGGCATACACCCGGGGGAAGACCCTGACGAACTCCAGCCGCGAGATCGGCTTCACGACCAGGACGTCCAGCAGGCCGTCGTCGAGCCGAGCGTCCGGGCAGACCCGCATCCCGCCGCCGTAGGACGGTCCGTTGGCGATCGCGACGAGCATGGCGGCGGTCTCCCAGCGCTGCCCGTCGAGTTCCAGCACGTAGTCCCGGGGGCGGAACAGCGGCAGTTCCCGGGCGATCGCCAGGTTGTACCGGATCGGGCCCCGCGGCCACGACCAGCCGTTGGCCCGCTCGTTGACCAGGGCGTCGAACCCGGCGCCGAGCACACCGGCGAACCACATCACGTCCTGACCCGCGGTCACACACCGGGCCGCGTCCACGGCCCGGGGACCGGCTCCGGCGAGCGCCTCGACGACGGTCCGGGCCGCCGCGGCGGGATCGGCCACCGGCAGTCCCAGGGCCTGGGCGATGTCGTTGCCGGTCCCGGCCGGGATCACGCCCAGCGGCAGCCCGGTCCCGGCCGTGATGTTCACGCCGAGGTTGACCATCCCGTCGCCTCCGGCCACCACCAGTGCGTCCAGCCCGTCCCGGACGGCTCCCCGGGTCGCCTCGACCAGTTCCGGACCGCTGTCGGCGGTGAGCAGGCGTACCTGCAGCCCTGCCCCGCGCAGCACCTCGGCGGCGCGGGATCCGGCAGCCCGTCCCAGGCCACGTCCCGAGGTCGGGTTGACCGCGAGGCCGACCCGGCGCGGGGTCACCGCGGCGGGCCCATCCCGTCGTCGAAGTCGTCGGGCAGGCGGTCCAGCGGGGTGGCCGCCTCGACGGTGCTCGCCTGGTCGTCGGACAGGCCCGCCAGCGGATCCGCGGCCCGCCGCGTGTCTCGGCGCCGGTCCACCAGCCACGCCACCCCGACGGCGGCGAAGTAGAGCCCGACCATCGGCATGGCGAGGGCGATCATCGAGCCCGCGTCCGGCGACGGCGAGGCCACCGCGGCGAACAGGAAGCACAGGAAGACCGCGACCCGCCAGCTGCGCAGCAGCGCCTGGGCGCGCACCACGCCCAGCAGGTTGAGCGCGACCAGCAGCAGCGGCACCAGGAACGCGAACCCGAAGGCCAGCATGAGCCGGGTCACGAAGGTGAGGTAGGTGTCCGCGCTGATCAGCTGGGCGCTGCCCCGGGGGGTCAGGTCGGAGAAGAAGCGGATCGCGTTGGGCAGCACCATCCACGCCAGGCCGATCCCGCTCAGGAACAGCGGGAACGCCACCGCGACGAAGCCGAGGGCGTAACGCTTCTCCTTGCGGGTCAGTCCCGGGACGATGAACGCCCACAGCTGCCACAGCCACACCGGGCTCGCGATGACCAGGCCGACGTACAGGGCGATCTTCAGCCGCAGGTTGAACGGCGAGGCCACGTCGGCGAAGTTGAGCTTGGCGAGGGTGCCGTTCTCCTGGGAGATCTTCTCGAACGGCCGCTGCAGCGCCTCGATCAGGGGCAGGTAGATGAACCAGCCCAAGATCCCGCCCGCCCCGACGGCGAGGGTCGACTTGATCAGCCGGGTGCGGAGTTCACGAAGGTGTTCCCGCAGGGGCATCCGCCCCTCGGGGTCCTTGGATCGCCGCCGCGGCGTGGTGATCGCCACGGGCAGGGGTCAGGCGTCGCGGCGCTGCTCGGTCGGGGTCGCCGACCGGCCGGCCTCTCCGTCGACGACCCGGCCTTCCAGCGGCTGCGGAGCGGACGGGGTGGCCGTGGGGGTCTCGTCGTTCAGCTGCTTGATCTCGGACTTGAAGATCCGCATCGACCGGCCGAGCCCGCGCGCGGCGTCCGGCAGGCGCTTGCCGCCGAACAGCACGACGACGACGGCCGCCAGAACGATGAAGTGCCAGGGCTCCAGGGCGCGCATCGCGACGTCCTCTCACGTGGGGGTGCTGCGGTCATCGTACGACCTGGGCGGCGTCTCCTGACCAGAGCCTGCGAGCCCACCCGTTCGGCCCAACGGCTCAGCGTCTGGGGGCCTTCGGACCGGCGACCGGGGGGTCGTCCGGGGTGGCGGGCGCCGCCCGGCGCCGGTTCCTCCCGGCCGGTTCGCCGCGACCGGACCGGGTCAGGAACCGCTGCCGGCGCAGCTGTCCCGGATCGGCGAACACGGCGAGGTCCCCGGACCCGGCCGCTCGGCCGGACAGGGTGGCGAGTTCCCGGTCCAGCTCACCGAGCCGGTCCGCAGCCAGGCCCAACTCACCGACCAGGGCCATCGCCTTCCGCCACAGGGACCGGCCCCGCAGGAACAGCACCACCCCGGCGCAGAGGAGGATTGCCGCCCACAGCAGCACCCATGCCCACCACGTCACCCGGAAAGGCTAGCGGGAGGGCGGAACCGGTGGGTGCGGACCGCGGGCAGCCGGATCAGGCAGCGGTCTCGGGGGTGGCCCGGTGCCGGCCCTGGCGGTGCGCGGCGGCCGCCGCTGCGACCAGATCGGCCTGCTCCAGCCAGAGCGCGAAGTCGAGGACGTCGTCGTAGCACAGCGCCGGTCCGTCGTGCTCCTCCAGCGCCTCGGCGGGGATGTTCCACGGTTCGGCCACCACGCCACCGGACACCAGCAGGGCCACCACGTCCCGCCCGGCGGGCTTGCGGACCTCCTCCAGGCAGCTCGTGCAGGTGAAGGCGTAGTAGGACCAGCTCTTCACGGAGCAGACCACCAGCCGGACCTGTTGCGGGGTCAGCTCGACGTCACCACAGCTGGGGCATGACGCCTTGATGGTCGTCATCGTCGAGGCACCTCCCGTAGCCCGCGGCTGGCGATCGCATCTCGTTGCACTCATGTCTTCGGTTGCAGACCGAACACGCTTGAGCACCCGATGTGACCGCTCGCCGGTCATCCTGGCACCGGAATCGAGAATGTGGGGTCCGCGACACGGGCGCGAAACAGATCACATCGGCCCAGTCCGTCCTGTCCGGCCATGCCGGACACCCTCACGGGCGGTCCGGGGCCGACAGCCGTCCCCGGACTCGCTGCGGCGACCGGATCAGACGTACGCCGCGAGGGCCGCCTCGGCCGACGAAGCCGTCCGGACCGCCAGCTCCTGCGGAGCGACAACCCGGGCTCCCCCACCCAGCCGCAGCGCCAGCCGCGGCACCCACCCCGGGTCGGCGGCCCGCAGCCGGACCCGCAGCCAGCCCTCGGGCCGCGGCTCCACCTCGTCCACCGGGTAGTAGTCGGCCACCCAGTGCGCCTGCGGGGCAAGGTCGAGCGTGACCACGACGTCCTCGGGTGAGGCGGTGAACAGGGCCTCGTCGGCGTCGCGGCCCTGAGCACCCGCCGGCGGGGTGCCGTCGGTGTCCAGGACGGCGAAACCGGTCACCCGGTCGATCCGGAACAGCCGGACCGCCTCCGCCCGGTGGCACCACCCCTCGAGGTACCAGCGGCCCTCGACGGTGATCAGCCGCATCGGGTCGACGTCGCGTTCGGTGGTCTCGTCCCGGCTGGGCACCAGGTAGCTGAGATGGAGCCGGCGGCGGCGCGCCAGGGCGTCCCGGACCGCTGAGAGGACGCCCTCCTGCGCGCCCCGGGAGAGGTCCACGGACAGCGCATCCGCCATTCCGGCGGCATCCCCCACGGCCGCGGACAGCTTGGCCGTGGCGGAGTCCAGGGCCTGGGTGTCGTGCAGCCCGGGCACCTGGGCCAGGGTCCGCAGCCCGACGAGCAGCGTGACCGCCTCATCGACGGCCAGCCGCAGCGGCCGGCTGATCTCGTCGGCGTTGGCGAGGTAGATCCGCCCGGACTCCCAGTCGGCCTCGATCAGGTCGTCCGGCAGGTGGCCCGGGGTCCCGCAGACGAACAGCAACTGCAGGTCCTTGACCAGTTGCGCCTCGGTGATCCCGAAGTGCCGGGCGGCCTCGGCCAGGGGGACGCCCTGCCGGCGCAACAGCCACGGGACCATCGCCAGCAGCCGGGACAGCCGCTGCGTCGCACCAAGACTCACGGCAGCACCTCCGGCGACTGCTCCGACCCCCGGACCAGGGCATCCGGATGGGTCTTCAACGCCCCCCGCAGCCGCTGGATGACGGCCTCCCGCAGGTCCGGTGGGTCGATGACGACGATGTCACCGCCGTGGCTGGCGATCTCCTCCGCAAGCCACTCGACGTCCCCGATCGGGACCTCGGCCAGCTCCCAACCCGGATGCGGCTCCCCCGCGGGCCGCACGTCGACCGCCCGGCGCCGCAGGGTGACCCCACGGCCGGACCGGACCCGCAGTTGCGCACGGCGCTCATCGCTCGGGCCCGGCGAACCCGCCACCGCGGCCACCGGATCCAGGTCGGACGGGATCTCGAATGATCCGGGACGGCCGATCCGCCTGATCTGCCCCCGGATCCTGGACAGCCGGAACACCCGGGCATCGTCCCGGTCGCGATCCTGGCCCACCAGGTACCACCAGCGGCTGCGGCTGGTCACCGCCCAGGGCTCGACGTGGCGTTCGGAGGTCTCCCCGTTGGGCTTGCAGTAGGTGAAGCTCACCGGCGCCCGGTCGCGGGTCGCGGCGTAGAGCGGCTCGAAGGCCGGTTCGGCCGTCCGGACGCGCGGCTCCACGCCGACCAGCGACTCCTCGTCGGTCTCCACCCCGAGCGCCTGCAGCTTGACCATCGCCCGGGCCGCCGGTCCGGCCAGGCTGGCCTGCTGCCAGACCCGGCTGGCCAGCCCGAGCACGGCCATCTCGGCGGCGGTGAAGTCGATGTCGGGCAGCGCGTAGGCGTCCTGGTCGATCCGGTAGCCGGTCTCGTCCTCGAACCAGGCACTGTCGGAGCCGGTGACCAGCGGGATGCCGAGCTCGCGCAGGTCTTCCTTGTCCCGCTCGAACATCCGATCGAAGGCCTCGTGGGACTCGCAGCCGGCGTACTGCGGGACGGCGGCCCGGATCTGCTCCTTGGTCAGCCACCGCCGGGTGGCCAGGAGCGCGATGACGAGGTTGAGCAGACGCTCGGTGCGACGGGAGGACATCGACCAGCACGCTACCCGAGGTCGCCTCCCGGCATCGGGAGGTGCGGCGATCCTGTGGCGCGAAGGCCGGGTGACACCGGGCCTGCCCGCTCCGGCCGGAGAGCGGCGGGCGGGGGACGACGTCCCGGCGGCCACAACCGGCGTGGATGCCGCACCCACGGGGCAGCATCCACGCCGATCGGCCCGGCCGCCGCACGGGCGGCCGGGCCGGCGGGTCAGCGGGTCAGCGGGCGTTGACCAGGTCGACGACGAAGATCAGGGTCTCGCCGGGGCCGATGAGGCGACCCGCGCCGCGGTCCCCGTAGGCGAGTTGCGGCGGGATGACGAGCCGGCGGCGACCGCCGACCCGCATCCCGGCGATACCCCGGTCCCAGCCGGCGATGACCTG
>DASTGO010000383.1:0-3003 GCA_035719045.1 Kineosporiaceae bacterium | reverse complement strand
GACCGCGGTCGGGCGCGAGCTGGACCAGCCCGGCCGCCCGCAGCCGGGCGAGCGCCGCCCGGACCTCCCCGCGTGGCAGCTGCGAGTAGCGCAGGAGCTCCTCGACCGGGGTGGCGTGGCTGGACGCCCAGCTGTCGGGATCCAGCGAGCCCTGGCTGCGGGGGATCGCGATCGAGTGGACCAGGACGAGGACCAGCACGGCCCGGTCCGGCACCGGCAGCTGCGGACCCTCGGCGGCCAGTACGGCGGCGACATCGTCGGCGTACCCGGAGGTCCACCGGTTCGGACCGACCGCGACGAGGGTCCGGCCCAGGGCGTGCAACAGGTCGGACAGGCTGCGCCGCAGCGTCGCATCGCGCAGGGCCAGCAGTTGGGCCTCGTGCACCGGCTGCCAGGAGTGCTCCAGGGCCGCGAACGCCGCGAGCACCTCGTCGCGGTGCCGCTCCGGCAGTTCGGCGACCGCCGCCTCGAACACCTGGGGGATCGCGGTCACCGGACACCCCCGGGGTCCCCGCCGGCCAGCGCGTCGTCCGCCCGGACCTCGTCGGCGTCGTCCCCGTCCCCTTCCCCGGCGCCTGCAGCGGGACCGGCGGGTTCCGGGGCGGTCGCGAGCAGCTCCGGCGGCGGTGCGGGCAGCCGGCGGCACAGCTCGCGCAGCACGGTCAGGTCGGCCTGGCTCCAGGTCGCGGTCCGCGGCCCGAGGCGCAGCGTGCGGGCCCGCTCGTCCCACAGCAGCCAGCCCGAGGAGTGCAGCCGCCGCACCGCCGCCAGGCAGGACCGGTGCACGGACTCCTCGTCACGGCCGGCGAAGCCCCGGAACACCGCCGTGACCGCGGCGAACGGGGCCGCCCTGCCCGGCCACAGCGGACCGTCGGGATCGGTCCAGCAGCAGCGGACCGCCACCGCCAGGACGCGCGCGGTGTCGTTCGGCTGCTCGACCACCGGACCGGACAGGCCCAGTTCGCCGACCGCGGCGGGACCGGCGCCCTCGGGCACCTCCGGCAGCAGCCACACCGCCCCGGCGTGGGACTCGAGCAGGCGCAGGAAGCCCTCGGGCGCGGGTGTCCCCGCCGGCTGCCGTACCGGACCGCGGGACCGTGCCCGTGCCCACCACAGCGCCGTCGTGGTCGGGCTCACCGGCGGCTCCCGGGACCGGGACCGGTGCCGTGGCCGGGCTCCGGCCCGGGTCGGACCCCGGCGGAACCACCGCCGGCCGGCGTCCGGACCAGCGTGCCGTGCGAGGCCCACGGCACCGGGGCGGACGGGTCCACCCGCAGCTCGTCCTGCCAGTGCAGTTGCGCGTCGACGGTCGGGCTGTGGTGGGCGGCGGTGAGCACGGCCAGCAGCCGCCTGGCGTCCGGCCAGGCGTCCTCACGGTCGAGCAGGCCGACCAGTTCGGCGCGGTCGGCGTCGCCCAGCAGCCGGGTCACGGTCTCGGCCAGTTCGGTGTCGGGGTCGGGCGCCGGGATCGCGTCCGGGGCGGGCTCGCCACCGCTGGGCCGGGGCGGGGGCAGCCGGGTGGGCCCGGCCATCCGCGCGCTGTCCACCGCGGTCACCAGGTCCTGCGGGGCGAACCACGGTGCGGGCGCGTCGAAGACCAGGCCGTCGAGGACGCCGGCGAGGCGCTGGGCGTCCGCGGTCCGGGCGAAGCTGCGCCAGGTCTCGACCGGCAGCAGGCCCAGGGCTCGGGTCGAACCCGCCCGTTCGATCAGCCGGGCGGCCGCAGCGTCGCTGGCGTCGCCGTAGGCGGCCAGGGCCCGGCGCAGGGCGGCGCACTCCCGGTCCAGCTCCGGCCAGCGGGCGAGCACCTGGGCGTGCACCTCCTCCGCCTGGCCGATCAGTCCCCGGTTTCCCCACAGCAGCTCGGCGTGCTCGCGCAGTTCCTCGACCGGGCTGGCCACCGCGAGGCTCGCGAGCTGGTTGGCCATCAGCCGGAACACCTTGGTCAGCCGGTCCACGCTGCCCCGGCCGTCGTCGGTGGTGGCCTTGGGGCTGCGGACGCTGAGTCCCTCGAGGGTCAGCAGTTGGTGCAGCTCGCCCTGGCCGCCGTGGGAGGCCAGCCGCCGCAGGAAGAGCAGCATGACGTACGGCGCGAACGCGGCCCGGTGGAACCGCTCACGGGTACGGTCCACGACCCGGCTGATCGCGCCGTACCCGCGCAGCACCTCGAACCGGCGGGTGACGGTGGCGGCCGGGTGGCGGCGGCAGGCCAGCACCACCTGCTCTGCGGTCAGCCCCTCGGCGCCGGCCTGCGCGAACGCTTCGAGGATCGCCTCGTCGACGTCGAGGGAGAGCGCGTCGTCGGTCATCGCGCCGTGCTCCCGGGCCAGGACGGCGAACACCTGCCGATACACCCGTAGCACGCCGAGTTCGGCGCCGAGGTCGTCCAGGACCAGGTCGGTGGAGGGTTCCATGATGCCCTCGACTCTAGGGCCTGTCCGGGGAGTGCCCGTCGGGCTGCGCGGCACCCGGACGGCGCCCGGCGGCGGTCCCGTCGACCCCGCGGAGCCCGTCGGGAGGGATTCCTGCGGCCGTGTCGGGCAACTGCCCGGGCAGGGGCCCGCCCGCCGGGGTACTCACGAACAGGCACGGGGAAGGCGGAACGGAACAGTCACGGAAAGGCCACGGACTGTTGCGCCGGGTGCGTGAGCCATGACGATGGGTTGCAGGCCGCCGGGATCAGGCGGCGTGTCACTGCTCATGCCGCGACCGGGTCAACATTTCGGCAGCATGCAGCGTCTGTGGCATTGAGAATCTTGGTCGGGGGCGACCACGACCGCCGGGGATCCCAGCCCGGTCGGTGTGGGGATCGGTGTGGGGGTTGACGGTGTCGCTGACGGGGTCGTGGCTGTTCGGGGTCGCGCTGACCGCGACCGTGCTGGCGTTCGCCGGCCTGGTGCGGTCGTGGGCACGCTGGGGTGGTCGCGGCGCTCCGGCCGTACTCGCCCGGGCCGGGCTCCTCGCCCTGGTGAACATGCTGGTGCTGCTCACGGCCGCGATCGG
>DASTGO010000382.1:0-2798 GCA_035719045.1 Kineosporiaceae bacterium | reverse complement strand
GGCAGGCGCAGGTGCCGTTCCCGCCCAGCTTCCCGGGCGGCCCGACCGGACCCTACCGGCAGGACGTGTTCCCGTATCCCGGCCAGTGCACCGCCGACCCGGCCCACCTCACCGCGGGGGGACCGCCCCCGTGCAGCAGTCGCGGCCTCTCGATCCCGGTGCCGCCGCGCCGCTTCGGCGTGGATCCGGCCACCCAGCCCAAGTTCCTGCACGCGCTCGCGAACCCCATCGACTACACGCCAGGCCCGGCGCCGGAGGGAGCCCCCGCCGACTACTACGAGATCGGCTACCACGCGGCGGCGGGGTACCAGGCGCTGGCGCGCGCCGGCGTCTTCCCCGACCCGACCGCCTTCGGCGGCCCGCCGGTCCCCGAGGGCCGGCAGTGGACCGGGCTCACCTGTCCGCCCGGCGGGGTCTCCTGCACGCCCGGGACCCCGATCTACACGCCGGTCTGGGGCTTCGGGCAGCGGAACCAGGGCGGCGGCCCGCTCACCACGCTGCTCAAGAAGGCCGGCCTGTTCACGCCGACCGCCGCGAGCCCGTACGTGGTCACCTGGCCCTCGATGAACATCCGCGGGACGCGGGGCCGGCCGGTGTTCGTGAAGTGGGTGAACGAGACGCCCAACCAGCACCTGCTCTGCCCGTACCCGCTCGCCTGGGACTGGCCCTGCGCGGTCGATCGCACGCTCATGGGGCTCAAGGCGGTGATCGACCCCGCCACGGCGCCCCCGACCTTCCACCTCTCGGGCGTGCCCTACGACGCGGTGAACGCCTTCGGGAGCCCGCAGCAGCCGGACAACGCGGTGGTGCCGCACCTCCACGGCGGGGAGATCCCGCCGGGGAGCGACGGCTTCGCGGAGAAGTGGTTCGGGAACCGGACCACCGGGCTCCTCTACAGCCCGATCCCCTGGTTCCTGTCCCCGGCCTTCGACGCGCCCGCCGGGAGCGTGGGGGTGATCCGGCGCCCGGGCGGGCTGCTGGATCCGCTCCACGGTGCCTGGTACGACACCTACTATTATCCGATGGTGAATGACGAGTCGACCATCTGGTTCCACGACCACGCCCTCGGCAAGACGCGCGTGAACGTGGTGGCCGGCCCGGCCGGCTTCTTCCCGGTGGTGGACGCGACGCGGCACTACCCGGTGGTGGGCGGGACCTGCACCGCGCCGTCGGGTGCCGCCTGCCCGGCCGGGCCGGGCGAGTGCACCTGCGAGTACGCCTGGGTCGACCCGCTCTCGGCCAGGGACAGCCTGGGGGCCTACAAGTACGACCTCTACCTGGCCGTGCAGGACCGGGCCTTCAACGACGATGGGAGCATCGCCTTCCCGTCCGGCCTCGGCGAGGACCAGTCCGGTCCGCCCCCGGGCACCTCGCCGGTGACGCCGCTCGGCACCAACCCCCAGGTCCACCCGCAGTGGGTCCCGGAGTACTTCGCCGATCACGCCCTGGTGAACGGGGTGCTCTGGCCGAGGAAGGCGGTCGCGCCCGGCTGGTACCGGCTCCGGATCGTGGACGGCTCCAACGCGCGCTGCTGGAACCTCGGGCTCTCCACCACCGAGCCCACCTACGCCACCGCCGACGCCCCCGGCGTCGCCCCGGCGAACGACGTCGACTTCCTGGTGATCGCGACGGAGCAGGGCTACCTGCCCTCGGCGGTGCCCTCCCGCAGCCTGGTGGACCCGACCGGCGCCGCCACCAACGCCCTCACCATCTGCCCGGGGGAGCGGTACGAGCTCCTGGTGAGCTTCCAGGGGCTGGTCGGGCAGTCGGTGTACCTCACCAACACCGCGCCGGCCCCGTTCCCCGACGGGATCGCCCCGGCGGACCGGGGCAGCCCGTTCGCCCACCTCGCGGCGGTGATGCGCTTCGACGTGACCACCGGGGCGCGCTCGCTCGACGGGAGCGTGATCGCGCCGGTGACGACCCTGGCCATCCCGGCGACGCTCGACCCGGACTTCGTGGACGTCCGCGACCTCCCGGCGTGCGGGCCCGGGCAGGATCCCACCGCCGCCCGGTGCATCGCCGCGGAGCGCCAGATGTACCTGAACGAGCGGCTCGACCCGATCACCGGCGTGTCCCTCGGCCTGCAGATCGACGGGGTGCCGTTCGAGTACGACGTGACCGAGACGCCGCGCGCGGGCACCTGGGAGCGGTGGCGCGTGGTGAACACCACCGGCGACGCCCACCCGATGCACCCGCACCTGGGCCGGTTCCAGATCGTGAGCCGCCAGCCCTTCGACGTGCTCGGCTACCTGAGCCTGCTCTGCGGCGGCTACGGCGGGGCCGGCCCGGGGAACTGCCAGGCGTTCGGGACGGGCTCGGGGGGCGTGAAGCAGCTGGTCCCCGACGTGTCCACCACCAACCCGGTGGTGTACGGCCCGCTCGGCTTCGGGCCGAACGCCCTGCTCACCTCGCCGGCGCAGCCCTACCTGGCGCACGAGGTGGGCTGGAAGGACGCGATGATCGCCTACCCGGGCGAGGTCCTCACCTTCGTCGGCCGGTGGGACGGCCGCTGGCGCGGGGCGCACGGGGAGTGCGCGCTCAACTTCCCCGGGGCCCGGGAGTACGGCGGGGGCGCCTACAACCCGCGGAAGCCGCTCTGCTTCGAGCCGGTCACCAGCGGCCCGTACGTCTGGCACTGCCACATCACCGACCACGAGGACTCGGAGATGATGCGGTCCAGCCTGGTGCTGAAGTAGGCCGCGCGGCGTCGCCGCGCCCCCTCCCCGCCGGCGCGGAGGGGGCGCGGCCCGCCGTCCTCAGGGCGTGTGGATGAATCTCCGGACCGAGCCAGGCGG
>DASTGO010000381.1:0-9284 GCA_035719045.1 Kineosporiaceae bacterium | reverse complement strand
AGGTCGAGCAGCGGCTCGCCCGACCAGGCGGGCACCGCGTCGAGGGTCCGGCAGACCTCCGCGAGCAGCTCCGCCGGCTCGTCCACCCCCGACAGCGGCACCACGACCACCCCGCCGGGCGGCGGGCGCTCGGCCAGCCGGTCGGCGATCTCCAGGGCGAGCCGGGTCTTGCCGGTCCCGCCGGGCCCGAGCAGCGTGACCAGCCGGACCCGAGGGTCCGCGAGCAGTTCCAGGGCCCGGGTCAGCTCCTGCGAGCGTCCCACCAGCCCGTGCCGTGGGCGGGACAGCACGGCGGCCGTCGGGGGGCGGGCCGGGCCGGGAGCGGGAGCACCGGGAACCTCCTGCCGGAGCATCTGGCCGTGGATCCCGGACAGCTGCGGGCCGGGATCCACCCCCAGTTCCTCCGCCAGCCGGGTCGCCGCCTCGGCATAGGCGGCCAGCGCCTCAGCCTGCCGGCCGCACCGGTACAGCGCGGTCATCAGCCGGACCACGAGCCCCTCGTGCAGCGGGTGGAGCCGGATCAGCTCCTGCAGTTCCGGGATGAGCGGGGCGTGCCGGCCGAGCGCGGCATCGGCGTCGATCCGCTCCACCTGCGCCGCCAGCCGCCGGGCGTCCAGCCGGGCGATCACGGCCTCCCCGGCCCGCAGCCCGACCAGGTCGGGGACCGCCGGGCCGCGCCACAGCTCCAGCGCCGAGCGCAGCGCCCGTGACGATCCCGCGGCGTCCCCGGCCGACAGCCGGGCATGTCCTTCGGCGACCCGCCGCTCGAACCGGCTGACGTCGACCGCGTCATCGGGCACGTCGAGGGTGTAGCCGGCCGCGGACGTGCGCAGCGGGGCGTTGCCGTCCGGTCCGGCCAGGGCCCGGCGCAGCCGGGACAGGTATACCTGCACCGTGTTGGCGGCGGCTGCCGGGGGATTGCCCTCCCAGAGCGCGTCGACCAGCCGGGAGGTCGACAGCGGGCGGCCGGCGGACAGCGCGAGCAGGCTGATCAGAGCGCGCGGACGCTGTCCGCCGAGGGATACCGGACGGTCGCCCACCCGAACCTCGAGTGGTCCGAGCAGGCCGACGGTCACGGCAGCCAAGTCACCCTGACCGTGCACCTCCTCACCGTACGTGCTCGGCTGCCCGAACTGTCGGACGCGTGCGCCGAAACCGACCGGTCGGGCCACCTGCCGGAAGCCTCCGTGATCATTCCGTCACGCAACGCAGTGATCTTGGGGTGTGCGCCCGGGACTCTCCACAGGCACCGCCGCCGGGGGGTGACGACGGGTGAGCCGAGGCCCGCCAACTCCGCGGAACCCCACGCTGACCTGGGCGTTCAGCGAACGTTCAGCGAACCGTCCGGTGCTCACCGATTGGCTACCTGCTGTCAGGACCGCCGCTCCGAGCGTTCTGGACCCGCGGACGCGGTCTCCGGAGCCGGCGTCCTGGGCGTCCCGGCCAAGGTCGGGCTGCGGTGCGCCGTTCTGCGGCGCCCGGGCTTGCACCGGACCGGGGCGGGCCGGGCCTGGGAGGCCTGCTGACCGACGGGGATGGACAGCAGGCCGCCCGCCCGGCCGACTCGGGGGATCCGGCGGCGGAGGGGGTGGGGAGTAGCGCACGGGGGACGGGGGATCCGGGGGACGGGGAGGGACCGAATCCGGGTGTGCGCAGGGAGTTCGAGATGGACCTGGTGGGTCGAGGAGACCGAGGGGGACGCCGTGTGCGCGGCGCTGATCGGTGACCGGACCGTCCGGCCCGGTGGCGGACCGGCACCGGACGTCCGGGTGGCCCAGGTGCGGGAGTTCGGCCGGTTCTGGGAACGGGATGTGGTGGCCCGGCTCGACGACAGCCTGGCCGGGAGCACGTACTCCCCGGCGGAGGCCCGGGTGGTCTTCGACCTGGCGGGCACCGGCCGCAGCGACCTCGCCGGCCTGAGGTCCGGCTGCGGCCTGGAGTGCCGGCAACTGATCCGGGTCGTGCACCGGCTGCGCAACGAGGGCGTGCTGGACATCCGCCCGGCGACGGGTCCGGGGGGACCGGTGGTCGAGCTCACGGCACGCGGCCGGGAGGTGCTGGCCCTGCTCGACCGGCAGATCGCCGAACACGCCCGCAGCATCCTGGCCGGACTGCGCGAGGACCGGCAGCGGGACGTGGTCGCGGCGATGGCGACGATCCGCCGCGCATTGTCCGGGGAGGCCCGTCGGCCGTTCACGCTGCGCGATCCCCGGCCGGGGGATCTCGGCTGGGTGGTGCAGCGGCACGGCGCGGTCTACGCCGAGGAGTACGGCTGGGACCAGAGGTTCGAAGGGGACGTGGCAGATCTGGTGGCGGGGTTCGCCGCCCGCCGCGACCCCGCCCGGGAACGGGCCTGGATCGCCGAGGTTGACGGCGTGCCCGCGGGCTGCGTGTTCTGCCTCGACGCGGCGGCGGGCGGTACCGACAGTACCTGGACGGCTGACGGTGCCGCCCGCCTCGGGCTGCTCCTGGTCGACCCGGCGGCACGCGGTCTCGGCGTCGGCCGGCGGCTGGTCGGGGAGTGCGTGGCCTTCGCCCGGCAGGCTGGCTACCGCACGGTCCTGTTGCGCACCGAGTACGGGTTCACCTCGGCCCGGCGGATCGTCGAGGCGGCCGGGTTCGCACTGGCCGACGAGCGGCCGCACCTGCGTTACGGGCGGATCCTGCGCGGCCAGCAGTGGGTCCTGTCGCTGGCGGTCACGGGCGCCGGCTGACGACGGGGTCGCAAGCCACCCGGCCGGCCGGGCGCCAGGGCCAGTCGGCCGGCCGGCCGGGTGCCGGATCCACCGCTGGTCCGAGGGCCGGCCTGTCCGCCCGGCCGCCGGCCAGCCGGTCCGAAGATCAGCCGGTCCGAAGATCAGCCGGTCCGAAGGTCAGTGGTCACGGCGGCGCAGCACCCAGCGGTACAGCTCGTCGGCCCCCCAGACCACCGGCGGGAACACCACCAGCAGGGCCAGTTCCTCCGCCCGCGGCAGCGCCGTCCCGAACACCGTCTGCAGCGGCGGCCAGGCGACCACGACCACGGCGAACAGCACCTCGAAGGCGATCCCGGCCAGCAGCAACCGGTTGCTGGTCAGCCCGACCGAGCGCAGCGAGGCCCGCTGCGTGCGCGCGGCGAACGCCGTACCCAGCTGGCAGGCGACGATGCCGAGGAAGGTCATCGTGGTGGCCTGCTGCCAGGCGTGGTGCAGCGGGGTGCCGGGACCGGTCGGGTCGCCCGGGTTCCAGCCGGCATTGTGCAGCGTGAACAGGAAGCCGGCCATCACCAGCACGGCGCTGATCCCGCCGAGCAGCAGCCAGGCCCGGGCCAGCATGGCGGGCCGGATCACGCCCTCCCGGGACGGTCGCGGCGGCCGCTGCATCAGTCCGGGCTCGGCGGGCTCACGGCCCAGCGCCAGCGCGGGCAGGGTCTCGGTGCCGAGATCGATCGCCAGGATCTGCAACACGGTGAGCGGCAACGGGATCCGCCCCCCGGACAGTGCGTACACCAGGAAGGGCACGGCCTCCGGCGGGAAGTGGGCGAAGATGTACAGGATGAACTTGCGGACGTTGTCGTAGACCCGTCGGCCCGCGGCGACCGAGGCCACGATCGTGGCGAAGTTGTCGTCGGTGAGCACCATCGTGGCGGCCTCGCGGGCGACGTCTGTTCCGGCCCTGCCCATCGCCACGCCGATGTCCGCCCGGCGTAGCGCCGGGGCGTCGTTCACCCCGTCACCGGTCATCGCGACCACGTGCCCGAGATCCTGCAGGGCGTCGGCGATCCGCAGCTTCGCCTCGGGGCTGGTCCGGGCGAAGACGAACTCCTTCCCGTTGCGCAGCAGGGCATCCAGCTCGTCCTCGGACATCCGGTCCAGTTCGGCGCCCGTGACGACGTCCTGTGCCGGGACCTCGATGCCGACCTGGCGGGCGATCTCCGCGGCGGTCAGGGCGTGATCCCCGGTGACCACGGCGAGCCGGATCCCGGCGGTGTGGCAGGCGGTGACCGCCGGGGCCACCTCCGGCCGTGGCGGGTCGAACATGGCGATCAGCCCGAGCAGGGTCAGGTCACGCTCGGCGTCTGCCCGCTCGGCCGGAACCCCTTGCAGGCCAGGGGAAACCTGCGCGCCAGGGGTAGTCCCGCCGGCTCTGGTGCCTGCTGTCCCCGGACCGCCTGCTGCGGCATCCGGTGCGGCCGGGCCGAGTCGCCGGCTGGCCAGTGCGAGCAGCCGCAGCCCGTGCGCCGCGAACCCGCGGACCGCCTCGCCCACCTCCACCCGGGCGGCCTCGTCCAGCGGGACCGGCCCACCCGGACGGGCGATCGACGTCGACCGGGCCAGCACCTCCTCGGGCGCGCCCTTGAGGTGCAGCCAGAGCTGCCCGTCGAGTTCGTCCACGGTGGACATCAGGCGCAGCGCCGGGTCGAAGTGGAACATCCCGCGCCGGGTGGCGTCGCGGCGGGCGGGGTCCACGTCGATCCCGTGACCGGCGGCGGCCAGCAGCAGGGCGACCTCGGTCGGATCGCCGGTGGCGGCGTCGGTGTCCGCCGGGTCGACGGTGGCGGTCGTGCACCGGGCCGCCGCGCGCAACAGGGCCAGCGCCCCCTGCGGATCCGCCCCGGATGCCCCGGCCGCCGATCCGTCCTCGCCGGGAGGATGATCCTGCGGCCCGTGATCGCCTGCGCCGCAACCTTTCGGCGGGGTCCACAGGTCGGTCACCCGCATCCGGTTGCGGGTCAGGGTGCCGGTCTTGTCGGTGCAGATCACCGAGGTCGAGCCGAGCGTCTCCACCGCGCTCAGCCGCTTCACCACCGCCCCGGCCCGGGCCAGTTCCCGGACGCCGACCGCCAGCGCCAGGGTGATCGTCGGCAGCAGGCCTTCCGGCACGTTCGCCACCAACAACCCGATCGCGAACATGAAGCTGTCCTTCAACGGCAGCCCGGCGACCAGTGTGCCCACCGCGAGGAAGGCGACCCCGCACCCCACGGCCACCGCCGCGATCAACTGGGCGATCCGCTTCACCTGCCGTTCCAGCGGGCTGGGCTCGCGGCCGACCCGTTGCGACAGCGCCGCGATCCGGCCCAGCTCGGTGTGCATACCGGTGGCGAACACCAGCGCGCGGGCCTCGCCGCCGGTGCAGGTGGTGCCGCTGAACAGCAGGTCCCGTGCCTGCATGACCGGCCCCGCGAGATCGTCGAACCTGGCCGAGCGCAGGGCGGGCAGGGATTCCCCGGTGAGCGTCGACAGGTCCACCTCCACCGAGCCGGACAGCATCCGGGCGTCGGCGCAGATCCGTTCCCCCTCCGCCACCAGCAGGACATCACCGGGGACGAGGTCGCGGGCCGGGATCTGCTGCTGCAGCCCGTCCCGCAGCACTGTCGCGGTGGCCGGCAGGTACGCCGCGAGCGCCTCGACCGCCTTCTCCGCCTGCTGCTCCTGCCAGAACGCGAAGCCGGCATTGAGCAGGACGACCCCCACGATGGCCCAGGCCAGCGGCCCCGAACCGGAGACCGCGGCCAGCCCGGCGGCCAGCCAGAGCAGCAGGGCCAGCGGATGGACGAGCTGGTCGAGCAGATCCCGTGGCCAGGTCGCCCGGCCCCGGCGGACCAGCTCGTTCGGGCCGTACACGACCAGCCGGCGGGCGGCCTCCCGGGACGGCAGGCCGTTGCGGCGGGCGCGCAGGTCCCGCAGCAGCAGCGCGATCGGTTCGCGGGGGTCGTGGCCGTTGCCGACCACCGGTCCGCCCGGGACGGCGGGCGGACCGGGGAGGCCGGCCGCCGGAACCTCCGGCCGGTCGGCGTCACCCGGGGCCGGCAGGTGCGGGAGCGATCCCGTCGCGCCGGTGATCCCGGCGGTGGCGGCGTTCCCGGGGGTGACGGTGTTCCCGGGGGTGGAGGCGGCGGTTCGTTGCTCAGAGGTTCCGTGCTCGGACATGGCAGCTCCGCAGGACGCTCGCCTGCGAGTCTGCCCCCGGCCGTGGACCCGGGTTCGGGCCGTTGGTCGCAGGGAGGCACGGGCTGCTCCGGCCGGGTGACGGGCGGGCGCAGGGTCACCCCGGATCCGCGTCCGGGGCCGGGTGGGGTCGCGCGGTGGGACGGCCGGTCAGTCCGGGGAGCGCCGGGCCAGGGTGAGCAGCACCGGACCGCGACGCGACGGGTCGGCGGGCGTGCCGTGGCCGCTCCCGCAGGCCGGACCTGACCCGCCCGGACCTGTCCCGCCGGGGGCCGAGGCAACGGAGGCGCAGCCGTGGCAGCCGCCCTCGGGGCAGCCGGAGGCCAGCCGCTCGGCCCGGACCCGCCCCGTCCGGACCAGGTGGTCCACGGCGGCGGACACCACGGCACGGTCCAGACCGGTGCGCGCGGCGATCTCCGCCGGACTGCCCGCCCCCGCCTCGAAGGCCGCCAGCACCGCCCGCAGCGGACCACCCCGCCCCGGCACGATCGCGCCCGCCGGACCGGTCACGTCAGCAGCCGCCCGACCTGGAACACCAGCACCGCGACCAGCCAGGCCGTCAGCAGTTGGCCGGCGATGCCGAACGCCGTCCAGCGCAGCCCGATCTCCCGGCGCTGGGCGGCCAGGGTGGCCACGCACGGGGTGTAGGCCAGCAGGAACACCAGGAACGCCCACGCCGCGGCCGCCGGATGCCCCCCGGAGGAGGACGTGAAGTGCTGGCGGACCGCCGTCCCGAGCGCCGCCGGATCCGGGGCGCCCGGCGTCGCCGCCTGCCCCGGTGCGGCCGCCTGCCCGGGTGCGGGTGGCGGTTGGGAGGCGGCGTAGGTCTGCGCCCAGGTCGAGATCACCGCCTCCTTGGCGACGAAGCCGGTCATCAGGGCGCTCGTGGTGTGCCAGTCGCCGAACCCGGCGGGGGTGAACACCGGTGACAGGGTCCGGGCGGTCGCCGCGTAGAGGCTGTCCTGCACCGGGACCTCGCCGAAGGAGGCGTTCCCGCTGACCGGGACCGCCTGCAGCAGCCAGACCAGGGCGACGGTGCCGACGATCAGCCCGCTCGCGGTGGACAGGAAGCCGCGCAGCCGGGTCCACGCCGCACGCAGCACCAGTCGCGGGACCGGCAGATGGTACGGCGGCAGGTCGATCATCAGCGGCTCGTCCGGCATCGCCCGCAGCACGGTGGAACGCAGCCCGACCCCGACGACCACCACGAAGAGCAAGGAGACCAGGTAGAGCCCGAACACCACGCTTCCCGCATGTTCGGGGAAGAAGATCCCCGCGACCAGCACGTACACGGTCAGCCGGGCGCTGCACGAGGTGAACGGGACCAGCAGCGTGGTGAGCAGCCGGTGCCTGGCGTCCGGCAGCACCCGGGTGCCGCTGACCGCCGGGACGTTGCAGCCGAACCCGACGACCAGCGGCAGGAACGCCCGTCCCGGCAGCCCCAGCCTGCGCATCAGCCGGTCGGTGACCACCGCGGCCCGGGCCAGGTAGCCGGAGTCCTCCAACACCGCCAGCAGCCCGAACATCAGCGCCATCAGCGGTACGAAGGTCAGCAGCATGCCGACCCCGGCCAGCAGTCCCTGGATCACGAACCGGGCGGCCACGCCCTGCCCGAGCCCGGCCAGGTCCAGCAGCCACCGCACCCCCGACGTGACGGGACCGGTGAGTAGCCCGGCCAGCCCGCGCTGCAGGGGCGCAGCCACCGCCGTGGTGGTCTGGAAGACCAGCCACATCGCGGCGAGGAAGACCAGGGCGCCGCCGACCGGGGAGGTGACCACCCGGTCGATCCGGTCCGAGCGGGTCAGCAGGGGCCGGCCCTGCCGCTGCTGGGCAGCGGCCACGGCGGCGTCGATCCAGGTGAACCGGGCATCGGCCAGGTCGAGGTCGTCCACGGTCGGGCCCGGGTCGTCCACCGCCTGGCCCGGGTCGTCGGGGCCCGGGGACGGTGCCGGCGCCACCGGGTGGCAGCACGACGGCAGTTCCTGCGGCGGCGGTTGCGCGGGTCGGTCGAGGCCGGCCACCACCGCGGCGGCGAGCCGGTCCAGCCCGGTCCCGCGCCGGGGGTCCACCGCGACCACGGGGGTGGTCACCGCCTCGGCCAGCCGGTCGAGGTCCAGGACGATCCCGTGCCGGGCGGCGATGTCGTTCATGGTGAGCGCGGCCACCACCCGGCAGGGCCGCTCCCGGATCTGGGCGAGCAGGTACAGCCCCCTGGCCAGGGCGGTGGCATCGAGGACGACCACGGTGAGGTCCGGACGCCGGTCCGGCGGGACCTCGACCAGCAGGTCCCGGGTGAGCTGTTCGTCCGGGGACAGCGGGTCCAGGCTGTAGCTACCGGGCAGGTCGACCACCGCGACCTCCCGCCCGCCGGGCCGCCAGTTGCCGTGACCGACCGCCACCGAGGTGCCCGGCCAGTTGCCGGTCTGCCGGTGCGATCCGGTGAGCGCGTTGAACAGGGTCGTCTTGCCCACGTTCGGGGCGCCGGCCAGCGCGATCACCGGGGCACCCGCGGCCGCCGCGGGCCCGGCGGCGTCGCTGTGACAGGACGCGACCGACGCCCTGGTCGAGGAGTCACTCACTCAGTCGGCCCCGTCCCCGACCGGCTTGCCGGGCCGTGCGTCCGCGGGGAGCAGCTCACCCGGCAGGAGGAACAGTCCGGGGTAACGCCGGAGCAGGCGCAGCCGGCGGCCAGGGCCCACCAGGCGGGAGCCGCGGGTCCGTCCCTGGTCCTGTCCCTGCCCCTGGGTGCTGGTGCCGGGCGCCGGGCGATCAGCCCCGGCTTCCGGATCGGGGATCACCGCGGGTCGGGGACCCGGGGCCGGGGCGGGGGATGCAGCCGGGGCGGGTAGCGCCGCAGGCACGGGCAGGGCCACCGGGATCGCGCCGAGGGTGCACCGGTCCAGGACGATCCGCAGGTTGTCCACGCCGAGCACCCGGCCCCCACCGGCCGTGCGCATCAGGACCCGGACCGTCGCCCCGGGCCGGAGTCCGAGTTCGATCAGGCGGCGGGCCTGCCGGGCGTCGAGCGCCGGGCCGCCGGCGAGCACGGCACTGGTGCCGACACCGACGTCGGCCAGCGTCGTCCGTTCCCGGTCGGTGCCCACGATAAGAGGGTAGGCTTACCTAGGCTCAATCTCGCTGGTGTTGCCGGAAAAAGTGGCAGGTTCACCCGTTGTGACCTACGAGTTCCGCAGGCTCGGTCCCTCTGCCACAATCTGTGCTTCGTGACCCTCCCCGCCCCCGGCTGGTATTCCGACCCCGCCCATTCGTCCGGTCTGCGCTGGTGGGACGGGGCTGCCTGGACCGAGTCGACCCGTGCGACCGAGGAGGCCGGGACCGCCCCCGACGCCGCCGGGG
>DASTGO010000380.1:0-7462 GCA_035719045.1 Kineosporiaceae bacterium | reverse complement strand
CCCTCCCGCCCGGGCGTCCACCCCCTCCCGCCCGGGCGTCCCCTCCCACCTGTCCGATCCCTCCCGCCCGCCCGCCCGCTCCCGGGCCCGGGCACGATGTGCCCTTGCGCCCGTTTTCCGGGCACGATGTGCCATCGCGGCCATCCGGGGCGGGAGTGATCTTCCACTCAGACCCTCCCAATCTGTCCGGAGGGGCAACCCCGGCCCGGAGCGGCAGCGACACGGGAGACGACAGCGGTGTCCGGCCGTCCGGGGACGCCCCCACGGCCCGAGGGTCGCCCGCCGAACACCTGATCGCCGGGCGAAAGTGATCCAAGAGACAATCGGCCGAGCTGGGATCCCCGATCAGCACCACCCAGATCAGCCATTGGCGCCACAATGCTCCATCAGGACGAACGGGGTGGTCAGGGCGACCACCGGGTGAAAGGGGTCATGCCATGGGCTCGCCGGACCAGGACCGCCTGCTGTCGCCGACTGCCCCGGCGGAGGATCACGAGCACCTGTCCTTCGACACCTCGGTGTCGCATCCGGCGCGGCGGTACAACTACTGGCTCGGCGGCAAGGACAACTTCGCGGCCGACCGGGCCTCCGGGGACGCCATCGCCCAGGTGATCCCGACGATCCGGCTGTCGGCGCTGGAGAACCGGCGGTTCCTCAGTCGCGCGGTCAGCTATCTGGCGCGCGAGGCGGGCGTGCGCCAGTTCCTGGACATCGGGACCGGAATTCCCGCGGCGAACAACACCCACGAGGTCGCGCAGTCGATCGCCCCGGAGTCGCGGGTGGTCTACGTCGACAACGACCCGATCGTCCTGGTGCACGCCCGGGCCCTGCTGCGCGGACAGGGCGGCAAGATCGCCTACCTCGACGCCGACCTGCGCGAACCGGAGTCCATCCTCGGCGACCCTGCCCTCACCGCGACCCTGGACCTGACCCAGCCCGTCGGCCTGATGCTGATCGCCATCCTGCACTTCCTGCGGGACGAGACCCGACCGTTCGACATCGTCCGCCAGCTGCTCGACGCGCTGCCGGCGGGCAGCTTCCTGGCGGTCTCCCACGCCACGCACGACTTCATGGCACCGGGCCAGGCCGAGGAGGCCGGCGCCAACGACCCGAGCTTCCAGTTCCGCAGCAAGGACGAGTTCGCCCAGTTCTTCGAGGGGGTGGAACTCGTCGAGCCGGGGATCACCTCGATCGCGCACTGGCGGGCCGAGAGCGAGCCGGAGCCGCGGCCCTCCGCCGCCGAGGTGTCCGCCTACGGCGCGGTCGGGCGGCTCCCCCAGCGCTGACCCCGGCCCGCCCCGCCACCCTGCACAGCCGGGTCACCCTGCAGGGGCACCATGTGCCACCGCGCCCGCATCCCGGGCACCATGTGCCAGCGCGCCCGGTGGTGGCCGGGACTGGTGGACGGCGGCTGTGCCGAGGGTGGCACCGGGCCGTCATTCGTCACATCGGACCCGAATCGGCGCGACACGCCGTCGACACGGCCAGTGTGCCGAACGACGGTACGCGAGAGGCCCAGTGCCTGCCCGATGCTCAAGTCCTACCGGGCTCTGACGTCCCGTAGGCCGAGGGTTGCCAGGTCATTGGCAGAGGCGCCACGGAACAGGTCGGCCAGGTCGATCCCCAGCGCCTGACAGATCGGCACCAGGTAGTCAAGGCCCGGTTCACGCTGACCGCGCTCCCAGAGGCTTACGGCGCTCCTGGTGAGGCCCAGACGTTCGGCTAGTTGGTCCTGCGTCATACCGACCCGGGAGCGCTCAGCACGGATGTTCCGCGCGACCAGGGCGCTCAAGGCAGGACTCACCGCTCCACCATGTGCAATACCCGAGCGAGACGCACATTTCTATTCGCATCGCGAGTCGTTTACGTCTCACTCCGAGTCGTTCTGTCGCGCTAGACGTCGGAGCGACGCGCCAATACGTTGGCTCCATCGGTCGGGCACGGGTTTGAGCGTCCAGGACTCCCCGTGCTCGGCCGTCTCCACAGGAGGGGTCATGGCACAGGGGCGGGCGCTGCTGTTCGGCGGTGATGGCCACGGGCGGATGGTCCTGGTCGATCTCGTCGCCGGCCGGTACTACCCGATCTTCCTGGGGATCGAAGGATCGAACTATGTCCTTGACCGGTCCTGGGACGCAGACCCGGGCTATGCGTGGTGGCCGCCGGGTGCAGACGAACCGGTGAACCGGCGGGAGTAGGCCGCTACCCGCCCCGGCGCAGCGACCATCCCGGGTGGTGTCGGGTCACCACTCCAGCAGGACCAGCTCGCTGCAGAATCCCGGGCCCATCGCCAGCAGCAGGCCATGGCTGCCGGGCTCGGGAGCCGGCCCGGCGATCGTCTCCGCCAGCACGTGCAGGACCGACGAGGAGGACAGGTTGCCCCGTCGGGCCAGCTGCTGCCGGGTCACCCGCAGGGCGTCCGGGGCCAGCTCGAGGGTGCGCAGGAGGGCGTCGATGACCTTCGGGCCTCCGGGATGCGCCACCCAGGTCCCGATGTCGGGCAGCCGCAGACCCTGCCCGGCGAGGAAGGCGTCGACGTCGTCCCGGAGGTACTTCTCGACCACGTCGGCGACCGTCGCGGCGAGCACGATCCGAAAGCCGCTGTCGCCGATGTCCCAGCCCATCACCCGTTCGGTGTCCGGGTAGAAGCGGCTGCGGGCGGCGACCACGCGCGGGCGACCCGCCAGGCCGAGCGCCTGCGCCCGCCGCGCACCGACCAGGACGACCGCCGCCGCGCCGTCCCCGAACAGCCCGCTGGACACCAGGTTGGCCGTCGAGGTGTCGTCGGCCTGGAAGGTGAGCGAGCACAGCTCGACCGACAGCAGGACGGCCACGTCGTCGGGATGTCCGGCCAGGTAGTCGTGCAGCCGGGCGATCCCGGCTGCCCCGGCGACGCAGCCGAGGCCGAACACCGGCACCCGCTTGACGTCCGGGCGCAGTCCGAGCGGAGCGTGCAGCCGGGCCTCCAGGCTGGGCACGCCGAGCCCGGTCGTCGAGACCGACATGACCAGGTCGACCTCGGCGGCGGTGAGCCCGGCGGCGTCCAACGCGGAGCCGACCGCCCGCTGCGCCAGCCGGGCGCCCTCACCGAGGAACACGTCGTTCGCCGCCCCGAAGCCGCTGAGGTCGCGGTACCGCTCCAGCGGCAGCACCAGATGTCGACGGTCCACCCCTGTCGCGGCGTGCAGCCGGTGCAGCAGTTCCCACCGCTCCAGGCCCACGGGCGTGCCGTCCAGGCCGCCGAGCAGGACCTCGGCCAGCTGCGCGGTGATCTCGGCCTGCGGGTAGCTGTAGGGAGGCAGCTCTCCGGCGACCCCGGCGATCGTCGTGGCGAGGGTCGAGGCGAGGGGCGACATGTCCCAGCTTCACCCGGCCCGCCGGTTTCCGCGCGACGACCGACGTGGTGACGGTCAGGAACTCACCGTAGGAGTCACGGCTGGTCCTGGCCCGATGCGTCCTCGTCCACCAGTTGAGCGAGCACCTGACGGAGCTCCGCAACAAGGCCTGGCAGCTGAAGTTCTGCGGTTGTGTGGACGACCTCAAGATCGATCGACCAGTAGCCGCGCACGATCCGGTTGCGCAACCGCGTGGGCTGCCGCCACGGAACTCCGTCGAAGCGTTCTCTGGTGGCAACGGACAGCTGGCCCGCAGCCTCGCCCAGCACGGTGAAGTTCCAGAGCAGGGCGTCCCTGCGCATCCGGTCCTCGGCCAGATCCGCCGCCGAGACCCCGGCCACGAGGGCACACGCCTGTTCTGCCGCCGCGATCATCTCCTCCAGGAGGAGCAGGTCACGCCGCATACAGGGACCGGGCATCGGCAAGCACGGCATCACGAAGTCGGTCGTGCAGGGCCCGGGTCGAGACCAGATCGACCCGGCGCCCGAAGAGCGCCGAGAGTTCGTCGGCCAGGTCTTCGATCTCCCAGCCGAGGCGGCGGCCCGGTCTCAGCTCATAAAGGACGTCGAGGTCGCTGTCGGGCCCCGCCGTGCCGCGGGCTACCGAGCCGAAGACCATCAGGCGAGCGATTCCATACCGCTCGCACACGGCTGCGAGCCGGCCTTCCGCAACCTCGACTCCGGCCACGATCACGCCCATCAGGCTAACTCAGGAGCCGCGCCGTCACCCGCCCGTGCGCGCCAGCCGGGCGGACACGATGCCGAGGACCGCGGCGATGGCGACCCCGTTGAGGGCGTGCAGTCCGCCGATCCAGGCTCCGGCCTTGTCGCCGAGCCCGGCCAGCGCCGGCTGGAGGATCACCGACAGCACGGCCACGACCACGCTCGACCGGACCACCGCGCTGCCCAGCTTCTGGACCAGGGCGAGCACGAGCAGCACCACGGTGAGCAGGGCGATGCCGTAGCCGAGCATGATGTGCGGCGCCCACCAGCTGTCCTGCGTGTCCTTGCCGTCCAGACCCCGGAAGGCGGCGGATCCGGCCAGCCCGAACTGGACCGCGATCAGTGCCAGGGCGAACCGGGAGAGCATGACGTACGCGGTGGCGGTGCGCTGCGGCGCGGAGGTGGACGAACCCGTCGCCGAGGTGGACATTCGAGCCTCTTCCTGTCGTGCCCGCAGTCCCGGCAGGACGGCCGGGACGACTGCTCGGGCCGCCTGTGATCTCGTGGACGGTCCCGATTCTGGCCGTCGCCGCCCCCGCCTGCATCTCGCGGCCGATCGCGAGGCCTCCCCCGGGGGTCAGCCCCGGCGGGAGCGCAGGGCGGCGAACCGGGCGTCCTGTTCCAGGGTGGCCAGCTCCCCGCCGTGGGCGTGGGTGGCGGCCAGGCGGGTGAACTCGTCGGAGGACTGCAGCAGGGCGAGCTGGAGCCGGGCGGCCTCGAGGGCGGCGGCCGCGACGTCCGCCCGGGTCGGCAGCCCCGTGGTCTCGCGCCCGGCCGCCTCCTCGACCGCCATCCCCGCCGTCGCGGGCAGGACGGGGGCGGAGGACACCCCGAAGGTCCGCACCGATCCGCTCGGGTAGAAGGACACGTGCAGGGCGCGGTCGGCACCGAAGTGGCCCTGCGGGGCGACCACGTCCAGCCGGCTGTGCCCGTCGACCGCCTCGACGTGCGAGGTCAGCACCGGGTCGAGCACCCACTCCCCGGAGGTCTCCGGCTCGCCCTCGATCCCGGCCGGCGCCCGCCGGTACACGGCGACCACGACCGGGCGGACCTGCCGGATCAGCAGCTCGTCGACCCGGTGGTACCCCTCCGGGCCGGCGGCCGCACCGTCGGGGATGTCCCGTTCGGGGTCGGCCACGGCCAGCAGGACGCCGTAGTCCCGGGCCAGCGCGGCGGCGCCGGCGGCGGGGGCGGTGTCGGCGGGCAACCGGTCGGGCAGCGGCTCGGCCAGCGGGACGGCATCGGCGAGGTCGACCTGCCAGTGCCCGGCCCGCACGTCGAAGCCCTGCGCTGCGATCCACTCCCGGCGCAGCCGGTCGGCCGCGGCCAGTTCCCGCTCGACCACGGCCAGGGCCGACCCGAACGTCTCCACCTCGGCGGGGCCGTCGCCCATCCGCATCCCGGCCAGGAACTGCTCGGCGCGGGCGGACAGGTCCGAGATCAGGGCGGCGGTCCGGGGGTGGCTGCGGTCGAAGGCCACCCGAAGCGCTCCGGCGCGGGTCCAGCCGGCCCGGATCCCGAGGTCGGCGGGCGGTTGGGCCGACTCCCCGGAACGGGCCGGGCCGAGGCTGCTGCGGGTGGCGGGCACCCCGGTGAAGGCCGGCCGGATCGCCTGCACGTGGCTGCCCACGGCGTCGACGAGTCCCTCGGGGGTCAGCTCGACGCCGAGGGAGCCGCTCTCCAGGATTCCGGAGTCCAGGGTCGTCGTGCACCGGGCGGTCCGGTCCGGCACCACCCTGCTGGTCAGGCGGACGTCCACCCGGGGCTCCAGGTGGCCGCCGGCACTGTCCACCACCACGACGTAGCGCACCTGGGCGGCCACGTCGAGGACGGTCTTGGGCAGGTAGTACCGCAGCGCGGAGTTGCTCGACATCTGTCCCGCTCCCAGTTCGATGGGTCCGCCCTCGATGAGGGGCCGATCAGGGGACAGATCGGCAGTTCGGGCAGCCGACTCAACCCTTTGCCGCGGTTCCGGCGCGAACAGGCCGGGAAGGAGGGAAGGAAGGGTCCGGCCCGCGGCGGGGCGGGCTCAGCCGTGGCCGGGCGGCTCAGCCCTGCAGCGAGGTCCGGCTGGCGTCGAGGACCTGGCCGGTGGGGGCGGTCACGTCCGGCGGCGGGGTCTTCGAGTCAGCGACCTTCAGCCCGCCGCCCTCGGCCGGGACCACGAACACCGGGGCGGGGTTCGGTCCGGTGGACAGGTAGACGGTGTCCGTCGCGGTGCCGCCGACCACCCGCAGGCCGGACGTGGCGGCTCCGTCGACGGTGATCCCGGGCGCCTCGGCGAGCTTCCCGCCGAGCGGCAGCGCCCGCTCCAGCCACTCGACCGGGGGCAGGAACTGCTTCACGACCCCGAAGACCGGCAGGGTGGTCTCACTCACCAGAGCCCACTTCCCGGCCAGGAGCGACTTCTTCCCGGCGCCGAGGGCCTCCCAGAAGGCGGCGTCGCCCTGCACGAAGAGCACCTTCTGGAAGATCCGGACCTGGGCGGTCCCGCCGCCGGCGGTGAAGGTCCCGATGGCGTCGGTGCCCGCCACGGTCAGGTCGAGGACCAGTTTCGTGCTCCCCTGGACGACCAGGCCCTGCAGGTGGACGCCCCGCATCCGGCCCAGACCCAGCTTCGCCAGCCGGGCCTGCTCGGCCGCGGCGGGCGAGGCGGTCAGGCTCGCCCCGGGCACCGGCGGGTACGACAGCGACCAGGTCGGCGTCGGGGTCGGGGTCTTGGTGGGGTTCGCGGGGCCGGTCGGCAGCGCCTCTGGGGACGACGTGCCGGAGCAGCCCGCCAGCAGTACCGCGACCGCCACACAGGTGCCGCAGGCGATCCGCACCGAGGTCCGCCGGCGCCACGGCAACCGCAGCGGCCGCCCCTCACGGTGCGTGCCGTGGCCTCCGGCGTGCCGGGCGCTGTGGCGGACCATGTCCTCTCCCTGGTCGAGTCGGCGTCAGCTGATCTTGGTGCCGGTGGCGTCGATGATCTGGTCGTCCGGCACGGTCGGCGCGGTGACCGGCTTGCCCCAGTCGGTGAAGGTCAGCAGGCCGCCGCCCTTGCCGAACTCGATCGCCACGGGGTAGCCGGTCTTGTCCTTGGCCACGTACACGGTGTCGCCCTGGTTCTGCTTCAGGTCGCGCAGGCCGACGGTGTCGACGCCGTTGAACTTGCGGCCGGCGACCTCGGTCCAGGCGGCGGTCGAGGGGGCCAGCTTCTCCAGGGCGATCTTCGTGGGCACCAGGGAGAGCAGCTTGGCGAACTGCGGGGCGGTCGCCGTGGACACCAGCACCCAACTGTCGGCGTACTCCTCGCCCGCCCCGGCCTTCAGCGCATCCCAGAAGGTGGTGTCGCCGTTGACGTGA
>DASTGO010000379.1:0-11421 GCA_035719045.1 Kineosporiaceae bacterium | reverse complement strand
GCGTCCGGTGCCCGCAGCGCGGCGCCGGAGGCCAGGGCGTCCTCCGCCAGAGGTGAGGACCACCCGGTGGCGGGCCGGGATGTTTCGGGGGTGCGGACCGCCACCGTGGCGGCCTGCGCCGCCGGCAGCGGAATGCCTCCGGTGGCCAGCAGTCCCGACGACACGGCGACGGCGAGGCCGGTCCGGTTGAGCTGGGTGAAGCGGTCGCCGACGGCGGCGGCCAGCGGGGTCAGCGGCGTATGGCAGGGGCGGGGCGCGCGATGGCGCCCCGTGACACGACGGGACACGGGCTCAACCTCTCCGACGCCTGCGAAGTGAGCTGTCGGGTTCGGGTGGGAGTAGTCACCCGGCCGTGCGGCCATTCCGGTGGCCGCCGCGGCTTCACCCCAAGGGAGCCACGGACGTCGCTGCGTCCGCGGGATCCCGGAAGGTGGGTCCCCCGCCTCTGCCATGATCCTGACCAGGGCCCGCCGCCGATGGCAGAGTTCGGCGTCCGGCGACGGCACCGCTCCACGCGGAGCGACGCGACCGACGCTACGTGGTCCTTCCCCGCCCTGTCAGGAGCGGGACAGGGTGATTTTTGGGTCCATTTCCGCCAGATCTGCCCCGGTTCTGAGTGAATCGTGCAGCAACAATGCGTGGCGGCCAGCAGTGTGATCTGTAACGCAGTGTTGCTGACGGTAGTTGGTGTCACCCGCTGTGATGAGGCTCCGTCAGGCGCCTGTCCGGGCTTCTCGCCGGCCCTCCTCGGCGCCCTCTGCAGTGCCCGCGGGAGGATGATCGGCAGCCCGGCCCGCCCGACCCGCGGGGATTGGGCTCAGGCCGGGCGACGCTCCTTCGGGAGGTGCCATTCCTTCGAAAGGTGTTGCCGTGAATCGTTTTCGGGATGGGGCGCGGCCGTGACGCCTGACTTCCGTGACCGGCTCGACAGGCTGTGTCGCATGCTCGGCGACGGAACTCCGCTCGACGTCCTGGTCGCCGACGGGCACCCCAGGTTTCACCTCTATCGAACTGCCCTGGCGGAAGGGTCCGGCTGCGACGAGGCGACCGTGTTGGAGGTCGTCGGCAGCGATCCTGACTTCGCCATGCGAGAGGCCGTCATCGTCGAGCATGTCGGTCGGGTCGCCGGTGCCGGTGGTCCGTCGGATCTCGTGCGCTGGGCCGCGGCGCACGAATCGATCCTGGCCGGGCACTCCTACGCCCGTCGACGGGTCAACGAATGGTTGGTCGTCAAGCGCTTGCAGGCTGGTGAGGCGGTGCCCGTGACGTCCTATCGGGACGGCAGCGACTGGCTGCAGCGGACGATCGTCCGTGAGGTGTCCCGGGTCGATGCCTTGTCGGAGTTGGCGAGCGGTGGCCGGACGAAACGGGTTCGTGCAGCCGCCGCCCGGGCGACGCCGGCCCGGTAAGGTCGTCGGGCGGCTCCAGATTCCTTGTGCTACAGCCGCTCCCGGGCGGTGGTCGCGGTCGGAGGGCGAGGGGTTCGGCAGACGCGGCGTGCGGTACGTCGCGACGGGATTCACCGGGTTCGCAACGGGGTCACCGGGTTCACCGGATTCACCGGATTCACCTGGTTCGCTGCGTTCACAAGGGGTTCCGGACGGCCGAGGTGTGGCCGCGGATCAGTGTCACCGGGTGCCGGGTTCGCCACGTTCGCAACGAATTCCGGACCGGAGTTCCGGGCCGTCCCGGGTTGCGGGTCGGGCCGGGGACCAACGCCCCTGATCCCGCGCCGGCGGACTTCCGTTGCCGTAGCAGGAGATCCGGATTCTCCTGCGGTGCCGGGCGGACTCCGGCCCGGCGGCGGTGGGGGTCGTGACGGGAGGGGATGGGCGTGGGAGGTCCGGTTGCGGTGGGGTCGGTTCCGACCGGCCCGGCGGCGCAGGCTCCGGATGGGGCCGCGGACGCGAGGCGGGAACCCGGTCCACTGGAACGGGTCGGGCAGGATCTGGGCATTCCGGCCCTCGGTGAGGCCCCGTGGGGCTCCCACTTCTGCCAGTTCTTCGGCGGGCGGCAGGACCTGCTGGACTTCCTGGTGCCGTTCTACCGGACCGGTCTGGAGCGGAACGAGGCCTGCCTGCTCACCACAACGGACCCGCTCGACGTGGACGATGCCGTGGAGGTGCTCAGCCGCGAGATCGACGGGTTCGGGGCGGCGGTCGACCGCGGGCAGATGGTGGTGGTCTCGGCGCAGGCCCGATACCTGGCCGGAGGGTCCTTCGACCCCGAACGCATCCTTGAGCTGGTCCCCGCCGGAGTGGAGGAAGCTCTGCGGCGCGGGTACTCCGGGCGGCGTGCCTGCACCAACGAGAACTGGATGCAGCAGGCGGACTGGGATCCGATGATGACCCTGGAGGGCAGGCTCAGCCGGACCCTCAGTGGCCGCCGGTCGATCTCGATGTGCGCCTACCCGCTGCCCAAGTGCGATGCGGGCCAACTGCTGGACGTGTTGATGCGGCACCAGTTCGCGTTGATCCGGCACGACGACTGGACGCTCATCGAACCGTCGGAACGCAAGCGCGCAACGGAGGCCGTGGAGCGGATGAACGTCGCCCTGGCCCAGCGGACCGCGGAACTGCAGTCGGCGCTGGCGGACCTGCGCGGGTTCAGCCGCTGGGTGACCCACGACCTGCGCGCACCGCTGGCCTCGATCACGTCCTTCGGGGAGATGCTGGCGCACTCGAGTGCGGGCAGGCTGTCCGACGACGAGGCAGGGATGCTGGAACGGATGCGCAACGGTGCGGCCCGGATGGAACGCCTGATCACCGACATCCTCACCTACTCCACGGCCCAGCACGCCGACCTGCAGATCCGGGCGCTGGACCTGCGGTCGATGGTCGCCGAGGCATGGTCCGCCGTCGGCGGGGAGAATGCCCGGGCGTCCCTGCGGGTGTACGACCTGCCGTTGGCGCGGGGGGATGCGGCGCTGGTCCGGCAGGCGCTGATCGCCTTGCTGGACAACGCGATCCGGTTCAGCGCCGGGCGGCCGGACCCCCTCGTCGAGGCCGGTGCCCGGACACTGCCGGACGGCGAGTTGGCGTACTACGTGCGGGACAACGGCGTCGGCTTCGAGCGCGCCGACGCCGACGCTCTGTTCGGCGCCTTCACCCGGCTGCACAGCGTGACCTCATCGGAGGGTGCAGGCCTGGGCCTGGCCATCGTCAAGGAGGTGTTCGCCCGCCACGGCGGACGGGTCTGGGCCGAAGGTGAACCGGGTCTGGGCGCCACCTTCTTCTTCACCCTGCCCACACCGGCGGGTGCCGGGCAGATCCCGCGGCAGAACCGTCGCGGCGACCGCTGACCGTGGGCAGGCGGGCGGGGCCTACCAGGCGTCGGTCAGGGCCGTAGTCATCAGTGACAGCGCCTCGTACACCGGCCCGGCCGGCTCGACGTGGGTGAAGGCATGGTCGGCCCCCTGCATGACCTGGTGGGTCACCGGGACCCCGGCCTCCGCCAGGCGCGCGGCGTATCGGTCGCCCTCGTCGCGCAGCAGGTCGTACTCCGCGGTGATGACCAGCGCCGGGGGCAGGCCGCGCAGGTCGGCGGCGAGCAGCGGGGAGGCGAGCGGGTCGGTCCGGGTGGCAGGGTCAGGGGTGTAGGCGTTGTTGAAGAGCTTCGCGATCCGCGGGTTGATCAGGGGCCGGGCTGTCCGGGCCTGCTTGCCGGCCGGGTCTGCGGCCAGGTCCAGCGGCGGGTAGTTGAGGATCTGCAGCACGGGCGGCGGGGTGCCGTCGTCGCGGGCCTGCAGGCAGATCCCGGCGGCCAGGTTTCCCCCGGCGCTCTGCCCGCCGACGGCCATCCGTTTGCCGTCCCAGCCCTGGGTCCCGCCGTTGGTGGCCACCCACCGGGCGACGGCGTAGGCCTGGCGGGGTGCCGTCGGGAAGGGCCGTTGGGGGGCCACGTCGTAGTCGACGTTGACCACGACGCAGCCGGTGAGCCGGACCAGGGCCCTGCACAGGTGGTCGTCGTACTCGGGATGCCGGGTGATGAACCCGCCGCCGTGGAAGTTCACGTACACCGGCGGAAGCAGCCAGTCCGGGGTCCGGGCCGCTGCGGGGCGGTGGATGTGGACCATGACCGGCCCCGCCGGGGTCGGCACGGTGATCGCCTGCGGGGCGGGGGTGTCCGCGTGGTCGCCGGTCAGGGAAGCCGGGGGCCGGGCGAGCCGCCCCAGGACGACCTGCAGGACCCGTGCCGCGAACCGGTCGGTGACGGCCATCTCCGCTCCGTTCACTTCACCGGCGACGTCGCCGGCACATGCGTGGATTTTCCACGCAGCGCGACTGTAGGGTCCGCCACAGGGGTCGTCAACGAACCGGAGGGTCGGGTGCGCCGCAGACCGGGGCCGGGGCGTGGCCGCCGCACCGCCGAGCAGACCCGGGACCTGCTGCTGCGGGCCGCGGTCGACCTGCTGCGGGATCGGGCAGGGCGGGCCGGGGACGACGTGATGTCCGCCTCGCTGGCGCACGTCCGGTTCACCCAGGTGGCGGAGCGGGCGACGCAGTTGGTGCGCGCCGAGACGGGCGATCCGCAGGCCCCTCAGATCACCACCGGCGCGATCTACCAGCTGTGGCCGACGCAGCCGGACTTCCAGGCGGACCTCCTGCTGCACGTGGCGGACCTGCAGGCCGTCCTGGTCCCCGGGCTGGCCGTCTCGGTGGCGTGGTTCCGGGAGGCTGCGGCCCAGGGGATCCCGCTGGAGGTGGTGCTGGCCCGCCTGTCCGAGGAGGTGCACCGGCACTACCGGGAGGATCCGCTGTTCCGCGTCGAACTGGGCTTCCTGCTCGGTGCGGTGGACCCCCGGGTCCGGCAGGCGCTGGCCCGCCGGCAGGAGGCGTTCCTGGCGGACGCCGACCGCGCCTGGTCGGCCCTGCTGGACAGCTACCGGCTGCGGCTGCGTCCGCCGCACCGGATCCGGGATCTCACCATCGCGGTCGCCTCCTGCATCATCGGCGCCGTGGTGTTCTGGTTCGCCGATCCCCGCGGTCTTGCCGATCCGGCCGGGGGCGACCCACGCGGTCTTGCCGATCCGGCCGGGGGCGATCCGGGCGGTCTCGGTCTGGTCTCCCGGTCGGTGTTGCACCTGGTGCAGGGGTTCACCGAGCCGGAGTGATCGGTATCCGGGCGGATCCGGGTGGGTGGTGCGGGGTCGTCCGCGGGGTGTGATGCCGGCGAGAGTGTGGGGCGGACCAGTGCTCCACGGTGCGTGGGGTCTGGGCCGTCGCGTGGAGGAGTGCGCCCGCACCGTTCGGGCACGGTGGCACATCGCGCCCGCAAAGCGGGCACGGTGGCACACGGTGCCCGCACCGTGCGGGCACGATGTGCGGGCACGATGTGCGGGCGCGCACACGGGAGGGGCGTCGCGCTCGGCGGGTTTGCCGCCCTCGGGCGACGGGTAGCGGACCGGGGAACGTCCGGTTCGGACCGCCCGCCGCGCCGGCCGCCACAGCCGTCGGGTCGGTGGAGGGGCGATGGCCGCACAGGGCGTGCAACTGCTGGCGAAGGCACTGTTCGGCGGCGTCCTCGTGGTGGCGTTCGCGGCACTGGCGGAGACGTTGTCGCCGAAGCGTTTCGCCGGGGTGTTCGCGGCCGCCCCGTCCGTCGCCCTGGCCGGCCTGAGCGTGACCGTGCTGGCCAAGGGGCCGGTGCAGGCCCGGTTGCACTGCACCGGAATGGTCGCCGGAGCGGTGGCCTTCCTCGCCTACGCCCTGCTCAGCCCGGCGGTCATGCGACGGTTCGGTGCCCGGCGCGGAGCAGCGGCGGGGCTGGCCGCCTGGCTGGTGGTCAGCGCCGTGGTGCTCCCGGTGTCCGCCGCGGCGACCGCCGCACCACTGGCCGCGGGGGCCGGGGCCCGGACGCCGGACAGCGGCCGCGATCGACGGTGTCCCCGCCTGCGCTGCGAGCCGGGCAAGCTGCGGCAGGCCAGGCCCCGGGAATGGGGGATCCGGTTCGGTTTCGGCGCGGGGACCTCGCTGCTGGCCGCGCTGGTAGGCCTGGCCTTCGGTCCGGTGATCGGCGGCACCCTGCTGGCCTTTCCCGCGATCCTGCTCGCCAGCCTGACCCTGGTTGCCGAGAAGGAGGGCGGCGCGCGCTCGCGGGACGACGCCAGGGGTGCCGCCGCCGGTGGCCTGGGGCTGGTGGCATTCGCGGCCGTCGGCGCCACGTGGTTCCACCGGGGTACCATCACCGCCGCGTTCGCGCTGGCCACTGCGAGCTGGTTGGTGGTCGCCCTGGCCGCCTACGGCCTGGCCTGGCTGACCGGGTTCGGCGCCGACGAGCCCGTCGCGGGGGACGGGTCCGGCGGCGAGGCCCGGACCGAGGGCGGCCGCCTCTCAACCTGATCCGTTCCGGCGGCGTCTGCGCGGGTGATCGGACCCGACGGCGGGAGCGAGATGACGCAGATCGAGGCGGCGACGGAGTTCCACGACTTCGTCCAGGCGCGCTGGGCCTACCTGGTGCGGTGCGCGTATCTGCTGACCGGGGACCCGATGCACGCCGAGGACGCCGTCCAGGTGGCCCTGGAGCGGACCTGGCGGCGGTGGCGCCAGGTGGTGACCGACCGGCCGGAGGCCTACGTCCGCACCGCGATCGCCCGGGCGGCCATCTCCCGGCACCGGGCCCGTCGCCGCCGGGTGGCCGAGTCCCCGTTGGACGGTGCCCCCGTCCCGGCCGCGCCCACCGGTGGCGAGGGCCCGCAGCGGGTGGATCTCGGGCGGCGAACAGGCTGACCTGTCCCGGCGCTGGGTGGCAGGCCTGGGCGACGGCAGCGCCGGGGATGTCGGGGCGTACATCGTGCCCTGCGCCGACGGTCTGTGCGCCGACGGCGGCGGGCCTCTCGTCGCCCACGATCCGCAGTACGCCGCCGACGGGTCGGTGCGATGGACGATCGACCGGCCGCAGCCGAGCGGGCCCGGCTGGTGGCAGGGCACCCTGGCCTGGAGCCACCGCACCGGGACCGTGGGCAGGATCCACCTTCCCGGGGGGCTGGGCTGGGACGTGTTGGGCGCCAACAGCAACGAGGACCCTGCCCTGCTGGCAGCCGGCGCCTTTCCCTCCGTGCACGGCGACACCACGCACCTGACCCGCGAGCGCGCACGCTACGCCTTCGGGGCGGCCCAGGAGGCCAGCCAGCTGCCCTCGGACACCACGGCACGCCGTGTGCTGTGGAGCGGGACGATAGACGGCTGGTGGACGGACGTGATCGCCGTGACGTCCCTCTCCGGGGCACACGTGGTGACGGTCGCCACCGCCACCCCGCAGGCGGACGGCACGCCGGCCGAGGAGCGGCGGCTCACCGAGGTCCTGCCCGCGGGCCCGCTGGAGCGGGTGGGCCTGGCCTGGAAGCAGGCGGTCCTGCCGGGGGTGGCCGGACTGGTCGGTCCGGTCGGAGCGGTCAGCGCACAGGTGGTGTCCGCCGACGGTGGGCGGCACCCGGTCGCGCTCGTCGACGGGGCGGGGTCGGCGGACGTGGTGGATCCGGTCCGGGCCGACTTCCTCGACGCCAGCGGTCGCGTCCTGGCCACCGTGCCGGTGCGCACCCAGGACACCGACGGGCTCACCCCCGCGCTGCCGTGACCGGGACGGGACTGCCACGCCGGGCACCGGAGCCGATCCTCACCCGGCGCCGTGACCCTGACGGCGGGAAGCCACGGGTCATAGGGTTGCCACATGATCCCCTCGCCCGGAGCCCAGCCTTCCGGAGCCCAGCCTTCCGGAGCCCAGCCTTCCGGAGCCCAGCCTTCCGGATCTCAGCCGCCCGGAGCCCAGCCCGGTCCGCAGCGGAGGCGGGGCCTGCTCCGGGCGGGCGTGGTGCTCGCCGTGCTGGGGCTGGTCTGTGCGGTCGCCTGCGGCGTCGTGTTCGTGCTGCGGGCCGGCAGCCCGATGGTCCAGGCGCTCGGCGCGTCCTCCTACCCCACGCCGATGGACCGCACGCTGTCCCTGGACGCCGGCGACTACCTCGTGTACGAGCGGACCGGCCGGCAGACCGGGGGAGGCGGCGTCCAGTTCCGGGAGAACCACAGCACGACCCTGATCCGCAGTGACGTCACCGTTCACGGCGCGGACGGCCAGTCCCTCGAGATCCGCTATCCCGGCCCGGTCACGCAGAACCTGACCCGCGACGGCGACATCTACACCGGTGCCGTGCGGTTCACCGTGCCGGCGAAGGGCCTCTACCGGGTGGTCGTCGACAGCGGGCAGCGGCTGCAGGTGATCGTCGCCCCGTCGCTCGGTTCGGGACTGTCCGGGGTGGGGTGGCTGCTCGCCGGGATGGGTGCGGGCGCCGTCACGCTGGTCGTGGGGCTCATCCTGCTGATGGTCGGCCTGCTCAGCGGCCGGCAGCGAGCGGTGCCCGTCACCTCGTCCGCCGGCTCCGTCGGCGCCGGGGCCGGGGTGGGTGCGCAGCCGGCGCCCGGCTGGTACCCCGACCCGCAGGTCCCGCAGCAGTGGCGGTACTGGGACGGCCGGCAGTGGGGGCCACCGGGCCCGCGCTGAGGCCTGGACCAGATCCGACGGCCCCGCCCCGGCCCGGAGAAGTTTCTTTCCGGTGGGGTGTAAGGCCCGTCGAGCAGGCCCGTCTTCCGGTCGTCCCCAGCGCGGGGACCTGACCGAGAGGACGGACACCATGCGCACCGAGCCGACCACCACCGAGCCGACCACCACCGGCACCGCAAGCATCCCGAGCACCACCAGTACCACTCGCGCCATCGGCCGCCGCGGCGCCTGGGCGCTGCTGGCCGCCGGCACCCTCGTCGTCGCCTCCGCCGGGGTGGCGGCCGCCGCGGTGACCCCCGGCAACGGCACTCCCACCCTGGCGCCGGCCGCCAGGCTGCCGCAGTTGCCGCAGCTGCCCGGTCCGGTCCTGACCGTCGCGCCGAGCCTGCAGCCCGAGCCGAGCGTCAGCATCAGCATCAGCACGACACCCCGGATCCCCTGCGGTGTGCTCCCGTCCTTCCCCTGCTCGCCGAAGCCGGACCCCTGCGCCACCCCGAGCAGCAGCCCGAGCAGTTCCGGCCCGCAGATCCGCAGGGTGGTGCCCTCCCGGACGATCGGGACCCTGCCGTGCCCGACCGGCAACACCCCCACCCCGACGCCGTCGACGCCGAAGCCGACCACCCCGCCGTCGACGCCGAAGCCGACCACCCCGCCGCCGGACGCCTGCACCGCGACCCACCACAGCGACGACTGCACCACCGTGGTCCGCAACCCCAGCTTCACCGGCTGACCGGGTCCGTACCCCCCCGACGGCAGATCCCTGAACCGGCTGAGGAGCCCACGATGACCACCACCCAGATCCCGGCCCGGCGGACGGGCCGGCGCGCCGCTGTCCTGCGCACCGCCGCCCTGGCCCTGGCGCTCGCCGCCGCTCTGGGGGCCTGCGGGCGGTCCACCCCGCCGCCGTCGGCCTCGGGCGGACCTGCGACCGCCGGACCCGCGACGGGCGGATCCGAGCCCTCCGTCACCGGCCCGCAGGCTTCCGCGGGAGCGGCGCCGGCCACCCGGGCGGTGAGCCTGCTGACCGGTGAGCTCACCATCCGGGCCTCGGCCTCCGACCGGGCCGCGGTGGTCGCCCGGCTCGCCCCGGCCACCGCGCTCGGCGCCCCGCGGGTGCTGTTGGTGGACGCCGCAGCCAAGACGGTCCCGGGGTGGGTGCCGGTGCTGCTTCCGGTGCGGCCCAACGGGTCCACGGGGTGGGTGCAGGCCTCGCAGGTGAAGCTGGAACCGGTCGGCGAGCGGATCGTGGTGGACCTGGCCACCCGCCGGCTGAACCTCCTGGTCGACGGCCGGACCGTGCTCGACGTGCCGGTCGCGGTCGGCGCCGGGTCCACCCCGACCCCCACCGGCCGGTTCTACGTCACCGACCGGGTTCGCCCGCCGGACCCCCACGGCGCCTACGGTTCGTTCGCCCTCGGCCTGTCCGCGCACTCCGACACGCTGCAGAGCTTCGGCGACGGTGACGCGCAGATCGGTGTCCACGGCACGGACGAGCCGGCGAGCATCGGCAGGGCCGTCACCCACGGGTGCCTGCGGCTCAGCGACTCCGATGCCGCGAAGCTGTCCTCGGTCCCGCTCGGAACTCCGGTGACGATCGCCTGAGAACCGTTGCGACGCGGCGGTTCCACCCCCCGAGGTGGGACCGCCGCGCCGTGCCGTCCGGGTGCGGTCCGGATCAGTGCGTGATGACGATCTCGTGCAGGACCTCGGTCTGCTCGGTGACCCGGGCCATCGACTCCTGGATGGTCGTCGAGGCCTCGGCGGTGTCCCGTGAGCCCACCGCCATCTCCGAGATCGCCTCGGCGATCTGCGAGGTGACCGCCGACTGCTGCTCGATGGCCGCGGCCACGGTGTTCTGGCTCTCGCTGACCCTCTCGATCAGGGCCTCGATCCGGGTCAGTGCCTCGGCGCCCTCGGTCGCGGCGCGCTGGATGGCCTCGATCCGGGCCTCGATGTCGGTGATCGAGGCCGACGTGGTTCCCGCGAGCTGCTTGACCTCGTCGGCCACCACCGAGAAGCCGCGACCCGCCTCCCCGGCCCGGGCCGCCTCGATGGTGGCGTTGAGCGCCAGCATCCTGGTCTGTTCGGCGACCCCCGTGATCAGGCGCAGGAAGTCGCCGATCTCGGTGCTGGACTGCTGCAGGTCGCGCAGTTTGGACACGCCCTCCTCGGTCGCCGCCACCGCGTCGCGCACCTGCTCCAGCGCGCCGTTGGAGGAGCGGGCGATCTCGGCGATCGCCAGCCGCAGCTCCGAGGTGGCGTTCTCGGCCTGCTCCGCGCGGAACGCCGAGGAACCGGAGAGGCTGACGATCCGCTCGGTCACTCCCGCCAGCACCTCGTTGGCGACCACCACCTCGCGGATGGCGGCGTCGGCGGCGGCATTGCGCTCGGAGATGTTGTCCCAGGCGACGATGTACCCGTGGACCGTGCCGTCGGCCAGGCGCACGGCGTTGATCAGGGTCCGCAGGGTGATCCCGCCGAAGGTGAAGGTCGCCTCGCGGGGGAGGGCGGAGGGGTCGGCGAGGATCCGCTCGATCCGGGCCGGGTCGTGGTGGAACCGGTGGATCGACCCGCCCAGCAGGTCTTCCAGGCCGAGGCCGAACACGGTGCGGATCGCGGGGGCGAGCTCGGTCAGGGTGCGCAGCGCCCTGGCGTTGGCGAACACCATGCGGAAGGTCCGGTCGCAGACGAAGACGTTGACGTTGATCCCGTCCAGGGCCGCGGTCACCGGATCGTTCCGGTCGGCCAGCCGGGCGCCCAGGTCGCGGCCGGTGCCGCTGCGGTTGCGGTGGATCAACGACGTGCCCGCCATACCGGTCCCCTACTCGCGTCCGAACAGTCTGCCCCGCCACCAGGTCGTCGGCTCGTCCGTGAATCGCCTTGAGGGGTCACCGGTGATCCGGCTCCCCGGGGCGGGCGGGGGGGGGG
>DASTGO010000378.1:0-16802 GCA_035719045.1 Kineosporiaceae bacterium | reverse complement strand
GGCATCGGCCATCACGAGGTCCCGGGCGGGAACCACGTGCGGAAGGGAAGCACCCAGGCCGGCCAGCAGGAAGCGGTTGACCGACATGCACGCCAGCACCGCGACGTAGAGCGCCGGACCGACGACGTGGTCCATCACCAGCCCAGCGATACCCAGTGCCAGCACCGCACGGACGGCGTTGCCGAACAGCAGCACCTGCCGGCGCCGCCACCGGTCCAGCAGCACCCCGACGAACGGGCCGAGCACGGAGTAGGGCAGCACGGCAACTGCGAACGCCGCGGCGATCCCGGCGGCGGTGGCGGCATGTTCGGGGGAGAAGAAGAACAGCCCGGCCAGCCCGACCTGGAATGCCCCGTCGCCGCACTGGGAGGTCAGCCGGGTGGCGAACAGTTTCCGGAAGTCCTTGCCGCGCAGCACTTCGCGCAGGTCGGACACGAGGTCACGGGCGCCGTTCACGGGGTCAGGCTACTGATGGTGGCGTGCCGGCAGTGGATGCCGGGACGGCGAAGGCCCCCGGAACCTGGGGTTCCGGGGGCCTTGGAGCGACCGGCAACAGGGCAGTCCGGCTCGCGCCTGCGGGCGGATCAGGCCGCGCCGCGGGTGACGCCGGGCGGTGTCAGCGCTCGACCTCGCCGCGGATGAACGCCTCGACGTTCTGGCGGGCGATGTCGTCGGCGTACTGCACCGGCGGGGACTTCATGAAGTAGGACGCGGCGGACAGGATCGGGCCGCCGATCCCGCGGTCCTTGGCGATCTTCGCGGCACGCAGGGCGTCGATGATGATGCCTGCGGAGTTCGGGGAGTCCCAGACCTCGAGCTTGTACTCCAGGTTCAGCGGGACCTCACCGAACGCCCGGCCCTCCAGCCGCACGTACGCCCACTTCCGGTCGTCGAGCCACTGCACGTAGTCGCTCGGGCCGATGTGCACGTTGCGGGAGCCGAGATCGTGCGACAGGTTGCTGGTGACGGCCTGCGTCTTGGAGATCTTCTTGGACTCCAGCCGGTCGCGCTCCAGCATGTTCTTGAAGTCCATGTTGCCGCCGACGTTCAGCTGGTAGGTCCGGTCGAGGATGACGCCCCGGTCCTCGAACAGCTTCGCCAGCACCCGGTGGGTGATGGTGGCACCGACCTGGCTCTTGATGTCGTCACCGACGATCGGCACCCCGGCGTCGATGAACTTCTGCGCCCACACCGGGTCGGAGGCGATGAACACGGGCAGGGCGTTGACGAACGCGACCTTCGCGTCGATGGCGCACTGCGCGTAGAACTTGTCGGCCTCCTCCGAACCCACCGGCAGGTAGGAGATCAGGACGTCGACCTGCTCGTCCTTGAGCACCTGCACGACGTCCACCGGCTCCTCGTCGGACTCGGTGATCGTCTCCCGGTAGTACTTGCCGAGGCCGTCGTAGGTGTGGCCACGCTGCACGGTGACGCCGAGCGGCGGCACGTCGCAGATCTTGATGGTGTTGTTCTCGCTGGCGCCGATGGCCTCGGACAGGTCGAGCCCGACCTTCTTGCCGTCCACATCGAAAGCGGCCACGAACTCGATGTCGCGCACGTGGTAGTCGCCGAACTGCACGTGCATCAGGCCGGGGACCGTGCTCGATGCGTCGGCGTCCCGGTAGTAGTGCACGCCCTGGACCAGGGACGCGGCGCAGTTGCCCACGCCCACGATGGCGACGCGTACGGAACCCATGCCCTTCTCCTTTGTTCGTCTTCTGCTGGTGCTGCTCGTGTTTCCCCGCCTCTGCCACGCCGGGGAGGGTGCTCAGTCCGGACGCTTCGCCGATGGCGTCTGCGGGCGCGGGCGGGACGCGTCGTTGGGTTCGCCCGGGTCGCGCAGGTGCGTCATGTTGCTGGCCCGTTCGGAGTCGATGAGTTCCGTCAGCCAGCGGACCTCGCGCTCGACGGACTCCAGGCCGTGGCGCTGGAGCTCGAGGGTGTAGGTGTCGAAACGTTCCCGTCGGCGGACCATCGACTGATGGACGCCGTCCACCCGCTCCTGAAGCCGCATCCGGCGGCCTTCGAGGATCCTCAGCCGGGTCGCGGCGTCGGTGCGGGAGAAGAACGCGAAGTGGACGTCGAAGTTCTCGTCCTCCCAGGCGGCCGAACCGGTCTGGGTCATCAGGGAGTTGAAACGTTCCTTGCCCTCGGCCGTGATCTCGTAGACGATCCGGCCGCGCTTGCCGGCCAGCGGCGGGGCGTCGTCCTCACCGGGGCCGAGTTCGCGGATCAGCCCGGCGACCAGGAGCGACTTCAGTGCGGGATACAGCGTGCCGTACGACAGGGCCCGGAAGGCGCCGAGCAGGGCGTTGAGCCGCTTGCGCAGCTCGTACCCGTGCATCGGGCTCTCCTGGAGCAGCCCGAGGACCGCCAGTTCCAGCACCTCACCCCGTCGGGTCACGGGCCCTCCCTCCGGCTGCTGGGCGGCTCCGGTCGGCCGGAACAGGGCTCCGGCCAGGCAGGATTCGCGTACGGTCATGAACCAAGAGCACACCGTTACATCCAGTGGATGCATCGGCTCGATACGTCAGGACGATAGGAGCCTCGCCCCACCCGGCGCAACAGGTGGACCATGCCTTCCCTCCGCGGGGTGGCGCACCTCACTGGCCGCAGCCGCACGGTGACGCTTCCACGGCAGGGGGGACGGCCCCCCGGCCGTGTGTGCCGACCGGGGGAGGTGCACGGCGGACATCCCGGCCGGGTCCGCTGCGGGGCACGATGCGCAGCTCGTTGCCTGATGGAGGAAGGTCCGCGAGCCGCGTGGCACATCCCACATTCCGGATCACCCTGCGTGGATTCTGTGGTGACGGAGTGTTGACGATGTCGCATCACCTGGTTCGGCGGCGGATCGGCGTAGACCTGTTCATGACCCTGACTTGAACGGCCGGTTTCAGGGCGGCTCAGGCAGCGGGCCCATACTGGACAGCCGGTGCAGCCGCCGAGCCGAGGAAATGAGGACCGTGGGAAGCTACGACACCGAGGGGTACGGGGGTCGGATGGCCCCGCGCCATGAGGTCGATCCCGCCAAGAGCCCCTACCGGCAGCAGGCCCGTCCGAAGCGCCTCATCGACTACCCCCGCTGGGGTCGGCGCGGCTGGAAGCGCTGGATCCCGTCCTGGTGGCAGGTCACCACACTGTTCCTGCTCGGGGTCGGTGGGCTGGCCGTGGCCGCGATGGTGGTCTACGCCAGCGTCCCCGTGCCCAATCCCGATGACGCCTCGAAGGACCAGACCACCTCCGTCTACTACGACGACGGCAAGACCCTGATCGGCACCTTCTCGACGGTCAACCGCACCAACGTCGAGCTGACCGCGATCCCGAAGACGGTCCGCGACTGCGTCCTCTCGGCGGAGGACCGCACCTTCTACACCAACAAGGGCGTCTCCGTCACCGGCCTGCTGCGGGCGGCATGGAGCAACTCCTCCGGCGGCAGCCTGCAGGGCGGTTCGACCATCACCCAGCAGTACGTGAAGATCGTGCTGCTGAAGGACTCCAGCCGGACGGCGAGCCGGAAGGTCAAGGAGTTCGTCATCGCGCTGAAGATCGCGCGGGACCAGCCCAAGGACGAGATCCTCCAGCACTACCTCAACGCCATCTTCTTCGGCCGCAACGCCTACGGGATCGACGCGGCGGCCCACGCCTACTTCGACACCACCGCCGCCAAGCTCACCCCGTCCCAGGGCGCGTTCCTGGCCGGGATCATCAACGGCCCCAATCTCTACGAGCCCACCGACCCCACTGCTCTGGCCCGGGCGAAGACCCGCTGGACCTACGTCGCCGACGGCCTGGTGACGATGGGGTCCATCACCCCGGAACAACGGGCCCAGATGGCCTTCCCGACCGCGTTCGCCCCCAAGCGCAAGGCGAGCACCGCCACCGGCGTGGACCCGCAGAACGTCTACCTGATGAACATGGTCAAGGCCGAGCTGACCGGCAACCACACCTACACCGAGCGGCAGATCGACACCGGCGGCCTGAAGATCACCACCACCTTCAACCAGAAGGCGATCGGCCAGGCGATCGCCGCGGTGCACACCAAGCTCGGTGATCGCACCAAGTGGCCGGACGGCACCCAGGTCGCCCTGGCCACCATCGACCCGGCCACGGGTGCGGTGCGGGCCATCTACGGCGGTGACGGCAACCGCGACTCCAACGGCGCGAGCCAGGACATCGTCCAGGCCGGCTCGACGTTCAAGCCGTTCACCCTGATCGCGGCCCTGGAGGGCGCGCGCGCCGGGGCAGGAGGCGACCCGACGGCGCAGCCGAGCACGGAGCCCAACTCCGGCGGGACGTTCTCGCGCGGCACCCCGCTCAGCCTGCGCAGCCGGTTCGACAGCATGAGCCCGATGAAGGTCCAGGGCACCACGTTCAAGAACTTCGGCGGCGAGGAGTTCGGGATGACCGACCTGGTCTTCGCCACCCAGCACTCGCTCAACACGGTGTACGCGCAGCTCAACGCCCAGGTTGGTCCCGAGCACACGGTCGACGTGGCCACTCGTGCCGGGGTGCCGGCGAAGACCAAGGACCTGATCCCGAACCTGGCGAACGTGCTCGGTACGGCCGCGCCGCACCCGATCGACATGGCCTCGGCCTACGCGACCATTGCGGCCCAGGGCGTCCACCACAAGTGGTACGTCGTCGCTGAGGTTCTGGAGCCCAACGGGGCGAAGTACACCGCCGCGCCGAAGGGGGAATCGCGGTTCTCCCCGGAGGTGATGGCGGACGCGACATTCGCGATGCAGTCGGTGGTGCGCGGCGGAACCGGCGCCTACGCCGCCGGCCTCGGCCGCCCGGCCGCGGGCAAGACCGGCACCTCGGATTCCTCGAAGTCGGCGTGGTTCGTCGGTTTCACCCCACAGGCGTCCACCGCGGTGGCCATGTACCGGATCGGTGTCGGCGGTGCGCAGGAGGAACTGAAGGGCTTCCAAGGGTTCAGCGACAAGAACATGACCGGTGGTGCGCTGCCGGTGCGGGTGTGGACCGAGTTCATGTCCCAGTACCTCAAGGGGCAGCCGGTCAAGCAGTTCCCGCCGCCGGTCTACGGCGGCCAGGAGCAGAACGGCGTGCCGACCACGAGCACCGCGACCACGACGGAAACCAGCACGGTCACCGACACCCCCACCACGTTGCCGACCCCGACGGAGACGGTCACCCCGACGGTCACTCCCACCATCCCCACGCACATCCCGACCCCATCCCTGCCGACCGTGACACCGCCGATCACCGTTCCGGTCGGTCCCGGCAACGGAGGGAAACTCGTGCCACCCCCCGGCCCCCCCGCGCCCCCCATACCGCCACCACCGGCGTGACCGGGTGACAGCTCCACCGGCATGATGGGCGGTCGTGACCCCCGGACAGGCCGGGACCGGCCCTGACCTTGGAGGCGCGGGAATGACCTTCCAGCAGCCGCCGGCCGCGGACGACGAGGACGCGCCGCCGACGATGTCGCTGCGCCGGCCGGTGGTTGCCGCCCCGGCGGGCCCGGGAGTGCTGGCGGTCTCGCGGACCGATCCGGTGGCCCGGGTGGCCAGCCAGGTGATCGGGGGCCCGGCCGGCAGCCGGCTGGCCACGGGCGGCCACCCGCTGCGGGTCGTCCTCGTGCTGGTGCTGCTGGCCATGGCCACCCTCGGTCTGGGAGTGGTGGACCGGCAGCACTGCCGGGCCACGGGGTGGACCACCCCGGACCAGTTCTGGCACGCCTGCTACAGCGACATCCCCGTCCTCTACGGCAGCGTCGGGCTGGGCGGGCAGGACCGGCCGACCCTGCAGCAGGCCGTGTCGGTCGGCAGTCTCGGACCGCCGCTGGAGGCCGCCGCGATGTGGGCGGTTTCCGGTCTGGTCCAGGACTCCGGTGCCAAGGCCGCGCCACGGCGGTTCTTCGACCTGTCCGCGGTGGTCCTCGCCGGAGCGCTCGGGGCCACCGTGGCCCTGGTGGCTGCGGCCGGCGGCCGCCGTCGCTGGGACGCCGCACAGGTGGCCCTCGCGCCGATCGTGGTCACCGCCGGACTGCTCAGTTACGAACTACTCGGGACGGCGCTGATGACCGCGGCGCTGGTGGCCTGGGCCCGCCGGCATCCGCTGCTCGCCGGGGTGCTGCTCGGACTGGCGGCCGGGGTCCGCCCGCTGTCCGCCGCGGTCGGGCTCTGCGTGTTCACCGTGACGCTGCGGGCCGGGAAGCTGCGCCCGTTCGCGACGCTCGCCGGGGCCGGAGCGCTCACCTGGCTCGGGCTGCGCCTGGTGCTCTTCCAGGGGTACGGCCTGGGGCTGGCCCAGGGGTGGCAGTCGTGGAAGTCGACCGTCCCCGGCTACGGGTCGGTCTGGCTGGTTCCGCAGTTGCTGGCCCAGGCCAAGCCGACCGGGGCGGACTGGTGGTTCAGCGGCCCGACGATCGGTGCCACCGCCGCCACCACCGGCAGCCTGATCGCCATGTTCTCGGTGCTCATGGTCACGGTCACGCTCGGCATGGTCACCCAGGACCGGCCCCGGCTGGCGCATCTGGCGCTGTTCGCCGTGGCCGGCTGCCTGGTGGTCTCGAAGGCGGTGCCGGTCCAGGCCTCGCTCATCCTGGTGCCGCTGGTGGCGCTGGCCGGGCTGCGCTGGCGGGACCACCTGCTCTGGGCGACGGCGGAGATCGCCTACTTCGTCGGCACCTGGCTGTATATCGCCGGGGCCAGCAAGCCCGACCGGGGCCTTCCCGCCGGGTTCTACCTGATCCTGCTGCTGCTGCGGCTGGCCGCGATCGCGTGGCTGGCGGTCCAGGGGCTGCGGCGCAGCCTGGACTCCGCGCGTGACCCGGTCCGGCTGCCGGAGGACGGGGCGCCCGGCCGGGACGACCCGCTCGGCGGTCCGGTGGAGGAGGCTCCCGACTCCCTGGTGGTCCAGCTCAGCTGAGCCCGGCGGTCAGCCCCCACAGGTAGATCAGGCCCAGGGCCACCATCGAGCCGACCAGTGTCAGGGCGGCAGCCGCCCGTCGGTGCCGGGCCGGAAAGCCTGTGGATGACGAATTTCGGCCTTCCCGGCGCCGACCGGTACTGTGAGCGGTCGCGGGAGGTCGGACACAAGCCGTGGTCGCCCACCCGCACGACGCACCAGCCCTCCTGTCACGGACGGACCGTGACCGCTCAAGACCAGAGGAGGTGGGTTCACGCATGCGTCACTACGAGCTGATGGTCATCCTCGACCCCGAGCTCGAGGAGCGGACCGTCGCCCCGTCGCTCGACAAGTTCCTCAACGTGATCCGCAAGGGCGGAGGCACGATCGAGAAGGTCGACATCTGGGGTCGTCGCCGCCTGGCCTACGAGATCAAGAAGAAGTCCGAGGGCATCTACGCCGTCGTCGACATGACGACGGAGCCGGATGTCGCCAAGGAGCTGGACCGGCAGCTGAACCTCAACGAGGCCGTGCTGCGGACCAAGCTGCTCCGCCCGGACGCCCGCTGAGGCTCCGGCTGCCGCCACCCCTGGGAAGGGAGACCTGATGGCCGGCGAGACCGTCATCACGATCATCGGCAACCTGACCAACGACCCCGAGCTGCGGTTCACGCCGTCCGGGGCCGCGGTCGCCAACTTCACCGTCGCGTCGACTCCCCGCACGTTCGACCGCCAGGCGAACGAGTGGAAGGACGGCGAGACCCTCTTCATGCGCTGCTCGGTGTGGCGGGAGGCGGCGGAGAACGTCGCCGAGTCGCTGCAGCGCGGCACACGGGTCCTCGTCAGCGGCCGGCTGCGCAGCCGGTCCTACGAGACCAAGGAGGGCGAGAAGCGCACCGTGATCGAGATGGAGGTCGACGAGGTCGGCCCTTCCCTTCGATACGCCACCGCGAAGGTCGCCAAGACGTCCCGTGGGGGCGGCGGCGGGTTCGGTGGCGGCGGCGGTGGTGGCGGCGGCTACGGCGGGGGGTACGGCGGCGGTGGCCAGCAGGCGCCCGCCGACGACCCCTGGGCCACCGGTTCCTCCGGTGGCGGCTACGCCGGGTCCACCGAGGACCCGCCCTTCTGATCCACTTCCGCGTGAGCGGCCGGTGAGCGGCTCACGCAGCTGTCCGACCGATCGGACGGCCCCCGGGCCGACTGATCACCGACCATCCCGGGCCAGGCCCGGGCTCCCCCGAGGAGGAGCACCACGATGGCGAAGCCACCCATTCGCAAGCCCAAGAAGAAGCAGAACCCGCTGAAGACCGCGGGTGTCGAGAAGGTCGACTACAAGGACACCGCACTGCTGCGGAAGTTCATCTCCGACCGCGGCAAGATCCGGGCCCGCCGGGTCACCGGCGTCACCGTCCAGCAGCAGCGGGAGATCGCCCGCGCCGTCAAGAACGCCCGTGAGATGGCGCTGCTGCCGTACTCGAGCTCGGCTCGCTGAGGAGGAGGGTCACGATGAAGCTCATCCTCACCCAGGAGGTCTCCGGTCTCGGGACCCCCGGCGACGTCGTCGAGGTCAAGGACGGCTACGCCCGCAACTTCCTGCTCCCGCGCGGCCTGGCGGTCGCGTGGACCAAGGGCGGGGAGAAGCAGATCGCCTCGATCCGGGCCGCCCGGCGCAGCCGTGAGATCAAGACCCTCGAGGACGCCAAGGCGGTGCAGGCCCTGCTGCAGGCCAAGCCCGTGACGCTCGTCGCGAAGGCGGGCGCCAACGGCCGACTGTTCGGTGCGGTCACTCCGGCCGACGTGGCCGAGGCGGTCGTCAAGGTCGGCGGCCCGCAGGTCGACCGGCGCAAGGTCGAACTGCCCACGGCGATCAAGGCCGTCGGCGCCTACACCGTGCACGTCCGTCTGCACCCTGACGTGCAGGCCAAGGTCGCGGTCCAGGTCGTCGCCGGCTGAGGTCCACCTCGGTCCACAGCACGACAGCACGTCTGACGGCACCCACCCGACGGGGCGGGTGCCGTCAGACGTTTGCCCATCGGCGTCAGCGGGTGGCGCCGGTGACCAGCCACGCGTCGGAGCGTTCGCGCAGGCCCAGGAAGACGGCCCGCAAGAGCATGTAGCCGCCGGCGAACGCGATCCACAGCCAGACCAGCCCCATCGTGCCGGTCGGCGCGAGCCGGACCACCGCGACCGTCAGCGGCAGGTAGCCGACCACCTGGACCACCCCGGCCACGGCCAGGAAACGGCCGTCCCCAGCCCCGATCAGCACCCCGTCGAGCACGAACACGTACCCGCACAGCGGCTGTGCGACGGCCACCACCACCAGGGCGGCGAGCAGGGCACGCCGGACCGCCGGGTCGTGGGTGAACGCCGCCGGGACGAGGTCCCGGCCGAGCAGGAGCAGTGCCCCGAACACGGCCCCGGCGCCGACTCCCCACACCAGCATCCGCCGGGTCGCCGCCCGGGCGCCGCGGATGTCCCCGGCGCCCAGTGCCCTGCCGGTCAACGCCTGTCCGGCGATGGCGAGGGCGTCCAGGGCCAGTGCGAGCAGGGTCCACACGGTGCTGGACACCTGGTAGGCGGCCAGACCGGCCGCAGACTGGGCGGCCGCGGCGTTCGTGGTGGCGAGCAGTGCCGCGCGCAGGGCCAGGGTCCGCACCAGCAACGGGACGCCGGAGCGTCCGGACGCCCACACCCCGGCCCGGTCCGGTCGCATCGGGGCACCGAGTCGCCGGGCGCCGCGGACCACGACGACGACCAGGGCGGCCGCCATCCCCACCTGGGTGAGGGCCGTCCCCAGCGCGGACCCCGCGATCCCGAGGCGCAACCCGTGGACCAGCAGCAGGTTGAGCCCGGCGTTGACGGCCGAGCCCGTGGCGGCGACGGCGAGCGGGGTCCGGGTGTCCTGCAGGCCCCGCAGCACCCCGGTGGCGGCCAGGACGACGAGCATCGCCGGCAGCCCGGGCAGGGACCATCGCAGGTAGGTGACCGCCTGCTCGGCGACCTGCGGTTCGGCATGGAACAGCCCGACCACCCGGCCGGCGGCGGCCCAGCCGGCCAGGGAGGTGGCCGCGCCGAGCAGGACGGCCAGCCACATCCCGTCGATGCCCTGTCCGACCGCCGCGGCCCGGTCCCCGGAACCGATCCGCCGGGCCACGGCGGCGGTCGTGCCGTAGGCGAGGAACACGAACACGTTGACCGCGGTCGCCAGTACGGCGGCAGCGATCCCGAGCCCGGCCAGCGGGACGGTGCCCAGCCGCCCCACGATCGCGGAGTCGGCGAGCAGGAACAGCGGCTCGGCGACCAGGGCACCCAGCGCCGGCACGGCCAGCGCCAGGATCTCCCGGTCGGGCGTGGGCGTGGCGGCGGAACGCCCTGCGGGGCGGGCTGTGTCGGTGGGTCGGGTTGTGCCGGGCCCGGCGGACACCTGGGCTGAGCGTGGGCCGGTCAGATCCCCGGGGTTCGGCGGGGCGGGGTTCGGGTGGGCGGGGTTCGGGTGGGTGGGGTTGGGACCGGCGGGGTCCGGGGGGTGGCCGTCCCGTGCTCGCACCGCCCCTCCTCCTGTCCGCCGCGGGGCACCATCCTGCCGGACCGCGGCCGGCGGTCGGCACCTGTGCGGTGGGCGGACCGGCGTGGTTCGGGGTGGCGTGGTGGGGGGGCGGGCGGACGACGGGATCCGCCGCGGTCCGGGCCGCAGTGCGACACGCCGAGGGGCCGACACGCCGGAATGATCAGCGTCCACATCCGGTGAATTGCATGCGTCCAGGTCAGCCAATTGTGAAAAAAGTCCCGCAGCCGGATGTCCCCAACTTTGTCCACAAGCTGTGCATGAAAGGTGGGGGTTACCCACTGCCCATCCACAGGATCTGGGGATTGTCCACAGGATGGTGGGCCGATGCCCACAGGCGGGTTTGAGTGTGGACACGGTGGCCCCTTACCTTCGGTCCCCGCGGATCGGTCGGCCGGCGGCAGCCGGGGCGAGGGGGCGGATCGCTCGTCCCCGCCACCTGTCAGGGGTCGGCAGTAGATCTGTGCTGTGCCCGGCGACGGGTGCGTGCCGGCGAGCAGGCGCCGGCGGGGCGAGGCTGGGAGGGGTGGCGGGTGTCCGTCGTCGAGCTGGGACCGATGCCTTCCGGACCGAGCGAGGACTTCGGGCGCAAACCACCCCAGGACACCGCCGCCGAGCAGAGCGTGCTCGGCGGGATGATGCTGTCGAAGGACGCCATCGCCGACGTCGTGGAGCATCTGCGCTCCAACGACTTCTACCGGCCGGCGCATGAGATCGTCTTCGAAGCCGTCATCGGCCTGTACGGCCGCGGCGAGCCCGCCGACGCCGTCACGGTGGCCGCCGAGCTGACCCGGCTCGGCCAGCTCAACCGCATCGGCGGAGCGGCCTACCTGCACGAGCTCATCTCCAGCGTGCCGACGGCCGCCAATGCCGGCTACTACGCCCGGATCGTGCGCGAGCGGGCGGTGCTGCGGCGGCTGGTCGAGGCCGGCACCAGGATCGTGCAGATGGGCTACGCGCAGGACGGCGGTGACGTCGAGGAGATCGTCAACAGTGCCCAGGCCGAGATCTACAAGGTCTCCGAGAACCGGACCAGCGAGGACTACCTGCCGCTGTCGGAGATCATCGAGGGCGCGATCGACGAGATCGAGGCGTCCAGCCACCGCGGTGACGGGCTGACCGGGATCCCGACCGGGTTCGCCGACCTCGACCGGCTCACCAACGGGCTGCACCCCGGGCAGATGATCGTCATCGCGGCGCGGCCCGCCGTCGGCAAGTCGACCTTCGGGCTGGACATCGCCCGGGCCGCGGCCATTCACCACCAGATGGCGACGGTGATCTTCAGCCTGGAGATGAGCAAGAACGAGATCACGATGCGCCTGCTGTCCGCCGAGGCCCGGATCCCGCTGCAGAACATGCGCAAGGGCACCATGCGGGAGGAGGACTGGACCCGGCTGGCCCGCACCATGGGCGAGGTGAGCGAGGCGCCGCTGTTCATCGACGACAGCCCGAACATGTCGCTGATGGAGATCCGGTCCAAGTGCCGGCGGCTGAAGCAGCGGCACGACCTCAAGCTGGTCATGGTCGACTACCTGCAGCTGATGAGCTCCGGCAAGCGGGTGGAGAGCCGGCAGCAGGAGGTCTCGGAGTTCTCCCGGGCGCTGAAGCTGCTCGCCAAGGAGCTCGAGGTCCCGGTGATCGCGCTCAGCCAGCTCAACCGTGGTCCCGAGCAGCGCACCGACAAGCGCCCGATGGTGTCCGACCTTCGTGAGTCCGGATCCATCGAGCAGGACGCCGACATGGTGATCCTGCTGCACCGCGAGGACATGTACGAGAAGGAGAGCCCCCGCGCCGGGGAGGCCGACTTCATCGTGGCCAAGCACCGCAACGGCCCGACCGACACCATCACGGTCGCGTTCCAGGGGCACTACTCGCGGTTCGTGGACATGGCGTCCTGACAACGGGCTGCCGGGCCGGGCGCGGATGCGCCGTTCGGGGGGTGGATCACCTCCGCCGTTCGGGTAGGGTGGCCCCGCGCCGACCAGCACCGGCCCCGGGCCGGGACGCACCGGCCACCCCCGTCCGAGCCCTGCGGGGACCCTCTTCGTGGCCCCTGCTCCACCGCATCCGGAGGACCCGGTGCGCCCTGACCACGACCACATCGCGGCGGTCCGCGAGAGCTTCTGGCTGCTCGGCGACGTCGACCTGCTGTCGCAGCGGTTCGACGCCCGGCTGGCCTGCCTGACCCCGCGCGCCGAGAGCGCCTTCGCCCGCCAGTTCCCCCGGGGCGGTGAGCGATTCGTGACGGCGGTGCTGCGCGCGGTCGACGCCCTCGGGCCCGAGCATGATCCCGTTCCAGGAGCCGACCCGGAGTCGCAGGTCGCGCAGCTGGCCGTCCGGCTGATGTCGGCCGGGATGCAGCGACGCGACTTCCTGCACCTGGGGTCCTCCCTGCACCGGGCGGTCCGCGACTCCTATGCCGGTGAGTGGACCGACGAGCTGGACCAGGCGTGGAACCAGGTGCAGCGGTGGCTGGTGTCCGGTCTGCAGGCCGAGGGGGCCGCCGGTGAGGCCGCCGCACCGACCGCCGTCATCGACCTCACCGGTCAGAACCTCGCCGCCCGGCTGGAACGACTGGGCGCGCTGGCCGGCTGAGACGCACCGTCTCCCGGTCGGCCGCGGCGGCTTCCGCCGCTCCTAGGGTGGGGACATGAACGGCCCGAGCGCCTCCCTCGGCTCCCGTCACGCATGGCTGGTGTGGTCGGTCGCCATGACGGCGTACGTCGTCGCCGTGCTCAACCGGACCTCCTTCGGCGTCGCCGGGCTGCTGGCCGCGCAGCGGTTCGGGGTGTCGGCGAGCCTGCTGGCCGGGTTCACCGTGCTCCAGCTCCTGGTCTACGCGGGACTGCAGATCCCGGTCGGGATGATGCTCGACCGGTTCGGACCGCGCCGGCTGGTGGCGACCGGCGCCGTGGTGATGGCCTGCGGACAGTTCGTCCTCGCCCTCACCCAGGACCTCGGGCCTGCCTACGCCGGGCGGGCCCTGGTCGGTGCCGGGGACGCGATGACGTTCATCAGTGTGCTGCGCCTGGTCGCGGCCTGGTTCCCGCCCCGCCGGGTGCCGCTGCTCAGCCAGGTCACCGGTCTGGTCGGCCAGCTCGGGCAGGTGCTGAGCGCGGTGCCGCTGGTCGCGCTGCTGCACGGTCCCGGCTGGACGCCGGCCTTCCTCGGCATCGCGGCGGTCGGTCTGCTGGTCGGCACCCTGGCCCTGGCCGTGGTGCGGGACAGTCCGGCCGGGCACGCCCCGGCGGCGGTCCGTGCCGGGCGGGGAGTGGTGGCCGACCTGGTCAGTGCCTGGCAGCATCCCGGAACCAGGCTCGGCCTGTGGACGCACTTCACCACGCAGTTCCCCGGCACGGTGTTCGCGCTGATGTGGGGCTTCCCGTTCCTGGTCTCCGGTGAAGGGGTCACCTCCGCCACCGCCGGTGCCTTCCTCACCGGATTCGTGCTGGTCGGCATGGTCGCCGGTCCGGTGCTCGGCGTGCTGGTGGAACGGCATCCGCTGCGCCGGTCCTGGCTGGTGCTGGGCGTGGTGGCAGCGAATGCGGCCGCCTGGACGCTGGTGATCGCCTGGCCCGGGCGGGCGCCGCTGCCGGTGCTGACCGTGCTCGTGGTGGCGCTGGCGGTCGGCGGCCCCGGCTCGATGATCGGCTTCGACTTCGCCCGCACGTTCAACCCGCCGAACCGGCTCGGCACCGCGACCGGCATCGTCAACGTGGGTGGGTTCATCGCCTCCCTGGTGGCGATCCTGCTGGTCGGAGTGCTGCTGGACGCTCGGTCCGGCGGACGCTCCGGCTACGCCCTGGCCGACTTCCGGGTGGCGATGTCGGTGCAGTACCTGGTCTGGGCCGTCGGGGTCGGCGGCATCCTCCGGTCCCGGCGCAGGGTCCGGGCCCGGATGGCCGAGCAGGGGGTCGTGGTGCCGCCGATCCGGGAGGTGCTGGCGCGTCGCCGGGTCCGCCGGGCCGGTTGAACCCGGCCCGCGGCCTACCGGGGTGCATCCGGTCAGCGCCGGGCGTCCGGCCGATCCGTCAGGGGGTGCCGGGTGTCCGGCGTCCGCTGATCGCCTCGGCGAGGATGTCCGCCGCCGGACCGGCCAGGCTCGTATCCAGGGTCGCGGTGCTCAGCCGGATACCTGGTCCGGACCGCAGCCGGTACCCCTCCCCGGGCCGGACGGCCACACCCGAGGCGAGGGCGGCCTGGGCGACGGCAGCCTCCTGCGGCACCGGAACCCACAGGGTGAGCCCGTGACCGGGGGTGACCCTGATCCCGCGCTGTTCCAGGGCATCGGCCAGGGCCTCCCGCCGGCCGGCGTAGGCGGCGGCCGCGGTCGCCACGACCTCAGGATGCCCGCGGTCGGTGAGCAGGTGGACGGCCAGCCGCTGCAGCAGCCATGAGGTCCACCCCGGACCGGCCTGTTGCCGGGCCCGGACCCGGGCCGCGGTCACCGGGTCGGCGGCCAGCCCCGCCAGGCGCAGGTCCGGGCCGAGGAGTTTCGCCACCCCGTGCAGATGGGCCCAGGACTGTGGCCGGGCCCGCGCCGCCACCGAGGCCAACGGCACCCCGCTGACCGGGCCGAGGTGGTCGTCCTCCACCAGCAGCGTGCGCGGATACCGGGCCAGCACGGTGGCCAGGTCCCGGGCCCGGGCCGGGGTCAGGCAGGCGCCGGTCGGGTTCTGCGCCCGGACCGTGATCACCACGGCGGCGGCCGCCGGGCCGGTTCCACCACGCAGGGCCTGGTCCAGGCCGTCCGGGAGCGGCCCCTCGGGGTCGACCGGCACCCCGACCGGGACCAGCCCCAGGACGTCGAGCAGGTCCAGCACCCCGCTGTAGGCCGGATCCTCCACCGCGACCACGTCCCCGGGCCGCAGCCACCCGGAGAGCACCCGCTCCATCCCGTCCAGCACCCCGCCGACCACCTCGACCTCCCCGGTCTGCGTGGGTGGACCGCCCTCGGCGGCGATCCGGCGGGCGAGCAGTCCGCGCAACTGCGGCAGACCGGCATCGGCGCCGTAGGGGCGGGACCGGCCCCGGTCCGCGGCCAGGTCGGTGGCGACGGCGGCCAGGGCGGGGCGCAGGTCGGGCAGCAACGCCGGGTCGGGCCCGCCGGACGCCAGGTCGAGCACCCCGGGCGGCGGGGCCGGCGCCTGCCGGGCGGTCCAGGACCGGCGGGAGGCGACCGTGGTCCCGGCCCGGCCCCGGCCGGTGGTCAGCCCCCGGGCGGCCAGCATCCGGTAGGCGCCCGCAACCGTCGCCGGGCTGACCGCCAACTGCCCGGCCAGTTCCCGCACCGTCGGCAGCCGGGACCCGGGAGGGATCCGGCCGTCGGCGATCTGCGACTCGATCGAGGCGGCAATCTCGCTCGAACGCTGTCCGGTCACTCGATAGCCTGGCGGCGTCATTCGTACCACAGCAATAAATGTACGTACTAGAACGTATCTCGGCCAGGCATCTGACCAGGAGGTTCACATGTCGCAGGACGAACTGCCGACCGGGGTGCGGCAGGAGGGCGAGGACTATCCCCGCACCGATCGGGTCCGGCCCACCCGGCACGCCGACCGGACCACCGGCGACGCGGCCGCCATCCACCAGGTGCTGGACGAGGCCCTCCTCTGCCACCTCGGCTATGTGGTGGACGGCGAGCCGGTGGTTCTGCCGACGATCCACGCCAGGGTCGGGCGGACCCTCTACCTGCACGCCTCGACCGGCGCCCGGCTGAGCCGGATGATCCCCGCCGACGGCCTGCCGGTGTGTGTCACGGTGACCCTGCTCGACGGGCTGGTGCTGGGCCGCAGCCAGTTCCATCACTCGATGAACTACCGCAGCGTGGTGGTCCGTGGCCGGGCCCGGCTGGTGGACGACGGGCAGGAGCGGGCGGCGGCCCTCGCGGCGATCGTCGACCACGTGATCCCCGGTCGTTCGGCGGCGAGCCGTCCCGGCGACCGGAGCGAGCTGGCGGCCACGGCGGTGCTGCGGGTGGACCTCACCGAGGCATCCCTCAAGCGGCGCAGCGGCCCGTCCGCCGATGACGAGGCCGACCTCGGACTGCCGTACTGGGCCGGGGTGATCCCGGTCCGGACCGTCTTCGGCCCGGCCGAACCGGCTGCGGACCTGGACCCCGCGCTCGGCGTCCCGGACCATGTCGCCGGCTACCGGCGGCCCGGCGGTCCCGTGTCCCGCTGATCGGGTGGGCCTGGCTCGGGTGGGCGTGACACGGGCTGCGGGCCGTCATGGCCGCCCGGTCCGCGGGACGATCCGCTGCCGGGCGGGGCCGGGGTCCCGGGCGGGGCCGGGGTGCCGGGCGCCGGTTGCTCCCGGTGGCACAGTGGACGGCGTGCAGCCGGAGGTCGACGTCGACGTGGCGA
>DASTGO010000377.1:0-3257 GCA_035719045.1 Kineosporiaceae bacterium | reverse complement strand
CCGCAGCCTGCGGCACCGGCGGCGGGACGCTCCCGCCGTACCCGCCGGACCCGCCGGACCCGCCGTACGGCGGCGCGGCGTCCGGACCGCCGGCCACCCCGGCCGGGTGTTCGGGACCGAATCCGGGGATCCACCCGGCGTCGCGACGATCGTCCCCAGCCACTGCCCAACCCCCTCGCGCCGTACCGCGACACCCCTACGTCGCTGGTTCGCCCGTCGGCCACCCTAGCGGGGGCAGCTGACGACACCGCGCGAGCGGGGTCCGCGGACCCCACTCGACGGGGGATCAGCGGCGACATCCGCCCAGGTCGGGGCCGAGGTGGTGGCGCGGCGAGGTCAGCCTCCGAGGTCAGCCCCGGACCACGTTCCCCCCGACCACCCGGACCGGGATCTTCGCCAGTGGCGAGCGCGCCGGGCCGCCGGTGACCTGACCACTGCCGTCGTAGCTGGCACCGTGGCAGGGACACCGGAAACCGGGGCCGACGAACGACACCGGGCAACCCTGGTGGGTGCAGACGGCACTGAACGCGACGAAGCTGTCCGCGGACGGGTGCAGCAGATAGGCGGGGCTGCCGTCGGCGGCCGTGAAGCTCTTCGCCGCCCCGACCGCCACCTCGGAGGCCGCCGCGATCACACCCCCGGAACCGGCGGACGACGCGGACGGGGTGCTGCTGCCGTCGTCCTCCCCCGGCTGCCCAGTGCCGGCCGGCGACGACGCCGGCGTAGGGGTGAGGGTGGCGCCGGTGGAGGTCCGGCGGACCAGCGCGATCGCCGTACCGCCCAGCACGGTCACGCCGCCGATCAGCCCGGCCAGGGCACCGCTGCGCAGCAGGACCCGGCGTTCGACGGCGTCCCGCGCGGCCAGCGTCTCCCGGGCGGTCGGCTGCGGCGTCAGGTGCAACTCCTCCCGGACCCGGGCCCGGATGGCTGCGCCGAGGGAGTACACGCTGCCGTCGCCGGCGAGGAGCAGCGGCGTCCAGGCGAAGGCGAAGACGATGTCCGCCCCGTAGTAGTAGGGAGTCGTCGTCCAGCTCACGGTGAGGAAGAAGCTGAGCGCGAGCAGCATTCCGCCGAGGGCGGCCAGCCGGGTGAGCAGCCCGAGCAGGACCCCGGCCCCGGCGGCCAGTTCACCGAACGCGATGGCCAGGCCCGTGAACGTGGCGTGGTCCGCGCTCACCGAGACCAGCCAGCCGATCGGCGAGGCGGTGGCCGCGTGCACCATCTGGGCGTGGACACCCAGCGGTGAGCCGGAGTCGAGGTAGTGGGGGTCGAGGATCTTCGACAGCCCGGCATAGACGAAGGTCACCCCCAGGAACGCCCGCAGCGGCAACAGGATCCAGCCCGGGGACTGCAGTCGGGCATCGTCGCGGAGCCGCGCACGCAGGCTGCTCGGGGGCGTACCACGGCGCTGAGTCTGTTGAGCGCTCACCTGACCAAGCCTGGCGATCTCGGGCACAGTGCGCCACCCCTACGGTCAGCGCTTGGTCAACGCTCCGCGCTTGCGCCCTTCCGGACGCCTGAGCGGCCGCGCCTCCGGTTCCCCTGATCGGCCCGCCGCAGCATCCTCCCGGCCGGTCCCCAGCGGACTCCCGGCCCTCCCGACCCGTTCGCAGCCGACACGCCGACGCCACACGGGCCATCCGGGCGGTCGGGCCGGTCGGAACTCGGCAGCGGGCCGCACCGGAGGTACCGTCGGAGGGTCGGAGGTGCGCAGGCCCCCGGCACCAGGCCCGGCACCCAAGGTGGGGTGCCGCCCGCGGGACGGGGCCCGGCGGACGACGCGCGGCGTGGGAGGTGGCTGACGGTGAAGGCAACAGTAGGTGACCAGCTCGTGGTCAACGCGACACACGTCGACGGGCCACAGCGGTCGGGGGAGATCATCGAAGTGCGTGGCCCGGACGGCGACCCGCCGTACCGGGTGCGCTGGTCCGACGGGCACGAGGGACTGGTCTACCCAGGCCCGGACGCCACCGTCCACCACCCCGGCACCTGATCGATCCCCCTCGGGTGTCGGACGATGCCAGGACCCTTTCCCGGCATCGTCCGGCACCCGGCACCCGGCCCCCGGCACGGGCGATCGACGAGGCGCGATCCGTTGCAGCAGAGCGGGTCAGACGACCCGAGCCTCCGCGGGAGTTCGCGCCGGTCCCGATCGGCGGACCCGTTCGCGTGCCCGGCCGCGGCAACGGGCCCGCAGTAGCACTTGCGCGGGCGTTACGCTAGGGCAGCGGTGCCGGCAGCCGACCAGATATGGCCGCCACATCGCACGGGCCTCTAGCTCAACAGGCAGAGCAGCGGACTTTTAATCCGCGGGTTGAGGGTTCGAGCCCCTCGGGGCCCACTATCAGCCCTGGTCAGGGGTGGCCTGTCCATCTTGGCCCTCCTCCGTCGGGACACTATTGGGACTCTTTTCGTCCTCGGGGACCTCGAAGACCCCTTCCAGGGCGTCCGCGGTCTGCCGGTCGGTGAGCCGCCGGCCGAGGTACCGGTCCTGGGTCATCGACACCTTGGCGTGCCCGAGTTGGTCGCTGATCTTGCGGACCGAGATCTGTGCGTCATCGAGGAAGCTGGCCACGGTCTTGCGCAGGGTGTGACTGACGAGGCCGCTCATCTCGGCCTTGTCCCGGGCCGCGCGCCAGGCCCGCCGCACGTTGGAGGGGTCCCGCCAGCCGCCGAGGGAGTCGGGGAACACCGCCTCGACGTCCGGGCCGATGGCAGCCCGCCGGCGCTTGAGCATGGCGACCGCCCAGCCCGGGAGCGGGATCAGCCGTTCGCCCTTCTCCCCCGACTTCGTGGTGGGCAGCCGCAGCAGGCCGACCCCGGTCCGGCGGACCAGGTGCCAGCACACATCCACGGTCGCCTCGTCGAGATCCACCTCGGTCCAGCCGATCGCCAGGCACTCGCCGATCCGGCATCCGGTGGCGAGCATCATCCGGGTCAGGTCCGGCAGGTCCCAGGCCCGCGCGTGCTTGTCAGCTTCGAGAGCGTCGAGCCACTGCTTCCGATCAGCCGCGGTCAGGGCCCGGGGCGGCCGGGCAGGCGTGCTCTCGATGCGGCCCACCTCCCGGACCGGGTTCACGGTCACGGCCCCATGTCCGGCTGGCCCGTGACGAATTCCGGCTCTCCTGACTGATCAGGTGCGCCACGAGGCGCTGCTTGTTTCGAACGGAGGTGAGAGACCCCCGTCGCCCCGTCGTCGTAGCGGTGGGGTGAAGCTGGAGGCAGCCTGATCCGGGAGTCGCCGGGGAGGGTGGGAG
>DASTGO010000376.1:0-10551 GCA_035719045.1 Kineosporiaceae bacterium | reverse complement strand
CGGGCCCGCAGCGTGATGGTCAGCGCGCGCAGGATCTGCGGCTCGTCGTCGACCACCAGGATCCGGGTCATGAGGCCCTCCCGGTGATGTCGGGCAGGGCCGGTGCGGCCGGGGCGGCGACCGGCAGGGTGACCACCATGGTCAGGCCGCCGCCGGGGGTGTCCTCCGGTTCCAGGGTCCCGGCCATCGCCTCGGTCAGTCCCCGGGCCACGGCCAGCCCGAGGCCGACCCCCGAGGTGTTGTCGGTGTCCCCCAGCCGCTGGAAGGGCGCGAACATCCGCTCCCGGTCCTGTTCGGCGATCCCCCGCCCGCGGTCGATCACCCGGAGCTCGACCCGGCCGTCAAGGCTGCTGCCCGTGATCCGCGGCGGGCGGTCCGGCGGGGAGTAGCGCAGCGCGTTCGCGATCAGGTTGACGATCACCCGTTCCAGCAGGGCCGGGTCGGCGGTGACGGCCGGCAACTGCTCGTCCACGTCGATGACGACCTCCCGGGCGGGTTCGCCGATCTGGTCCAGCGCCAGCGGCACCAGTTCGTCCAGGGCGAGGCGGCGCGGGAACACCGACAGCGCACCGGCCTGCAGCCGGCTCATGTCCAGCAGGTCCGCGACCAGCCGGTCGAGCCGGTCCAGGGAGGTGTCGGCGGCCTGCAGCAGTTCGGCCCGCTCCTGCGCCGGCAGCCGCACCTGCGGGCTGAGCAGGGAGGTCACCGCGGCCTTCGCGGCGGCCAGCGGGGTGCGCAGGTCGTGGCTGACGGCGGCGAGCAGGGCGGTGCGCATCCGGTCCGCCTCCAGTGCGGGCCGAGCCGCCGCGGCTTCGTCGGCCAGCCGCTGCTGTTCCAGGGCGACGGCGGCCTGGGCGGCGACGGCGTCGAGCACCCGCCGGTCGTGGGCGGCCAGGGTCCGGCCCTTGACCGCGAGCATCAGGTCGGTGCCGATCGGGACCTCGGCGTCGCAGTCGCCCGGCCCGGTGCAGGACACCTCGCCCACCGAGGCCACCGGCTTCCAGTCCTGGACGGCGGCCGACCTGCCCGGCACCCGCTCCAGCAGGATCACCCCGGTCAGCCCGAACGCCCCGCGGACCTGTTCCAGCAAGGCCTGCAGAGCGGTCCCGCCCCGCAGCACCGTCCCGGCGAGGGTGGCCAGCATCTGCGACTCCGCCGAGGCCCGGGCGGCGACCACGGTCCGCCGGGCGGCCAGGTCGACGACGCTGCTGACCAGCGCCGCCACCACGACGAAGACCCCGAGAGCGAGGGCGTTGTTCGGCTCGGAGATCGTCCACTGGTACAGCGGCGGGGTGAAGTAGTAGTTCAGGCACCCGGAGGCGACCAGGGCGGCGACCAGGCCGGGCCAGAACCCGCCGACCAGCGCCACGACGATCACCGAGAGCAGGTACAGCAGCACGTCGCTGGTGAGGTTGAGGGCTGGCCGGTCCAGCGACAGCAGCACGGTCAGCGCCGGCAGGCCCGCGGCGGCGACGGCCAGCCCGAGCAGCCGGCGGCGCGCGGTGAGCCCGCCCCGCAGCCTGGGCAGCCCGCGCCGGTCGGCGGCGTAGTCGTGGGTGACGATGTGGACGTCGATCGGGCCGGACAGCCGGACCACCGTCTGGTTGATGCTGCCGGAGAGCAGGGCGGCGAACCGGTTGTGGCTGCTGGCGCCGAGGACGAGCTGGGTCGCGTTCTCGGCGCGGGCGAACTCGATCAGGGCGGTGGCGACGTCGTCGCCGATCACCTGGTGGTAGCTGCCGCCGAGGGACTCCACGAGGACCCGTTGCCGTTGCAGCGCGGCCGGGTTCGAGCCCACCAGCCCGTCGGACCGGATGACGTGGGCGGCCAGCAGTTCCCCGCCGCCGGTGCGGGCGGCGATCCGGGCACCCCGGCGGATCAGCGCGTCGCCCTCCGGCCCGCCGGTCAACGCGACCACCACCCGTTCCCGGGCCTCCCAGGTGTCGGTGATCCCGTGGTCGGCGCGGTACCGCTCGAGGGCGTCGTCGACCTTGTCCGCCAGCCAGAGCAGCGCCAGTTCGCGCAGGGCGGTGAGGTTGCCGACCCGGAAGTAGTTCCCGAGGGCTGCGTCGACCTTCTCCGGGGCGTACACGTTGCCGTGCGCCATCCGCCGGCGCAGCGCCTCGGGGCTCATGTCCACCAGGTCAACCTGGTCGGCGGCACGGACCACTGCGTCCGGCACGGTCTCCCGCTGCTGGATCCCGGTGATCCGCTGCACGACGTCGTTGAGCGACTCCAGGTGCTGGATGTTCACCGTGGTGATCACGTCGATCCCCGCGGCGAGCAGCTCCTCGACGTCCTGCCAGCGCTTGGGGTTGCGGCTGCCGGGGACGTTGGTGTGCGCCAGCTCGTCGACCAGGGCAACCCTCGGCCGGCGGGCCAGCACCGCGTCCACGTCCAATTCGGTGAACACGGCCCCGCGGTACTCGATCCGTCTGCGCGCAACGGATTCCAGGCCGACCGCCATCCCCGCGGTCCGGGCCCGGTCGTGGGTCTCCACCAGTCCGATCACGACATCGGTGCCGCGGTCGTGGCGGCGGTGCCCCTCACCGAGCATCGCGTAGGTCTTGCCGACGCCGGGGGCTGCACCCAGGTAGACCCGCAGCCGCCCCCGGGGGCGCGGCTGGGTGGGGGCCCGGACGGGCTCACCGTCGCGCGGTGTCGTCACGTCGCCGACCGATCCGTCACGACAGCCGTGCCAGTGCGAGGTTGAGCTCCAGCACGTTCACCGTGGGCTCCCCGAGGAAGCCCAGTGCCCGCCCCGTCGTGTACCGGTCCACCAGCTCCAGTACCGCGCCCGCGTCCAGGTGCCGAGCGCGGGCGACCCGGTAGGCCTGCTGCCGGGCGTACTCCGGGCTGATGTCCGGGTCCAGGCCGGAGCCCGACGCGGTGACGGCGTCGGCCGGGACGGTCGCCGGCTCGACGGCGTGCCCGGGAACGCTGTCGAAGGCGGCGATCGCGGTCCGGCGGTCGTTGATCGCCTTGACCAGGGCCTCGTTGGAGGGTCCGAGGTTGGAGGCGCCCGAGGACGTGGGGTCCCAGCCGTTCCTGCCCGCGGCGGACGGGCGGGACTGGAACCACTGCGGCAACGGGTTGCCCGAGGCATCCACGAAGCCCTGGCCGATCAGCCGGGACCCGACGACCCTGCCGGTGGCGTCGGTGACCATCGACCCGTCGGCGCGGGAGCTCAGCCCGGGCAGCTGCGCGATCGCGGTGACCGCCAGGGGGTAGATCAGCCCGGTGACCAGGGTGAGGACGAGGATCATCCGCAGGCCGGCCAGGTGCTGCCGGAAGCCGCCGCGGGTCGGGCCGGCGCCCGGCACGGTGCCGGCCGGAGCCGGTGCGGGGGTGGCGAGATCAGTGCTCATCAGGTGTTCTCCCGTTCTCGTGGCGCCGGCTCAGCGGAGTCCGGGGATGAACTGGACCAGCAGGTCGATCGCCTTGATCCCGAGGAACGGCAGGATCAGGCCGCCGACCCCGTAGACGAACAGGTTGCGGCGCAACAGGTTCGACGCCGACGTCGGCCGGTAGCGCACGCCGCGCAGGGCCAGCGGGATCAGCGCGACGATGATCAGCGCGTTGAAGATGACCGCGGACAGGATCGCCGACTCCGGGCTGTGCAGCCGCATGATGCCCAGCACTCCGAGCCCCGGGTACACGGTCACGAACATCGCCGGGATGATCGCGAAGTACTTGGCGACGTCGTTGGCGATCGAGAACGTGGTCAGCGCGCCCCGGGTGATGAGCAACTGCTTGCCGATCTCCACGATCTCGATGAGCTTCGTGGGATTGGAGTCCAGGTCGACCATGTTCCCGGCCTCCTTGGCGGCGGAGGTCCCGGTGTTCATCGCCACCCCCACGTCGGCCTGGGCCAGGGCGGGCGCGTCGTTGGTGCCGTCACCGGTCATCGCGACCAGCTTGCCGCCGGCCTGCTCCCGCTTGATCAGCGCCATCTTGTCCTCGGGGGTGGCCTCGGCGAGGAAGTCGTCGACGCCGGCCTCCTGCGCGATCGCCTTCGCGGTCAACGGGTTGTCCCCGGTGATCATGATGGTCGTGATGCCCATCGCGCGCATCTCGTCGAACCGTTCCCGGATGCCGGCCTTGACGATGTCCTTGGGGTGGATGACGCCGAGCACCCGTGCGGTCCCGCCGACGGTCTCCGCGACCACGAGCGGGGTGCCGCCGCAGGCGCTGATCCCGTCCACGAGGGCGCCGAGCTCGTCCGGTGGGACGGCCCCCTGTTCCCGCACCCAGGCCCGCACCGCGGACGAGGCTCCCTTGCGCACCTGGCGCTCCGGCTGCCCGTCCCGGGCCTCCAGGTCCACACCGCTCATCCGGGTCTGGGCGGTGAACGGCACGAAGGTGCTGTGGATCAGTTCGCCCGCCGCACGTTCGCGCAGGTCGAACTGTGTCTTGGCCAGCACGACGATCGAGCGGCCCTCGGGGGTCTCGTCGGCGAGGCTGGCCAGTTGCGCGGCGTCGGCCAGGTCGGCCAGCTCAATACCTGGGACGGGAAGGAACTCCACGGCCTGCCGGTTCCCGAGGGTGATCGTCCCGGTCTTGTCCAGCAGCAGGGTGTTCACGTCCCCGGCGGCCTCCACCGCCCGCCCGGACATCGCCAGCACGTTGCGCTGCACCAGCCGGTCCATCCCGGCGATGCCGATGGCCGACAGCAGCGCGCCGATCGTGGTCGGGATCAGGCAGACCAGCAGGGCCACCAGCACCACCATGGACTGCTCGGCGCCGGAGTAGACCGCGAACGGCTGCAGGGTGACCACGGCGAGCAGGAACACGATGGTCAGGCTGGCCAGCAGGATGTTCAGCGCGATCTCGTTCGGGGTCTTCTGCCGGGCGGCTCCCTCGACGAGGGCGATCATCCGGTCGATGAACGTCTCCCCGGGCTTGGAGGTGATCCTCACGACGATCCGGTCGGACAGCACCTTGGTGCCGCCGGTGACCGCGGACCGGTCGCCTCCGGACTCCCGGATCACCGGCGCCGACTCGCCGGTGATCGCCGATTCGTCAACGCTGGCAACGCCTTCCACCACGTCGCCGTCGCCGGGGATGATCTGCCCGGCCTCCACCACGACCACGTCACCGAGCCGCAACTCGGTGGCCGCGACCGCCTCCTCGGAAGGATCGACGGCCCCCGGCGTCCAGGACACCAGGCGGCGTGCGGTCAGGCTGGTGCGGGTCGCCCGCAGAGTCGCAGCCTGCGCCTTGCCCCGGCCCTCAGCGACGGCCTCGGCGAGGTTGGCGAACACCACGGTCGCCCACAGCCATACCGTAGTGGTCCAGGCGAACACCGACGGCTCGGCGATCGCGAACACCGTCGTCAGCGCCGACCCCACCTCGACGATGAACATCACCGGATTGCGGACCAGCGTCGCCGGGTTCAGTTTCGCGACCGCGTCCGGCAGGCTCTTCCACACCATGTGCGGTTCGAGTAGCCCGCCACCGACCCGGGACGGCGCGGCGGTCGCGGAACCCGTTTCCGGACCAGGGTTTCCGCCCGTTCCGGGGGCTCCGGCCGGAGGTTGGAGCGTGGGGGTGGACATCAGTGCAGTCCCTCCGCGAGCGGGCCCAGCGCGACGGCCGGGAAGTAGGTCAGGGCGACGAAGAGGATCACGACTCCGGCGAGCATCGCGGCGAACAGCGGCCGGTGTGTGGGCAGCGTCCCCTCGGTGACCGGCACGTGCTGCTGGCGGGCAAGGCTGCCGGCCAGCGCGACGACGAAGATGATCGGGACCAGCCGGGCGCCGAGCATGGTGATCCCGCCGGCCACGTTGAACCAGGGGGTGTTACTGCCCAGCCCGGCGAACGCCGACCCGTTGTTGTTCCCCATCGAGGTGAATGCGTAGAGGATCTCGGTCAGCCCGTGCGGGCCCGGGGCATTGGTGGCGGCGGACACCGCGGACTGCTGCACCACCGAGGCACCCGCCCCGACCAGGACGAAGGCAGGAGTGGTCAGCAGGTAGAGGCTGGCCAGCTTCATCTCCCGGGCGCCGATCTTCTTGCGCAGGTACTCCGGGGTCCGGCCGACCATCAGCCCGCCGATGAACACGGTGATCATCGCCAGGACGAGCATCCCGTAGAGCCCGGAACCCGTTCCGCCGGGCGCCACCTCGCCGGTCATCATGTCCGCCAACGTGACCCCGCCCCCCAGCGGCGTGTAGGAGTCGTGGAAGGAGTCCACCGCCCCGGTCGACGTCAACGTGGTCGAGGAGGCGAACAGCGTGGAGTTGGGGATCCCGAACCGGGTCTCCTTACCCTCCGTCGAGGCGTGCGCGGCGGCCACGGCGGGCGGCTGGGTGTGCGTCTCCAGCGCCCAGCTCGCCCCGACCGACGCCACCCAGAACAGGGCCATCACCGCGACGATGGCGTACCCCTGCCGGTCGTCGCCGACCATCCGGCCGAAGGTGCGCGGCAGGCTGAACGAGATCACCAGCAGCAGGAAGATCTCGAACAGGTTCGTCCATGCGGTGGGGTTCTCGAACGGGTGCGCGGAGTTGGCGTTGAAGAAGCCGCCGCCGTTCGTGCCCAACTCCTTGATGGCCTCCTGCGAGGCCACCGGACCACCCGGGATCGCCTGCGCGGCACCGGAAAGCGTGTGCACGTCGGTGAACCCGTGCAGGCTCTGGACCGCCCCGCCCGCGATCAGCACGACCGCCGCCAGCACCGACAGCGGCAGCAGGACCCGCAGGATGCAGCGCACCAGGTCCACCCAGAAGTTGCCGACCCGGTCCGTGCGCTGCCGGGCGAACCCACGCACCAGCGCAACCGCCACCGCGATCCCCACCGCCGCGGAGGTGAAGTTCTCCACCGCCAGGCCGGCCATCTGGACCAGGTGGCCCATCGTCGACTCGCCGGAGTAGTTCTGCCAGTTGGTGTTCGTGACGAAACTGGCCGCCGTGTTCCAGGCCAGGGCCGGGTCGACCCCGGCGAGACCCAGCCCCCACGGCAGATGCGGCTGCAACCGCTCCAGGGCGTACAGCAGCAGCAGGGACACCAGCGAGAAGGCGAGCAGGCTGCGCAGGTACACCGGCCACCGCTGGTCGGCGTCCGGGTCTACCCCGCAGGCCCGGTAGATCCAGCGCTCCACCCGCGCGTGCTTCTCGGACGTGAACACCCGCGCCAGGTAGTCGCCGAGCGGCCGGTACGCCGCCACCAGAGCGGCGATCAGCAGGAGCAGGGCCAGCAGCCCCGCCGTCGTGTCGGACATCAGAACCGCTCCGGCAGCAGCAGGGCCACCACGAGGTAGCCGACCAGCAGCACCGAGACCAGCAGTCCCACCACGTTCTGCCAGTTCACAGCCGCTCGACCCCCCGGACGATCAGGGCGAGCACGGCGAACACACCCACGCTCAGCAGGACGAAGACCAGATCAGCCATCGCAGGTTTCCACCATTCGGTACCGGTTGACGCTGCCCGGGCAGCGGGCCGCCATTCCACCCTCCGCAGCCGCGGACCCGTCCGCCAGTGGCCTTGACGCGCCTTCAACGCCCCGGTGCAGGACGTTCACGACCTCTTGACACGGCGGCCGGAATCCGCGGCGCCCGCGACCCCGCACCCGGACGTACCGTCATTCGTCTCATTGGCCGTGTCGGCGGCGTGTCGGGGCGGTCCCGGCCCGGTGTGACGAATGACGGACCGCCCCCCGCGGCGAAGCGCTCAGACGCCGAGCTCCGCGGGCAGCCGCCCGGCCCGGACCGCGGCCAGCAGGGCCTGGTGATCGGCGACGGTGCGGTCGGCGTAGGCGGTCGCGAAACGGGCGAACGCGCCGTCGAACTCCGCACCGGCCGTCTGCGGGTCGTCGGCGCCGGAGTCGGTGGTGGTGAGGTAGCCGTGCAACACCCGGGGGTCCAGGGACTGGGCATGGGCCCGGGCGAGCACCACACCGACCACCCGGGCGTAGTCGTCGAGCTCCTTGGCCTTGAGGGTGGTCGGGTCGATGCTGCCCTTCATGTCCCGGAACTGCCGGACCAGGTACGGCTGCCCGTCGATGGTCGTCCAGCCGAGCAGGATGTCGCTGACGGTCTGCATCCAGCGCTGGCCGCGGACCACCCGGCGGCCGTCGTGGTCGTGGTCGCCGCCGGCGGCACGGGCCCCCGCGGGCAGGTACGGCGCCACGGCGGACGGGCGGACCTGCTTGATCTGCAGGACCAGCGCATCGTCGGTGTTGCCCTCCAGCAGGACCACGTAGCTGCGGTTCCCGACACTGCCCAGCCCGACGATCCGGTGCGCGACATCCCGGACGGTGAACCGGTCCAGCAGGGCGTGCACCTCCTCGTCGAGGCTGCGGCCGAACTCGACCAGCCCGGCGACCACCCGTTCGGCCTCCTCGGCGGGCAGGTGGGTGAGCACGGGCGGGTCGTCGACGAAGCGCAGGTGCTCGTGGGAGAGCTGCTGGGCGAACTTCTCCACGGCACGGCGGTGGGTGTTCTTGCGCGCCTTCTTGCGCACCCGGTCGAAGGTCTCGCTCAGGTGCTCGATGTCGTGGTGCGCCAGGGTGGAGTGGTCCGTGGTGAGGTAGTAGGCCTCCAGCAACGGCATCGCGGCAAGTTCCTCGATCGCCGCCCGGTACGCCCCTGCGCAGTCGCGGGCCGCGTCGGCGCACAGCTGCTCGGGCAGCCCGGACTCCCGCCCGGCGCAGACCAGGCTGGTCACCAGCCGCAGCAGGTCCCAGTGCCAGGGGCCGATCACCGTCTCGTCGAAGTCGTTGACGTCCATCACCTGCCGGCGCTCCGGGGAGGCGTACAGGCCGAAGTTGGCGGCGTGGGCGTCCCCGCAGATCCAGCCGTACAGCCCGCTGTCCGCCCCGCCGGCCAGGTCGGCCGCCATCACCCCGGCGGCACCGCGCAGGAAGGCGAACGGCGAGCTGGCCATCCGCCCGATCCGGATCGGGACCAGGTCGGCGATGCGGCCGGCGTTGGCCGCCTCGACGATCCCGATCGCGGGCCCGGCCGACTCCGGACCGGTCTGGAGCACGCGGGCCGAGGCCGCGGCCAGCAGGGTGGCGGGCGCCAACTTGCGGGCGGCAGCGCCCTGGGCGCGCAGTTCCTCGGCGGGTGCCCAGGTGCTCAGGCTCATGCCGTCACCTTACGGTCGTTGCCGGGCCGGGCGAGGCGAGGGACTGGGGATCGACCGCCCCGACTACCGGGCGGCCCGCGGCGGCACCCGACCGAGGCCAGGACCGCTGCGGCACCTGCCCCGGCAAGCGACGCAGGCCCGCAGGCTCCAGGGCGAGTGACGTTCCCTGACCGGGGGTGTACACGGCGAACCGGTTGCCGGTACGGGCGGCGCCGTCACGACGGCTCGATGGGCACCCGGGCGGCGGTCAACCGGTCATAGGCGTCCACCCAGTCGGGGCAGTAGGCGACACCGCACCTGGCGCAGTAGCTCGCACCGAAGACCGAGCCGTGGACGACCAGAACCTCCAGGTAGAAGTCCACCTGCGCCTCGCTGAGCCCCGGGGACTCGTCACCTCTGGTCACGCCACGGTCCCCCGAACGCCTGGGTCTGCCGAAGGCTGGCGGCACGGCACGTCCGGGCCGAGTGCGGAACTTCCGGACGCGCCGTGCGTGACCGTCATCCTTGCCCATCAATTGATGCAGAGCAAGCTATTCGGTGCATTTGGACGATCCTCAAATCCGCAACATCATGGTTACCAATCGCTACCGAGCCCGCCGCGCCATGCGGAAGGATGTGCCGGTGGCCCGTTTCACCCCTCCGACCCCGCGGTCCCGCCGTCTCGGCCGTGAACTGCGCAAACTTCGCGATGCGCGCGGATGGACCATGGAGGAGGCCGCCAAGCAGCTCGGTTGCTCTGCGTCACGGATCAGCCGGATCGAGACGGGCGACATCAAACCCCGGCCGGGTGACGTCATCGAGCTGCTGATGGCCTACGACGTGCCGTTGGAGGGTGAGCCGGGCACCTCGCTGCTGGCCGTCGCCCGCGAACTGCGCGAGTCGGGCTGGTGGCAGCGGATGGACACCCTGAGCAGCCGCTATGCCACCTTCATCGCCTATGAGGCCGAGGCGGTGGAACTGCGCAACTTCCAGCCGACCCTGGTGCCGGGGCTGCTGCAGACCGAGGACTACGCCCGCGCCGTCAGCAGCGTCGGCCGCGAGACGGATCACGAGGCGATCGAGCAGCGCGTGCAGGCCAGGCTCACCCGGCAGCAGGTGCTCAGCCGCGGCCCGTCACCGCTGCGACTGCACGCGATCCTGTCGGAGGCCACCCTCCTGTCCGAGGTGGGCGGCCAGGACGTCCTGCGCGCCCAGCTCGAGCACATCGTGCGGCTGGCTGCCAGCCCCAATGTCACCGTGCAGGTGCTGCGGTTCGCGGCCGGAGCCACCCTGGCCGACCGGGGCGGGTTCGCCATCCTGACCTTCGAACGGGACGAACCCCCGCTCGGGTACTGCGAGAGCGCCGGTGGTGAACTGTTCCTGGAGTCGCCACGGGAGATCGAGCGCCTCAACGCCGTCTTCGACCACCTCAAGACTCTGGCGATGTCGCCGGCGGAGTCCACGAAGTACATCAGGGAGCGAG
>DASTGO010000375.1:0-4479 GCA_035719045.1 Kineosporiaceae bacterium | reverse complement strand
CACTGGAGTCTGCGACGGCAGGCGAACGTGCAGTGGCCTCGAGCGGGCCTCGCGCAGGCTTCCCCATCGCACCGGAACGGGGGAGGGGCCGCCCCGGCGCCGCCGCCGCCACGGTCGGCCGGCACGGGCGGGTGCCCTGCCGACCGTGGCGGCCCCTCCATCTGGCGGCGCCAGGAACGTGGATCGGGTGACGCTGGCCGGCCTGGACGCTCACGGCCAGCGCCACCGCGCTGGTGGGCCTCGTCGCGGGCTCCGGTCACTCGGTGACTGTCCGGCAACCGCCCGCTGAAGCCAGAAGTAACTATGCAACTACGCAACGCGCTCTCCCATCCGGTGTTCGGGTGGTCTCCTGCGCGGAACGGCTGGTCCGCAGATCGCTTCTTGGACCTAATGTCACCGAAAGTGCTTGTGTTGATATGCCTCGTGTGGCAGGGTGCGCCGCGCGTGTTCGGCAAGGCCGACTCGAAGCCGGGTGGGCATCCGGGGCCGGCCCGTCCGTGTGGGTGAGCCGGGCGTCGGCGGGGCATGGCAGGCTGTCCGCCGTGGCAGCCACCCCGTCCCGCAGCGCAACCGGCAGGTCCCGGTCCTCGGGCTCGTCCCGGGTGTCCGCCGGCTCGCGCGGGGTACCTCCGGAGCAGTTGCGGCCCGCGCCGCTCGTGCTCGTGGTCGGCGGTGAGGATCTGCTCGCCGAGCGGGCCGTCGCCGCGGTGCTGGCCGCAGCCCGGGAGGCGGACCCGCAACTGCAGGTGGAGCGGATCGAGGCCGCCGGCTACGAGCCCGGACGGCTGCAACTGCTGACCAGCCCGTCGCTGTTCGGCGGCGCGATGACGGTCGTGGTCAGCGGGGTCGAGGCCGCCAACGACGCGTTCGTCGCCGACGCGACCGCCTACGTCAAGGCCCCCGCTCCGGACGCCTGCGTCGTGCTGCGGCACTCCGGGGGCTCGCGGGCCCGGCCCCTGCTGGAGGCGGCCCGGGCCGCAGGTGCACCCGAGGCCGCCTGCCAGCCGATCACCAAGGACGACGAGAAGGTCGACTTCGTCACCGCGGAGTTCCACCGGCTCGGGCGCAAGGCCTCCCCACAGGCGATCCGGGCGCTGGTCGACGCGGTCGGGACCGACCTGCGCGAGCTGGCCTCGGCCTGCTCCCAGCTCGCCGAGGACGCCGAAGGGTCCGGCCGGGTCGAGGCGGACCATGTGGAGGTGCGCTTCGGCGGCCGGGTCGAGGTGACCGGGTTCCGGGTGGCCGACGCCGCGGTGGCCGGACAGGCCGACCAGGCGCTCGCCCTGCTGCGGCACGCCCTGGCCACCGGCGCCGACCCGGTCCCACTGGTGGCCGCCCTGGCCGCGAAGGTCCGTGCGCTGGCCAAGGTGCAGGCCGCGGGACGGGGCCGTTCCGCCGACCTGGCCGCCGCGCTCGGGATGGCGCCCTGGCAGGTGGACCGGGCCCGCCGCGAGCTGACCGGCTGGCGGGAGGCCGGGCTTGCCACGGCGGTGCTGGCCCTCGCAGAGGCCGACGCCGCGGTCAAGGGCGGTGGTCGGGATCCCGTCTACGCCGTCGAGAAGGCGGTGCTCACCATCGCCGGCTCCCGGGACAGCTGACCGGCACATCATCTGACCTGCACAGGCTCCTGACCTGCACGGACTCCTGTCCGGCGGGGTCGGTGACCGGCTGGCGAACCGGACATTCGGTGGCCCAAGGGCCGGCAGTGATCGTCCGGGTGGACCCGTCCGGGGCGGGATGACCGCGCTGGTAGGCTGACTCTTCGTGCGCGCCCAGGTCGTGCGCGCATCCGGTCCGACGCCACCAGGCGATCCCCACCGCCAAGGTCCCAGTCGGCCCGACGCCCTCAACCGACCTACCAGCACCGGAGAAGAGATCACGTGGCGAACATCAAGTCCCAGATCAAGCGCAACGCTCAGAACGAGAAGCGGCGCCTGCGCAACAAGGCGGTGAAGAGCGAGCTCAAGACGCTCGTTCGGAACTTCCGGCAGGCCGCTGCGGCCGGCGACACGGAGGCCGCGGAGCGTGCGCTCAAGGCTGCGTCCAGGAAGCTGGACAAGGCCGTGAGCAAGGGCGTGATCCACAAGAACCAGGCCGCCAACCGCAAGTCGGCGATCGCCAAGGCGGCTTCGGCGCTCTGACGCCGGTCACCGGCACCCGTACGGCGCTGTCCCCTCGTGGGACGGCGCCGTACGGCGTCGTGGGGCGAATCTCTCGGCCACCAGGACGAACCCCGCATGGTGCGTCTCCGGCCACCTGACCCGGCCGACCGGATCTCCCGGCTGCACGGGTTCGCCCGCCGCGGGCGGGATCCGGCCCGGGGCACGGACCTCGTCCCGGCGGCGGGCGAACCCGTGGAGCGTCCGGCGAGGGGCGGGGCGACGGTCGTCAGCCGGTGGGACCGCTCCAGTTGGCCGGGAGGTGCGCCAGGCGGACCCGCTGCGGGTGGAAGCCGACCGGCACCGACAGCACCTTCTGGCCGGTGGCGAAGTCGATCGCGGTGACCTTGTCCGCACCTGCCTCGGAGATCACGCAGTCCTTGCCGTCACCGCTGGCCGTCGCCCAGTACGGCTTGATCGCCGTGATGAGCGCGCCCGGCTGCAGGGTGGCCTGGTCGATGATCGTGGCGTAGTCGTCCATCGTCCCGGCGATGCACAGCTTGCTGCCGTCGGGGTTGCGGGAGATCCCGTGGTGGCGGGTGTCCAGGATCCAGGTGGTCCGGTCCGGGCTGGTGGCCGGGTTCACCGGCAGCGTCGCGACCCGGGTGATCTTGTCGGAGGCGACGTCGTACTCCAGGAAGCCGTTGAAGAACGACACCTGGAAGTACAGCTTGCTCCAGTCCGGGGAGAACACCGCCGGCCGGACCGCGTTGGACAGGTCCTTGCGGCCGAAGGCGTCCAGGCGGGCCCGCATGTCGATGGTCCGGACCGGCTGGTAGGTGTTCGCGTCGACGATCGTGATGTGCCGGTCGCCCTTGGTCCAGTCCCAGAACGGGTCGTCCAGGGCGGTGTCCACGTGGCCGATGGACATGTTCCACAGGTACTTGCCGCCGTTGGTCCAGAAGTTCTCGTGCGGCTTGTCCCCGGTGGAGAAGTGGCCGAGCTCCTTGCCGGTGTTGATGTCGAGGATGTGCACGGTGTTCGCCAGCGACGCCGATACGGCCACCCGAAGACCGTCCGGGGAGACGGCCATGTGGTCGGAGCGGTAACCGGCGACCGGGAAGCGCCAGTTGATCTTCCCGGTCCAGATGTTGATCGAGACCACGTCGGCGAAGCTCGGCCGGGAGACGACGATCGAGTTCCCGTCCGGGGTGGCGTACATGTCGTCGACCATTTGGTCATGGCCCTGGCCGGGGCCGCTCTGGATCGCCTGGTAGTAGATCCACTTGATCGGGTCGGCCTGGATCTCGGAGAGGCGCTGAGCCTTGTCCGGCACCACGTTGATCCGGCCCACCTTCGCGAAGGTGCCGGCGGACTTGATCACGTCGGCGGTGCCGTCCCAGTTGTTCCCCACCAGGAGCACCTCCTGGCTGCCGGTGCCGGTGACGGCGGCGGCGGGGGCGAGGGTCGGGGCGGTGATGGCCGCGGCGGCGGCGAACAGGCTGAGGGCCAGCAGCCGGGGACGGCTGCGCAGGCGGGACAGGGGCGCGGTTGGGTGCATCGGGGCTCCACGGAGGTCGGCGTGGCTGGCGGGACGGCCTCGTTCGGGCGGAAACGCGGACCGGGATGCGGTGAAAGGTGGGACCGGGTACCTGCCGCGCGGGTGGTGACGGGACTCGTCGCCACCCGCGCCGCAACTGCTGGACGGCTTGCGGCCTGTGATCAGCGCCACGAGGTTACTGGCTGGTAAGTGGGGCGCTGTAGGGGTTGATCTACCGTCCTGGGGCCGTTCGTTGTGGCCCGGCCACCGTCTGGGTCTGCGCCGCGGAGTCCTCAGTCGTCACCGCCGGGGGAGCGGTCCCGGGGCGGGCGGCCCCGGGACCGGATCTCCCCCGCGGCGTCGGGCATCCGGCCGGCCTCGGTGAGGGCCTTGCGCAGCAGCCATTCCACATGGGCGTTGACGCTGCGCAGGTCCTGGGCCGCCCATGCCGCCAGGGCGTCGTGCACCGCGGGATCCAGTCGCAGGAGCATCGCCTTGCGCTCGCGGCGGCGTGGTTCGCCGGCCATCGCGCTCACAGCCTCTCCTCGCTGGCGCTCGTCGTTGCTGTGAGCCCCGGGCCGGGCCTGTTGGTTCGCTCGCTGCGCTCGCTCACAGCCTCTCCTCGCTGGCGCTCGTGGTTGCTGTGAGCCCCGCGCCGGGCCTATGGGTTCGCTCGCTGCGCTCGCTCACAGCCTCTCCTCGCTGGCGCTCGTCGTTGCTGTGAGCCCCGCGCCGGGCCTGTTGGTTCGCTCGCTGCGCTCGCTCACAGCCTCTCCTCGCTGGCGCCCGTCGTTGCTGTGAGCCCCGCGCCGGGCCTGTTGGTTCGCTCGCTGCGCTCGC
>DASTGO010000374.1:0-49006 GCA_035719045.1 Kineosporiaceae bacterium | reverse complement strand
CAACGTCTGAGATCAGATGATCTTGCCTGTAGCAATGGCGTCCGGGGGGCTGAGCTATTCGTGCCCACCCTCGTCGGGTAGGCCAAGGGCCTCGGCTGCGTCCCGGCGAAGGGCCGGCACGACCCGGTCGAAGTAGTCGGGATCCACGTCGAGGATGGCGTTGTCGACGAGGCGCTTGCATTCGGCGAGGCTTCGGCCGCTGCCCAGCCTGAGCGCCTTGATGGCCAGGATGGGGCGATTGCTCGCCGGTCCGGTGTGCAGCCACCGGGCGACTTCTTCGGCCGCGGCTCCCGATGCGAACTGACGCTCTACGTCGGTCGCGAGGGCGGCGAGTTCCTCGTCCGTTGCCACGAGGGCAGTATGCGCCTCGGCTTGGGCTTGGCCGGGCAGCGGTGGATCAGGGGCTGTCCGTAGGAAGCGCAGGGCATCAGAAGGTCGCCAGGGTGTGATCGGCCCCTCCGGGATATGTCTGTGGCTGGCGCGGTACGTCGACGTCGACAGTCCTTGGTGTCTAGAATTCTGGTCATGGAGATGACCTCGCTGGCTGACGCCAAGGCTCGGCTGAGCGAACTCGTCGCGACCGTCGCAGGCACCTGGCAACGCATCGTGATCACGAAGAATGGACGACCGGTGGCGGTGCTCATGTCGGTGGAGGACCTCGAGGCGCTCATCGAGACCCTGGAAGTCCTGTCCGACCCTGAGGCGATGGCGGCCATCCGTGCGAGCGAACAGTCCGACGCCGAGTGGACGACGGGTGAGGAGATGGCGGCCATCATGGTCAAGCGCTCCGGCAGGGGAGTGGCGTGACCTATGCCCTGCGACTGAGCCGGGCTGCGCGTTGCAGCTTGGAGCGGGACCTGCCCGAGGCGGTGGCTTCGGCTGTGTGGGAGTTCATCAGCGGCGACCTCGTGGCGAACCCGTACCGCGTGGGTAAGGCGCTGCGGTTCGACCTGGAGGGCTACCGCAGTGCGCGCCGTGGCATGTATCGGGTGATCTATCGCATCCTGGACGACGAGGTCGTGGTGGAGGTCATCAAGATCTCCCATCGCGCCGACGCCTATGTGTGACCCCTTACTCAAATCCCTTCCTGGCCGAACTCGGTGGGCACATCGGCTACGGCGTCCGCCCCGGCGCCAGGCGGCGCGGTACGCGAGCTTGTGCGCGCGGACACGGGTTCGACGAGCCTGTGCGCCGGTACTGGATCAGCCTCTGACAGGTCTGCCCGTCCGGCGCCTTGACCGCAGCGACGAGAACGAAGCTCACCGACACCAGCAGTGCCCAGGAGCCGAGCTTCTCGGTGTGCACCATCCGCCACATGTCGTACTGGTCGGGGTATCGCCAGGCGCTGAGCAGGGTGGCCGCGTTCTCCGCCAGCCAGAGGAAGACCCCGATCAGGACGAACGACGCCGCCAGCGGCATCCGGTACCGCTCGGCACCGACGGTGAAGTGCACCCGGCACGGCCACAGCACCAGCACGAGGGCCGCCGCGAGCAGCACCCGCAGGTCCGGCAGGTAGTGGTGAGTGAAGAAGTTGACGTAGACGGCCACGGCGGCCGCTGCCGTCCACCAGGCCCGGTACCCGCTCAGCCGCAGCTCGAACCGTCGCCAGGCCTGACACACGTAGGAGCCGACCGCGGCGTACATGAACCCCGAGAATGCGGGCACGCCGCCGACAGCCAGGGTCGAGGCGCCGGGGTAGCTCCAGGACCCCTGCCGCACCTTGAACACCTCAAGCGCCAGGCCAAGGCCGTGGAACAGGGCGATCACCAGGAGTTCCTGGCGGGTCTCCAGACCGGCGGTCCAGCACACCGCCGTCAGCGCCAGACACCAGAGCAGCAGCGCGTCGTAGCGGGCGATCGGCAGCGGGACCACGCGAGCCAGTGCCAGGCCGGTGAACACTCCGACCGGGAAGATGCAGGACATCGCCTGCACGCCGGTGAAACGCGCCAGTTGGGCCGCGACGTGCCGGGTGCCCTCGAATCGGGGCCGGCGCCCCGGACCGGTCCGGTCGGCGACGGTCCCTGAGCCCGGGTCGGGGTCGGAGCCGGAGCCGGGGTGGGGGTCGGAGCCGGCCGCCGCTCCCGGCGTGGACGCGGTGCTCGGTACGGGCCTGGTTCCCCCGAGAGTGGCGGTGACCGTCTCAGGCCCGAGCCGTTCTCGGGGATTCTCATCCCTTGACGTGTCGGCGGTCACGACAGGTCGGCGACCGGGGCGTAGTGCTCGACGGTGGGGAACGGGTCGTAGAAGTGGTGGAGCAGGGCCCGCCACTGCTGGTAGCCGTCCGATCCGCGGAAGCCCACCTCATGGTCCTCGACGCTGTCCCATTCGACGAGAAGCACGTAGTGCGAAGGGTTTTCGATGCCGCGGGACAGCGTGAGACCGCGGAATCCGGGGGTGGCGGCGATCAGCGGCCGGGCCTGGCGCATGGCCGACTCGAACGCCGCCTCCTGACCGGGCCGGACCGGCAGGACAGCCATTTCGAGGATCACCATGCGAAGCCTACGGGTACGGGTGATCCACGCACCCGGCGCCGGTGACGGTTCGGGTGAGCACTCCGCCGAACCGATCGGGACCAGCAGCTACGCCCTGGAGGCCGGGGTTCCGGTCGTGACGGGTGGGTGGCTCGGCCAGGGCGTCGGGGTCTTCTCGGCCCAGACCAGCCACTTGCGTTCCATCGCCGCGACCAGGTCGATCTCGTGGTGGCGGGCCAGCAGCAGGACCTGGCCGAGGACGTCGGCCACCTCGTCGGCGAAGCGGATGGTCAGTTCCTCCGGGGTCCGGCCTTTCGTTCGGGCCTGTCCCTGCCGCATGAGGTGGGCCTGGGTGAGCTCCCCGACCTCCTCCTGCAGCTTCAGCAGGAACCAGTCGGTGTCCCGGGTGATCCCGAACCGCTGGGCGTAGTTCCGGGAGATCCGTTCGACCGCATCGCTCAGCTCGCCGATGTCCATGGCCCAGACTGTCCCACCGACGGCGCCGGGGGCGGGCCTGTCGCCGGATGCCGGCTGCGGGGTGGCCGGGCGGGACGCGGGGCGAAGGAATGGTGCAGCATTCCGGGGTGACCTCAGCGGACTTCTGGGAGCTCATCGCGCAGCTGGGCGGGATCCCGGACGAGCAGCGGGTCCGCCGGCTGACCGACGAGCTGGCGGCCGGGGACCCGGCCCGGATCCTCACCTTCGCCGATGACCTGGCCCTGGTCGTGCATGCACTGGACACTCCCGCCCATGCGGGGCAGCCGGTCCGGGACCACAGCGATCCACCGGCCGTCCCCACGATCCCGCTGTCCCCCCGCGGGTTCCTGCTGGCCCGGCTGGCGGTGGTGGCCGGGGGCCGGCACAGCTGGGAGCGGGCGCTGGCGGATCCGGCGGCCCTGGCCGGCGCCTGGGACCTGGCCGGCGCGGCCGCCCTCGCCGGGATCGCGCCGCGGGCCTGGGAGCAGGCGACCGGCCGGGACTGGGACCACGAGCCCGAGGTGAGCATGGAGAGCGGCACCAACACCTCCGCCTGGGGGAACTCGGTGGACCTGCGGGGCCTGCCCCGGCGGCGCTGGCTGGGCTGCGGCCCGCGGTACGACGTGGGGGTCGACGCCCGGCCGGTCTACGACTCCGCCTGCGCCCTGCTGGCCCAGGCCGTGTCCGCGGACGAGGCCTGGACGACCTGGTGGGCGGGTACCTGCGTGCCCGACCTGGAACTCGGTCCCGTGCACACCCTGGCCCCGGCCCGCCGGCCCCAGCTGCGCCGCAGCAGCGAGGTGATCCGGGTGGAGTGCACCCTGGACGGCCGCCGGCTGGCCTGCACCGACCGGCGGGAACTGGCCGGCCGGGCCGCCGCCGACGTGCTGTGGATGCTGGAGCTGGTCCGGCAGCGACTCGCCCTGCCGCCGTTGCCGCCCCTGCCCGCGCTGGAACCGGTGGCCGACACCGTCCCCGACGCCCACTGCGGCCCGCCGGACGACCCTGAGGAGATCGTCCGGAGCATGGTCAGCCTGCTCGGGATGTCCGACGAGCAGGCCCGGGCCGTGGTGGTGGACGCCGACCGGCCGCCGTACAGCTGACGGGCGGGTCGCCGGGCCGGACTCGAGGACGAAGGCCCCGGACAGGGTCGCCGCGCCGCGGTCGAGGCTGACCCCATGCAGTCCCCTACCCCCGGACGTTCGTCCCCTCCCCTACGGGTCCCGGTGAGCAGCGGCAACCCCCGGATCACCGTGGCCTTCCCCTTCTCCACGATCCGGATCAGCCAGCCGAACCCGCAGCTGCAGGCCCTCACCGGCCTGGTCCTGAAGCTGGCCGGGCATGCTGCGGTGCTGGCCCGGGAGCTCGACACCGATGAGGCCGAGGCTCTCGACGCCCTGGTCGGGGAGGTGCAGGCACTGGCCCTGGCGTTGGACAACGACTGAGGGCCGGGTACCGAGGCGTTTCATCTCGGTAACGGGACCGTCCGCCGCTTGCACGGCGGCTGCTCCGCAAGATTTATTGACAACGACCTATGCAAGGGGTGGCTCCGCCTGCCCCTCAGGCGGGGGAGGGGCGTGTATTCCGGCTGCCCTGACCTCCCCCTTGCGCTAGATGAGGGAGGACCACAGTTTGAGCACGAAGCGCACCGGGAGCAAGGTGCTCGCCCTGCTCACCGGTTCCACGCTCGCCCTCACCGCATGCGCCACCAGCAGCGGCGGATCGAGCAGCAGCAGCAGCGCCAGCAGTGCACCCGTCACGATCAAGTTGGGGTATGCGCAGGAGTTCAGCGCGTACAACTCCAACACGAGCGACGGGGGCGGCATTCTGGCCAACCCGCTGGTCCTCAACCAGGTTCTGCGTGGCTTCGTCTATTTCAGGCCGGACGGCTCGGTCGGTCACGACACCGACTTCGGCTCGCTGGAGAAGACCTCGGACAACCCGCTGACGGTCAAGTACAGGATCAACCCGAAGGCGACCTGGTCCGACGGCAAACCGGTCGAGTGCGACGACGTCACGCTGACCTGGCTGGCCAACAGCTCCCTCACCGGCGACAAGGGCTTCAACGCCGCTTCCACCGTCGGCTACGAGCAGATGAACCCACCCGCCTGCAAGGCCGGTGACAAGGACTTCACCGTCACCTACAAGTCGCCGTTCGCCGACTGGGAGGGTGGGGTCTTCAACTGGACCTCGATCCTTCCGGCGCACATCGTCGAGGCGCAGGCCGGGATGACGAAGACCTTCGTCGACTACGCAGCCACCCCGACCTCCCCGGACCTGGCGAAGGCGATCGACTTCTACAACAAGGGCTGGGCGTTCAACGCGGGCCAGCTGAAGAAAGACATCATCCCCTCCTCGGGCCCGTACGTCATCGACTCCTGGGCCGGCGGGCAGTCGCTGACCCTGAAGGCGAACCCCAAGTGGTGGGGTGCTCAGCCCAAGGCCCAGACCCTCATCGTCCGCATCATCGCCGACGACGCCCAGGCGCAGGCGTTGCAGAACGGCGAGATCAACGTGATGGAGCCGCAGCCGCAGGTCGACATCCTGAACCAGCTCAAGCAGCAGGGCAGCAAGGTCAGTGTCCAGTCGGGTGACCAGTACTCGTTCGAGCACCTCGACTTCAACTTCAAGTCCATGTTCGCGGACAAGAACCTCCGCGAGGCGTTCGCGCTCTGCGTGCCGCGGCAGGAGATCGTCAACAACCTGGTCGTGCCGAGCAACCCGAAGGCGAAGATCCTGGAGTCCCGCTTCACCTTCCCCTTCCAGAAGGAGTACTCGGCCTCCGTCGCCGGCATCGGCAGTGAGGCGTACGACACCGTCAACATCGCCAAGGCGAAGCAGTTGGTGACCGCGGCCGGCAAGACCGGTGCGGAGGTCCGGATCGGCTGGAAGAAGCTCCCGACCGCCCCGAACAAGCGCCGCGCCGACACCATCGCCCTGATCCAGGCGTCCTGCGCCCAGGCCGGGTTCAAGGTCGTCGACGCAGGCACCAGCACCTTCTGGGACAAGGAGTTGCCGGACGGCAACTTCGACGTCGCGATGTTCGGCTGGGTCGGCTCCCCGCTGGTCTCCGGAAACCCGCCGATCTACCAGACGAGGGCCGGCGGCAAGGGCATGCAGAACAACGGCTACTACAGCAATCCGCAGGTGGACGCCCTGCTCACCGAGCTGAACCAGGAGCTGAACGCGGACAAGCGGATGGCGCTGCTCAAGAAGATCGACACCCAGCTGTGGACGGACCTGGCCACCATCCCGCTGTTCGCCTTCCCGAACCTGGTGGCCACGGACTCCAAGATCCAGAACGTCAAGATGAACACCACCCAGCAGGACGTGACCTGGAACGCCCAGGAGTGGACGCTGAAGCAGTGAGGTCGGGGCGCGCGGCCGCCGATAGCTGACCGTGGGCTGCAGATCGCAGCCAGGGGGCCGGGAGTCACTCCCGGCCCCCTGGCCTAACCTGTCCATGATCCGCGGCGCTGGGAGGTGACTGTGTGGCCGTCTTCGTGGTCCGCCGACTGATCGTCTCGTTCTTCATCCTCCTGGTCTCCACCTTCCTGATCTTCGTTCTGGTGGCCCATTCGGGTGACCCGTACGGGGACCTGCGCGGGGACCACTCGCCCAACCTCCCGCAGAAGATGGCGCACCGGACGGCGATCCTGCACCTCGACGAGCCGGACCCCCAGCGGTACGTGCGGTGGCTCGGCGGCGCCGCGAAGTGCGTGGTGCCGGGCATGACCTGTGACCTCGGCCGGACCGTCCACGACCAGGACGTCACCGCCCTCCTGGGGCAGGCGGTGGCCTCGACGCTGTGGCTGGTCACCGCCGCGACCGTGCTGGCGGTCCTCCTGGGGATCACGGTCGGAATCGTGTCCGCCCTGCGGCAGTACTCCGGTTTCGACTACACGGTCACGTTCTCCGCCTTCCTGTTCTTCTCCCTGCCGGTCTTCTGGGTGGCCGTGCTGCTCAAGCAGTACCTGGCCATCAACATCAACAACTGGTACGACGACCCGAGGGTCGGCCCGGTCGCCGCGCTGGTGCTGGCGCTGCTCAGCGGCCTCACCTGGGGTGCGATCGTCGGCGGGCCGGGGACCCGGCGCTGGATCGTCCGGGGGATCGCCGCGGTGGCCACCTTCGGGCTGCTGATGTACCTGTCCGCGGTCGACTGGTTCGCCCGGCCCGCACTGGGACCGGCGCTGATCGTCGTGATCTCGTGCGGGATCGCGGTCGTCGTGACGGAACTGGTCTCCGGCCTCAGGCGGCGCGGGGTGCTGTACGCCTGCCTGATCACGGCCGGCATCGGGTCCGTGGTGCAGTTCCTCGTGACGCCGTGGCTTCAGGACGCCAAGTGGGCGTCCTGGACGAACGTGCTGCTGCTGGCCGTGGTGGCGGTCGTGGTCGCGGCCGCCGTCGGCTACGCCCTCGGCGGGCTGGACCGGGGGCAGGCCGTCCGGGCCAGCGTGCTCACCGGGCTGGGGATCGGGTCGGTCATCGTCGTGGACGAGATCCTGCGGGCGGTCCCGGCCTACTCGAACGCGGTGGGCGGCCGCATCGTGGCCACCATCGGCTCGCAGACCCCGGACTTCACCGGCACCTTCTGGCAGGGCGTCCTGGACCAGATCACCCATCTGGTGCTGCCCACGTTGGCGATCATGCTGATCTCCTTCGCCACGTACTCGCGGTACTCCCGCGCGACGATGCTCGAGACGATGAACCAGGACTACGTGCGCACCGCCCGGTCCAAGGGGCTCACCGAGCGCACGGTGGTGATGCGGCACGCCTTCCGCAACGCGCTGATCCCGCTGACCACGCTGGCCGCCTACGACTTCGGCAACATCCTCGGCGGCGCGGTCATCACCGAGACGGTGTTCGCGCGGCGGGGGATGGGCACCCTGTTCGTGATGGGGCTGTCCCAGACCGACCCGAACCCGGTGATGGGGTTCTACATCGTGACCGCGGTGTCGATCGTGATCTTCAACATGATCTCCGACATCGCCTACGCCTACCTTGACCCGCGCATCCGGCTGAGCTGACCGGCGGATCGAGAGGAACCCCATGGCAGAGACCGAGACGCCGCAGGCCGTTCCCGCCGGGCCCGTCCCGCGGCAGCCGGCCGCATCGCTGCTGGAGCGCGAGTTCACCGTCCGGGCGATGACGCAGCGCGAACTGGTGACCCGGCGCTTCCTGCGCCACCGGGGTGCCCTGTTCGGGCTGGCCGTGTTCCTGTGCGCGCTGATCCTGGCCTACACGTCGATCGGGGCGCTCGGGCTGCCCGGCTGGTGGGCCCAGAAGTACTCCACCACCGGTGGGCTGACGAACGGCGGCGGCCCGACGCTGAGCCTGTGGCCGTTGCGGATCGGTACCCACCCGTTCGGCCAGGACGACGTGGGCCGGGACTACTTCGCGCTGACCATGCGCGGCACCCAGCGCTCCATCCTGATCGCCCTGACGGTCGGCCTGGTCGCCACCGCGACCGGGGTGGTCGTGGGCGCGGTGTCCGGCTTCTTCCGCGGCTGGGTCGAAGGCCTGCTGATGCGGATCACCGACGTCTTCCTCACCGTGCCGCTGCTGCTGATCGCCGCCGTGGTCGGCCGGTTCAGCAGCGGCGGGCCGCTCCAGCTGGCGATGCTGCTGGGCCTGCTGGTCTGGACGTCGCTGGCCCGGTTGGTCCGTGGGGAGTTCCTCTCCTTGCGGGAGAAGGAGTTCGTCGAGGCGGCGCGGGCGATGGGGGCCGGCAGCGGGCGGATCATCTTCCGGCACATCCTGCCCAACAGCCTGGGCACGATCATCGTCAACGCGACCCTGACCATCGCGCAGGCCATCCTGCTGGAGACGTCGCTGAGCTTCCTCGGCTTCGGGGTCCAGTCGCCCGACACCTCGCTGGGCAAGCTGATCGCGGACTACGAGTCGGCGTTCACCACCCGGCCGTGGCTGTTCTGGTGGCCGGGCCTGTTCATCGTCGCGATCGCGCTGTCGGTCAACTTCGTCGGTGACGGTCTGCGCGACGCCTTCGACCCCAAGCAGACGAGGGTGCGTGCCTGATGACGACGTCGGTCCGGGAGTGCGGTGACGCCCCCCTGCTGCGGGTGGAGAACCTCACGGTCCGCTTCGGCACCGAGGACGGCGTGGTCAACGCGGTCCGCGGGATCAGCTACGGTCTGGACGCGCGGGAGGTCCTCGGCATCGTCGGGGAGTCCGGGTCCGGCAAGTCCGTCTCCTCGCTCGCCGTGATGGGGCTGCTGCCGAAGTCGGCGCAGGTCACCGGGCGGATCCTGTTCGAGGGCCGGGACGTGCTGACCATGCAGGCCGGTGAGCAGCGCTCGTTGCGCGGCCGCAGGATCGCGATGGTCTTCCAGGACCCGATGACCGCGCTCAACCCCGTCTACACGATCGGGGACCAGTTGGCCGAGGCCGTCCGCTCCCATGAGGCGGTGAGCAAGAGGATCGCCCTGGGCCGGGCCGCCGAGATGCTGGACCTGGTGGGTATCCCGCAACCCCGGGAACGGCTGCGGAACTACCCGCACGAGTTCTCCGGCGGGATGCGGCAGCGGGTGATGATCGCGATGGCGGTGATCAACCAGCCGGATGTCATCGTCGCCGACGAGCCGACCACCGCCCTTGACGTCACCGTCCAGGCACAGATCCTGGAGAAGCTCCTCGAGGTCAAGGACGCCGTGAACGCGGCCATCATCCTGATCACCCATGACCTCGGGGTCATCGCCGGGACGGCCAACCGGGTGCTGGTGATGTACGCCGGGCGTGCGGTCGAGCTGGGGGAGACCCGCCAGGTGTTCCGCAGTCCCCGGATGCCTTACACCGCAGGGCTTCTCGGTTCGATGCCGAGCCTGGAGACCAGCGGGCAGCGGTTGCGGCCCATCCCCGGGGCTCCGCCGTCGCTGATCAACCTGCCGCCCGGCTGCCCGTTCTCGCCGCGCTGCCCGCTGGCCGAGGACCACTGCCTGCAGGCGGAGCCGGAACTGTCGGTCACGGAACAGCAGAGCCACACCGCCGCCTGCCACCGCTGGCCGGTCATGGCCGACAGCGCCGACCCGACGGCCTTCTTCCGGACCCAGCAGGTGGGCGCCCCGTGAACGGATCCCTTGACCATCAGGCGGTTCCCGCGTCCTCCCAGGGCTCCGGGCGGACCGAGGAGACGGCGTGAGCCAGACGCAGGCCGCCGGTGCCGGGCGGCCGCTGGACGGGACCGGCGGGCCTCTGCTCGACGTCCGCGACCTGGTGATGCACTTCCCGATCAAGGGCGGTGGGCTGTTGCGGCGGACCGTCGGCCATGTGCAGGCGGTCAGCGGGGTCAGTCTCACCCTGGACGAGGGGGAGACCCTGGGCGTGGTCGGCGAGTCCGGCTGCGGCAAGTCCACCACCGGCCGGGCCATCCTCCAGCTGCACCGGCCCACCTCGGGCTCGGTGCGCTTCCGGGGTCGCGAGCTGACCACCCTGCGCTCCAAGGAGTTGCGGGCGGTCCGGCGTGACGTGCAGATCGTGTTCCAGGACCCCTACGCCTCGCTGAACCCGAAGATGCCGGTCAACGACATCGTCGCGGAGCCGTTGAAGATCCACGGCCGGTGGGACTCCCAGGGCAGGGACCGGGTCGCGGAGCTGCTCCGCCTGGTCGGGTTGAACCCCGAACACGGCAACCGGTATCCGCACGAGTTCTCCGGCGGACAGCGGCAGCGGATCGGCATCGCCCGCGCCGTGGCGCTGGAACCGAAGCTGCTCATCCTCGACGAACCGGTGTCCGCCCTCGACGTGTCCGTGCAGGCCGGGGTGATCAACCTGTTGGAGGATCTGCAGGACCGGCTCGGCCTGGCGTACCTGTTCATCGCCCACGACCTGTCCGTGGTCCGGCACATCTGCGACCGGGTCGCCGTGATGTACCTGGGCAGGGTGGTCGAGACCGGTCCGCGCGACGACGTGTACGACCGGCCGATGCACCCGTACACCCAGGCCCTGCTGTCCGCCGCGCCGGTCCACGACCCGGAACTGGAGCGCCGCCGGGAGCGGATCATCCTGGTCGGGGACGTCCCCAGCCCGGTGAACCCGCCGTCGGGCTGCCGGTTCCGGACCCGGTGCTGGAAGGCCCGGGAGGTCTGCGCGACCGAGGTTCCCCCGCTGGCCGAGCGCGGGGGAGGTCACCAGGTGGCCTGCCACTTCGCCGAGGTGCGCGAGGTGGTCTGATCCCGGCGCGGCCCAGGTCGGTCAGAAGGAGATGCCGACGAGGTGCCCCACGCCGTAGGTGACGAGCATCCCGACCAGGCCGACCCCGACGTTGCGGACGATCGCGGGCCGCGGGTCGGCCTTGCCGAGCCGCGCGCTGACCTGCCCGGTGAGCGCCAGAGCGAGCACCACGGCGGCCGCGCAGACCGGCACCCGCAGCGACGCCCCGGGCAGCAGGATCGCCAGCAGCGGCAGTAACCCGCCCACGGTGAACGCGGCGAAGGACGCCCCGGCCGCCTGCCAGGGGCTGGTCAGCCCTTCCGGGTCGATGCCGAGTTCGGCCTCGGCGTGGGCCGCGAGAGCGTTGTGGCGGGTCAGTTCGACCGCGACCTGCCGGGCCAGCCGCGCGGAGATCCCCTTGCGCCGGTAGAGCTCGGTCAGCTCGTCGAGCTCGCTGTCGGGCAGGTGCTCCAGCTCCCAGCGTTCCAGGTCGAGCACGGCGCGCTCGGTGTCCCGCTGGGTGCTCACCGAGACGTACTCGCCCCCGGCCATGGACAGCGCCCCGGCCACCAGCCCGGCGATCCCGGCCGTGAGCAGGGCGGTCCGGTCGGTGGTGGCACCGGCCACGCCGACCACGAGTCCGGCGACGGACACGATGCCGTCATTGGCCCCGAGCACGCCGGCGCGTAACCAGTTCAGCCGCCCGGAGAGGTCCCCGTGGTGGGCCTCCGCGGCGTGGACCGCCTTCTCGGCGGCGGCCTCCCCGGGTCGTCCGGGGGCTGCGGGCCGGTCGGCGGACGGGTCGGGGGTGTCCTGGCCTGGTCCGGGCGGCACCTGACTCATCCCGGAAAGGCTAGTAGCGGTGCCGGGATCTGCCACGGCACGCCGGTGCCGGCCGGCCAGGTGGGCCCGGACAACGCCGACGGCCGCCCCCCGGGATCGGGGGGCGGCCGTCACCATGCGGGTCCGGACCGGTCTGGCTGAGGGTCAGGAGGCGGTCGAGGTCACCGTCGGGACCGGGGTGGCCTTGGTGGGGGACGGCTTCGGGGCCGGCGGCGGCGGCGGAGGCGTCGTCGTGGTGGGCGGCGGCGGCGGAGGCGGAGGCGTCGTCGTCGTGGTGGGCGGCGGCGGAGGCGTCGTCGAGGTGGGCGGCGGCGGCGGCGTGACGGTCGAAGTGGGCAGCGGCGGGAGGTTGGTGGGCGGCGTGAGGGTCGGAGTGAGAATCGGGACGTCGGTGGGCCCGGGAGGCGGGGCCGGCTGAGTGACCGTCGGGGTGGGCAGCGGGATGTCGGTGGGCGGCGCCACCGGCACGGCACCCCCGCCGCTGCCGGAGCAGGCGGTCAGGCTCAGCTTGGAGATCGGCACGGTCGCCGGCTGCCACCCGACCCGGAAGTTGCGGGGCTGCTGCAGGCTGCCGTAAGCGCTGGACGGTGTCGCGGACTTCTTCGACTTCTCGTCGGACTTCTCGCCGTTCTTCTTGACGGCCGAGAACTTCTCGCTCTCGCCGCCACTGCTCTTGCCCGCCTCCCCGCCGAGGGGGGCGGACTGATCGCCCACGTCGCGCATGGCGCCCTGCTGGAAGCCGCCGCCCTGCTGCATCCACGCCTCGAAGATCGCCATCATGGTCTTCTGGTCGAGGCGGACGCAGTCCTGCGAGCCGTACTTGGCGGTGCGGGACTCGTGGTGCATCGATGCGGATGCCACCGCTCCGGTGGTCGCCACGACGCCGAGCGCCACGCCCCCGGTGATCCAGGTGCGACTGCTGCCGAACCTCCGCTTACGCGTGGCTTGCGTGTTCCCCATGCGGTTGGTCATGGGGGATTTCTAGGGAACACCGTCGAAAGCCCCCCTCAGGGCGCATTCAAGGCCGAATCAACTCCGAAAGGTTGCTCGAGATCCACGAATGAGAAGCAGATCACATTCACTGACTGTGACGACGGCTGGAAGCCCAGGTCGACAGCGCAACAGGCGGTCCGTCGAGAGTCGTGGCCACTGATGTTTCAGACCACCTTGCGTGAACGTTAAATCGATGTCAGTGATCTGCGGTTATAGGTGAATGAAATCACAAGGTTTGCGGAGCCTGCGGGTTCGGGCGGTCAGGCCGTACACAGGCAGACCTCGTTGCCCTCGGCGTCGGCGAGCACCCACCACAACGGTGCGTGCTCGTCGGTGACCAGCCGGCCACCGACCTGCATGCAGGCGTCGAGCCGGGCGCGGACCTCCTCGGCGGGCAGATAGACGTCGAGATGGAACCGGTTGCGCCCGGCCCGCGGCAGGTCCATCCGCTGGAACCACAGCACCGGTCCGCGGCCGGCCGGGTCCTGCAGTTCCACCCCGGGGCCGGCGTTGGTGGAGGGCTCCTCACCGGGCTGCGCCCCCCGCGGCGCATAGCCGAGCGCGGCCCGCCAGAACGGCAGCACGGTCTCGGCGTCCGCGACGTCGAGTGCGATCTCCACGCGCTGGGCGGGTGGCAGCACCATGGCGCCGACCTCCTCGGACGCAGCGAGCGCCCGGCGGGCCAGCTCCAGGTCCAGTTCGGTCACCCCGCCCGCGGAGTGGGTGGAGAAGCCGAAGGTGACCGTGCGCCAGCGCAGGTCGACGTCCGGGTGGTGGTTCAGGGCCTCCGCCTGCTCGGCCACCAGACCGACCAGGCGGACGGCGTCCGGGAAGGTCGGTGCGGTCACGGTCAGGGACAGGGTGCCCCGCCGCTCGCGGTGGACTCCGGGCAGGTCGCGCAGCCGCCGGTCGAGTTCGGCGACGTCCAGCAGGGACGGCATCGGACGACCCTGCTCCCATCCGGACCCACGGGCAAGTCGAGCCGGCCCGCCGGCCGCGAGCACCCGCCCACTCACCGATCCCGGCGAGGGCGCGCCCGGTTACGGGTATCCGCGACGGATATGGCACGCTTCGGGTGGCGTGACGCCAGCACCGCGAAGTGCGCCAGGGGAGCTCATGGACATCACCACCAGCACCGGTCTCGTGGTGGGTGGCGCCCTCGTCGACGACCTGAACCGGCCGTCGATGTTGTGGGCCGCCCGACGTACCGAGCCGCCCCGGCTCGCGGGGGGCTGGGAACTGCCCGGCGGCAAGGTCGAGCCCGGGGAGGATCCCCTGGCGGCCCTGCACCGCGAGCTCGCCGAGGAACTCGGCGTCGAGGTCGAGCTGGGTGTGGAGATCCCCGGCCCGCAGGGCGTCGAGGCGGGCTGGCCGATGCTGCCCGCCCACCACATGCGGGTCTGGCTGGCCCGGGTGGTGGCGGGGCAGCCTGCCCCGATCGAGGACCACGACGAGTTGCGGCTGCTCGGTCCGGGGCAGTGGCTCGACGTGGCGTGGCTGCCCGCGGACGTGCCGATCGTGCACGCACTGCTGGACCGGTTCCCCACCGCGCGGTGACCCGGCCGGGCCGGTCGCGGGGGCGGTCGGAGGCGTTGCGGTTCAACGGGCCCGGGCGGTGAGCGCCCGCAGGCCGCGCTGCAGCTCGCGCAGTTCCGCCGGAAGGTAGGCGGGGAACACGGCCCGGGCCTCCCGGACCGTGCGCAGCCAGGTGGCCGCCCGGGGCAGGTGGCGCAGGACGCCCGCCACCTCGGCGTCACGGTGCAGCCGGTCCGCCGGGCCAAGGTCGGCGAAGGCCTCCAGATAAGCCCTGCGCAGCAGCGGGATTCCGGCGGCGCCGGGCAGGTCCTCCGCGGCATGTCGCAGGCCGCCGGCCAGGCCGAGGAACGGATGGCCGACCACCGCGTCGCCGAAGTCGAACAGCAGCCGGGACCGCGCGAACATGTTGCCCGGATGCGGGTCGTTGTGCTCGATGCTGCACGGGACCGGACTGCCCGCCAGTTCCCCGGCCAGCTCCGCCAGCACCGGGACGGCGGCCAGCAGGCGTTCGCCCTCGGCCTGCGACAGGGCGTGCTCCCCGTGCACCGGGTCCGAGGCGGCCAGGATCGCGGCGGGCAGCAGGGACAGAGCGCAGTCGGCCCGGACGTCCGGCACGCCGAGCCGTGCTGCCTGGTCGGCCAACGGCATCAGCCGGCGCTGCACCCGCCCGTACCCGGTCAGCAGGTCCCGCCAGGCGCCGGCCGGATCGTCCAGCGGCTGGTCGGCCAGGGTCGGTCCACCGTCCGGAAGGATCAGCCAGCCGCGGCCGATGTCCACCGCGAGCGGAGCGATCACGGTCCCGGGGGCCCGGCGGGCGAGCAGGTCCAGCAGGCCCGCCTCATGTCCGAAGCCCGCGGCGTTGGCCTTCACGAAGACGTCGCCGGCGGTGGTCGGCAGCTGCAGGACCGCCGACCAGTGCCTGATCCGGGCCCCGGCGGGCGGCCCGACGACCGGGGTGGCCAGCCCTGCCAGCTGCCCGGTGGCCCACTGCAGCAACGGTTCCGGGGCGGCGCCCGGGTCGTTGCCGAGCCGGTGCAGGATGCTCGCCGGCAGCCGTTCGAACCGCGCGTGGTGCACGACGTGATCGAGCCTGCCGTGGTCCACCCTGCCTCCGTCGGACGCTGCGGGCTTCGAGTCCGCCCGGAGCGGGCGGTTGCGGGCGCCAGTCTGGCAGCGGCCCGGCGCGACGGCGTCTGCTTTTCGGTCCGACTGCTCTGCGGTGCGACTGCTTGCGGTGCGCCTGCTTGCAGTGCGTGGACGCCGCCTGTGAGGCCGCAGTTCAGGCCGCGTGGGGGCCGCAGGCGCACAGCTCCAGCCAGACGATCTTGCCGCCGCCACTGGAGCAGGGCTCGACGCCCCACCGGTCCGCCAGCAGCGCGACGATCGCCAGGCCACGACCGGCCACGTCGTCCCCGCCGGCGCTCTGTTGCCGGGGCATCCGCTCGCTGTCGTCCTGGACACCGATCCAGACCCGGTCACCCGCGGTCCGGCGCAGTGACAGCCGGACCTGCCCCGCGGTGTGCACCACGGCATTGGTGACCAGTTCGGAGACCAGCAGTTCGGCGGCCTCGGCCAGCCTCGCCAACCCCCAGGCATGCAACAGGTCACGGACGTAGTGGCGGGCGGCCGGGGTCGCCGCGGGGGAGGGACCGAACACCCGGCTCGTCGTGGTCGGCAGGCTCGTCGCGGCCTGCCGGGCCGGATCGTGCCGGGTGCCGGCGTGCGGGTCGTCGGTGAGCTGGACCACGAGCACGGCGGTGTCGTCCGCCGCGGGACCGTCGCCGATCAGGTCGGCGAGCGCGTCGGCCATCACGTCCGGCGACCGGTCGGCCAGGGCGGAGGCGGTGTGCAGCAGGTCCGGCAGGCCGCCGTGCGTGTGGCCCGGGTGCTGCTCGACCAGTCCGTCGGTGAACAGCGTGAGCGTGCTGTTCGGGGCCACCAGCACGGTCTGCTCGTCGTAGCCGGTGTCCGCCAGCACGCCCAGCGGGGGGCCCGGGTCGATCGGCAGTTCCCTGACCTGGCCACCGGGCTCGGCCAGCACCGGTGCGGGATGTCCGGCGCTGGCGATGGTCACGGTCCGGTCCGCCGGCCGCAGTTCCAGGTAGCAGCAGGTGACCAGGACGTCGGTGTGCGCGGCGAGGAAGCGGTTGGCCCGGGTGAGCACCTCGGCGGGCGTGTTGGTCTCGGCACTGTAGGCCCGGATCACGTTGCGCGCCTGGCCCATGATCGCGGCGGCGGCCGTGCTGTGGCCCTCGACGTCGCCGATCACCAGGCCGATCCCGCCGCTGGGCAGGGCGAACGCGTCGTACCAGTCCCCGCCCACCGCATCGCCCTCGGCGGTGTAGTACCGGACCGCCGTCCGGACGCCGTCCAGCGCCGGGAGCTCGGCCGGCAGCAGGGCCCGCTGGAGGTGGCGGGCGGCGGTGGCCTGGGCCTCGAACAGCTGCACCCGGGCCAGGGCGATCCCGCACTGGGCGGCCATGGTCGCCAGGAACAGCTGCTCGGAGTCGCTGAACTCCTTGGCGTGGTCCCAGACCAGGGCCATCCCGCCCAGCGGGCGGTCCGCGGTGAGCGGCAGCATGGCCCTGCCCTCCCCGGCCATCGTGGAGGCGAGCGAGGGCCAGCGTTCCCGTACCTGCGCCAGGTCCCGCAGGTACACCGGCCGCTGCTCACGGACGGCGCAGGAGAGCGGGTTGTCCTCGCTCATCGGGATGGTTCCCCACGCCTCGCGGAAGGCCTCCGAGACCCCGGTGAGCCGACGGAACACCAGGGTCTCCCGGCGCGGGTCGAGCAGGGCCAGCCCGCCGCTGGCCACCCCGAGCACCTCGAACGTGATGTCGGTGACCACGCGGGCGACATCGGTCATCGTGGTCGCCCCGGCGAGGGCGGCCGTGATGTCCTGCAGGCCCTGCAGCTTGATCAGCGCCCGGCGCAGCCGTCGCTCCCGGTCGGCCAGGTCAGCGGTCACCTGGTGCCGGTCGGACATGTCCCGCAGCACCCACAGCAGTGACCCGTCGGCCAGCCGGGCGGCGTGGTAGTGGTAGTGGCCGGGGCGGGCCGCCGCGCCCGCCTCCACCGCCAGTTCACCCTCTGCGGGCCCGCCACCGGCCAGTACCGTGCCCGCCACGGTCAGGGCGGTGCCGAGCGCCGCCGGCGGGTAGAGCCGGCTCCATCGGCTGCCGACCGTGCCCGCCGGGTCCAGGTCCGTGCCTGCCGGGTCCAGGTCCGTGCCTGCCGGGTCCGGGTCGTGGGCCGACCGGGCGCAGGCGTTCGCCCACACCACCTCGTAGTCCGCCGGTCCGGTCCGCGCGGGCGTCCGGTGATCCAGTCCGGGGGCCAGGCCGTCGCCCGTCGGGGAACCCGGCTCCATGGCCGGCGGGGCGGGGACCGGGCCGCCGGGCAGGTCGGTAGGCGGACAGGGCCGGCAGACCAGCACCGCCTCAGGCAGCTGTTCCAGGGCGCTGGTGAGCAGGGACAGCGCAGGTGAGGTCTGCGTCACGGGCGCGCACCCCCGCTCCTCGGAGCGCTCGGAAAGGGACATCTCGACATGAGTTGCCCGATCCCACCCTAGGGTGGAGCGGCCCAGGTCACCACGGCTCGTAGGATGAACCCGTCTCGCGGCTGGCAGCAGCCGCCCACCCCCCACGGAACGAGCCCCTTCGCATGCCCATCCGGACCCGCGACGACCTGCGCAACATCGCGATCGTCGCCCACGTCGACCACGGCAAGACCACGCTGGTGGACGCCATGCTCTGGCAGACCGGCTCCTTCGGGGAGCACGCGCACGTCGACGAGCGGGCGATGGACTCCAACGACCTGGAGCGGGAGAAGGGCATCACCATCCTCGCCAAGAACACCGCCGTGCGGTGGACCGGCGAAGGAGCCCCGGCCGGTGGGATCACCTTCAACATCATCGACACCCCCGGCCACGCCGACTTCGGTGGCGAGGTGGAGCGCGGCCTGAGCATGGTCGACGCCGTGGCGCTGCTGGTCGACGCCTCGGAGGGCCCGCTGCCCCAGACGCGGTTCGTGCTGCGCAAGGCCCTGGCCGCGCATCTGCCGGTCGTCCTCGTGGTGAACAAGGTGGACCGTCCCGACGCCCGGATCGCCGAGGTCGTGGACGAGACCTACGAGCTGTTCATGGACCTCATCGAGGGCACCGGTCTCGACCCGGACAAGGCCCTGGACTTCCCGATCGTCTACGCCTCGGCGAAGACCGGCCGGGCCAGCCTGGAACGGCCGCAGGACGGCGTGCAGCCGGACAGCCCGAACCTGGAGCCGCTGTTCCGGACCCTCGCGCAGGCCGTGCCCCCGCCGTCCTACGACGACGAGGTGCCGCTGCAGGCGCATGTGACCAACCTCGACGCCTCGCCGTTCCTCGGCAGGCTCGCGCTGTGCCGGGTCCGGTCCGGCACGATCAGCAAGGGCCAGCAGGTGACGTGGTGCCGCCGGGACGGGTCCACCCAGAAGGTCAAGGTCACCGAGCTGCTGATGACCGAGGCGCTGGAGCGGGTGACGGCCACCCAGGCGGGTCCGGGCGACATCATCGCCGTGGCGGGCATCCCGGAGATCACGATCGGCGAGACCCTGGCCGACCCGGACGACCCGCGGCCGTTGCCGCTGATCACCGTGGACGAGCCGGCGATCTCGATGACGATCGGCGCCAACTCCTCGCCGATGGCCGGCCGGCTCAAGGGCACCAAGGTCACCGCCCGGTTGGTGAAGGAGCGGCTGGACCGGGAGCTGGTCGGCAATGTGTCCATCCGGGTGCTGCCCACCGACCGGCCGGACGCCTGGGAGGTGCAGGGCCGCGGCGAGCTGGCCCTGGCGATCCTCGTCGAGACCATGCGCCGGGAGAACTTCGAGCTCACCGTCGGCAAGCCGCAGGTGGTCACCCACCAGATCGGCGGCAAGGTGCACGAGCCCTTCGAGCACCTGACGATCGACGCCCCGGAGGAGTACCTGGGGACGATCACCCAGCTGCTGGCCGTCCGCAAGGGCCGGATGGAGCAGATGGCCAACCACGGGACCGGCTGGGTCCGGATGGAGTTCAAGGTCCCCTCCCGTGGCCTGATCGGGTTCCGGACCGAATTCCTCACCGAGACCCGCGGCACCGGGATCGCCCACCACGTCTTCGACACCTATGAGCCGTGGGTGGGTGAGCTGCGGATCCGCCCCACCGGCTCGCTGGTGGCCGACCGGGCGGGGATGGCCACCTCCTTCGCGATCGCGAACCTGCAGGAGCGCGGCCAGTTGTTCGTGGAGCCGATGACCGAGGTGTACGAGGGCATGATCGTCGGGGAGAACTCCCGGGCCGACGACATGGACGTCAACATCACCAAGGAGAAGAAGCTCACCAACATGCGGTCCTCGACCGCCGACAACTTCGAACGGCTGGTTCCGGCCCGCAAGCTCTCCCTGGAGCAGTGCCTGGAGTACTGCCGGGACGACGAGTGCGTCGAGGTCACCCCGGACGCGGTCAGGATCCGGAAGGTCGAGCTGTCCTCGGTGGACCGGGAGAAGGCCCGGGCCCGCGCCAACCGCGGCGGCTGACCTCTCATGCCGCCCGTGCGGTCCGGGCAGCCGGACCGCACGGGGGCGGTGGGGACAGGCAGCGCCGTTTGCCGCGCGCGCAGGTCGGCGTTGGCGCGGCGGTGGAAACGGGGCCGATGGCGCAGAATGCGGGCCATGACGGAGCCGACTCACCGCATGCTGCTGGTGCACGCCCATCCCGACGACGAGACCATCAACAACGGCGCCACGATGGCCCGGTACGCGGCGGCCGGCGCGGCGGTCACCCTGGTCACCTGCACCCGCGGCGAGCTGGGGGAGATCCTCGTCCCGGAGTTGGCCCACCTGGCCGCGGACGCCGAGGGCGGGCTCGGCGCCCACCGGGAGACCGAACTGGCGGCGGCGATGGCCGCGCTCGGGGTGCGCGACCACCGTTTCCTCGGGGAGGCCGGGCACGGGCGCGAGGCCAGGATGTACCGCGACTCCGGGATGGCCTACGCGCCGGACGGCTCGGTGATCCCCGTCCCGGATCTGAGCCCGGACGCCTTCGCCCTCGCCGATGTCGACGAGGCGGCACAGCGGCTGGCGGACGTGGTCCGGGAGGTTCGTCCGCAGGTGCTGGTCACCTATGAGCCGGGCGGCGGGTACGGGCATCCGGATCACCTTCAGGCGCACCGGGTGACGATGCGGGCCGTCGAGCTGGCCGGGTCGGCCGAGGGTGCGGGCGGGTCCGCCTGGGCGGTGCCGAAGACCTACTGGATCGTGCTGCCGGAGACGACCGTCCGGCGGGCGCTGGCCGAGCTCACCGCCGCGGGGGAGAACCCGTTCGAGGGCTGGTCGGCCGATGGTCCGCTGCCCTCGATGATCGTCCCGGACGATCAGGTGACCACGTCCGTCGACGGCAGCGCGTACACCGGGCACAAGGCCGCCGCGATGCGGGCGCATGCCACCCAGATCATCGTGGACGGGCCGCTCTTCGCGTTGAGCAACGGCGTCGGCCAGCCGCTGGTCGGGGTCGAGTACTACCGGCTGGTGACCGGCCGGCCGGCGGCCCCGTTCGACGCCGAGGGACGTGAGACGGACCTGTTCGCCGGGGTGTGAGGCGCGCCCGGGACCCGCGGCACTGGGTGCCCCTGGTGCCGGGGCGTGTGGTGCTGGGTGCCCCCGGTGCCGGGACCGTTGCCGGGGACCGGGACCGGGACCGGGGACGGGGACGGGGACGGTCACCCGGCGCGAGACCACGCCCGGGCGATCCGCGTGTCAGACCGCGCGCAGGTGATCCGGAGGGTCAGATCTGGGGTGGGGTCGGCGGTCTCGGGGCGCGCCGGTCCGGGGTGTCGCGCTCCGAGTGGCGGCGTTCGCTGCCCCGGGGGTCGTCCAGCGGGACGGTCCCGGAGGACTCGGCGCTGGTCCGGTACAGCCAGCTCACCCCGGCACGTTCCAGGACCCGGGCCACCTGGGGCGGGATCTCCGCAAGGGTGAGGCGCACCCCGTGCCGGGCGGTGTAGCGGCGCATCAGGGCCAGCAGGGCGATCGACTCGTCGTCGAAGTGGGCGACCTGGAGGTCGACGGTGATCTGCTCGACGCCGTCCCGCAGCAGGTTGTCGACGGCGTGCCGACAGGCGGGCAGCGCTCCGAGGCGGACCCGGCCGACGATGCTGAGCACGGCGGTGCTGTCCACCACGACGGCGGACACCGAGAACGGCAGGAGATGTGCCGGTTGCCGCTGCGGCTGCCCGCCCGGCTCCTCCGCATCCCCCGGTGGCGGCCCGTCTCCGAGCTGCCCTGAACTGGGCGTCGTTCGCACGGCCACCCCGCGACCTCCCCGAGTCGTGTCCCTGCTCCGATGGCTGGGGACCACCTTCTGCCCCTGATCATCCACCGGCCAGAGACGTTGGTCACGTGTGGGTGATCAATGCCTCTCACGTGGTGACCGGATCCCCGTCGGCCTCGCCCGACACCGTGCACACCGATACCGTCCCTACGCTCGCTTTCAGGCGCCGGCATGCCGACCGGCGCGGGACCGTCAGATGCGTGCCGGCCGGGTGCCAGAGTGGGCGCGGGCGCCGCACAGGCCCAGAGGCTGCACCGGGAGACAGGCCATGACCGCCGCCAGCGACCGCCCGACCGCGTCCGCCGCGATCCCCGCACCCGCCTGCGCCCCGGAGCCGGCGCCGTCCCGGCTCGCCCCGAACTACCACCCGCTGCCGGTCACCATCGCGTCCGCCGCGGGCAGTTGGGTGACCGACGTCAGCGGCCGCCGGTACCTGGACTGCCTGGCCGCCTACTCCGCCCTGAACTTCGGGCACGGGCACCCGGTGCTCGTCGAGGCCGCCCGCCGGCAGCTGGAACGGCTCACCCTCACCTCCCGGGCCTTCCTGCACGATCAGCTCGAGGGCTTCGCCGAGGGGCTGTCCGGCCTGGCCGACCGGGCGTCGCGGGCCTGCGGCGGTCCGGCGATGGACATGGTGCTGCCGATGAACACCGGCGCCGAGGCCGTCGAGACCGCGATCAAGATGAGCCGCAAGTGGGGCTACGAGATCAAGGCGGTCCCGGCCGACGAGGCGACCATCGTCGTGGCCGAGGGCAACTTCCACGGCCGGACCACGACGATCGTCAGCTTCTCCGGCGACCCGGTGGCACGTGACGGGTTCGGCCCGTTCACGCCGGGCTTCCGCAGGGTGCCGTACGGGGATGCCGCGGCCCTGGAGGCGGTGATGGACGAGACCACCGTCGCGGTGCTCCTGGAGCCGATCCAGGGTGAGGCCGGGGTGATCATCCCGCCGCAGGGATACCTCGCCGCGGTCCGGGCCGCCTGCGACCGGCACAGGGCGCTGTTCCTCGCCGACGAGATCCAGTCCGGACTCGGCCGGGTCGGCACCACGTTCGCCTGCGAGCGGGAGACCGTCGCGCCGGACGCCTTCCTGCTCGGCAAGGCGCTCGGCGGGGGCATCGTGCCGGTCTCGGCGGTGGTGGCCCGTCGCGAACTGCTCGGCGTGCTGACCGCCGGGACGCACGGCAGCACCTTCGGCGGCAACCCGCTGGCCTGTGCGGTCGGCCGGGCGGTGGTCGGGCTGCTGGAGACCGGAGAGTTCCAGGCCCGGGCCTGGCAGCTGGGCCAGGTGCTCGCCGACCGGCTCGGCGGGCTGGTCGGCCGCGGCGTGGTCGGGGTCCGGTCCGCCGGGCTGTGGGCCGGGATCGACGTCGAGCCCGGGCTCGGCACCGGCCGGCAGGTCTGCGAGCGGCTCGCCGACCGGGGCGTGCTCGCCAAGGACACGCACGGCTCGACCATCCGGCTGGCCCCGCCGCTGGTCATCGAGGAGAGCGAGCTGCACTGGGCGGTCGACCAGCTGGCCGGTGCCCTGGAGGACCTGCACCGTCACTGACCCCGGTCCCGCTCCGGTCCCGCTCCGGTCCCGCTCCGTCCGCCGACGCCCGCTCCCGCCCCGCTCCCGCCCCGGTCCCGCTCCGTCCGCCGACGCCCGGTCCCGCCCCGGTCCCGCTCCGTCCGCCGACGCCCGGGGCAGCCCGACGTCCCGGGCCGGGGCGGTCCGTCATTCGTCCCAACGACCGTGTCGGGGTCGGCTGCCGGCGTGCCGCGCTCGCTGTGACGAATGGTGGTCCGGTTTCCCCAGCGGGTGAGGGCGATGACGCGACGTGTCCGGCCTGCTCCGAACAGGTTGCGCCGGGCGGGTGAATCCCTGCGGCGGACGGGTCGATCCCTGCCTGCGCGCGCGTCTCGCAGTCCCGTTCGGCTCACGCTGGACGGGTCGGCGGGGCGTCTGGACCTGCGCCGGACGGGAGCTGAGGAGGCGGGCGCATGGCGCAGGTGGATCGCAGCGGGACGGTCCTGGACGGTGATCGGGGACCGGCCGGGCCGGATGTCGCGGTCGCCCGGGAACGCCGCCGCCGGCGCCTGCTGCTGCGGATCGCCGCCGTGCTCGGTCCGGTGGCCGCCTTCCTGTGGTACCGGCTGCTGGCCGGTGACCCGGTCGGGCTGCCGTCGCTGCCGCAGGTGGATCCGCTGTACCTGATGTCGGGGCTGTTCTTCCTCGTGATGATCGGGACCCTGGCGGCGTCGACCTTCGTCTCCGGGCGGTCCCCGCACGTGCTGCTGCGCCCGGAACAGGTTGAGGTCCGGATGAGCGACGTCAAGGGCCTGGCCGCGGTCACCGAGGACGTCCGGCGCTCGCTGGACCTGTTCCTGTCCGGGCGCCGGTTCCGGCAGGAGATGGGCGGGACACCCCGGCGCGGGCTGCTGTTCGAGGGTCCTCCGGGTACCGGCAAGACCCACCTGGCCAAGGCGATGGCCGCCGAGGCGGGGGTGCCGTTCCTGTTCGTGTCCGCGACCTCGTTCCAGTCGATGATGTACGGCGCGACGGCCCGCAAGATCCGCGCGTACTTCGCCGCGTTGCGCAAGGCCGCCCGGACCGAGGGCGGCGCGATCGGGTTCATCGAGGAGATCGACGCGATCGCGATGGCCCGGGGCGGTATGCCGGCGGTGGCGGCGGACCCCCTGAACCGCCTGGGTTCCGGACTGCTCGGCGACCCCTCGGTGCACCACCGTTCGGTGTACAACCGTTCGGCGATCAGCGAGGGTGTCGGCGGGGTGGTCAACGAGTTGTTGATCCAGCTGCAGTCGTTCGACACCCCGACCCCCTGGCAGCAGGTCCGGGGTGCGGTGACCGGTGCGGTGAACCGGGTGCTGCCCGCGCACCGGCAGATCCCCGCCCCGCGGCCGGAGCCGGCCAACATCCTGCTGATCGCCGCCACGAACCGGGCGGACAGCCTCGACCCGGCCCTGCTGCGTCCCGGGCGGTTCGACCGGCGGCTGGTCTTCGACCCCCCGGACAAGGCGGGCCGGCGCGAGCTGGTCGACCACTTCCTCGCCCGCAAGGCGCATGTCGAGGCTCTGGACGACGACGAGCGACGGGATGCGCTGGCCGGTGTCACCCAGGGGTACACCCCGGTGATGATCGAGCATCTGCTCGACGAGGCCCTGGTGAACGCCGTCCGTCGCGGTGACAGCCGGATGACCTGGGCGGACCTCGAGCACGCCCGGCTGGTCACCGAGGTCGGGCTGGGCCACCCGGTCCGCTACACCGACCACGAGCAGCGGCTGATCGCCACCCACGAGGCGGGCCATGCCGTGATGGCCTGGCTGGTCGCACCGCACCGGCGGCTGGAGGTGCTGACCATCATCAAGCGGGCCAACGCCCTGGGCCTGCTCGCCCACGGCGACCGCGAGGACGTGTACACCCGGTCCCGCAGCGAATTGCTGGCCCTGATCCAGATCGCCTTCGGCGGGCAGGCCGCCGAAGAGGTGTTCTTCGGCGACATCACCACCGGCCCGGGCGGGGACCTGCAGTACGCGACCGGCCTGGCGGTGCAGATGGTGGGCGCGGCCGGGATGTCCGACACGCTGATCTCGTTCGCGGCGGGCGGGTCCTCCCCGTTCGGCGGGGACCTGTTCAGCCGGGTCCTGGGTGACGCCGAGGGCCGCCGGATGGTCGAGGAGCTGCTGCAGGCGCAGAAGTCCGTCGCGCTGGAACTGCTCTCGGCCAAGCGTCACCTGGTGGCCGCGCTGCGGGACGCCCTGATCGAGCGGCACGAGCTGATCGGCAGCGAGATCACCGACCTGCTCGCCCGGGCCGAGGACGAGCACCGGGCGCGGACCGCCGAGCCGGCCGGGCAGGCCACCCCCGCGGTGATCGACCTGCGGGAGCACCCGGCCGCCGGTCCGGACGGCGGCGAACTCCCGCAGGAGAAGCCGGAAGGTCGCGCGTAGTCTGGCCCCGTGCCGCCGCCTCCCTCGTCCGCCGCTGCCGACGGCGGACCCGCGGAGGCGACGCCCGGCGATCCCGGCGATCCCGGCGATCCCGTAGGGCGCTGGCACCGGCCCGCCACCACCGCGGAGTTCCGCCGTGCGGTGGGCCGGTTCGCCACCGGGATCTGCGTGGTGAGCACCGTGGCCGACGGCCGGGACCATGCGATGACGGTCAACGCGTTCACCTCGGTGTCGCTGGACCCGTTGCTGGTCCTGGTCTGCGTCGAGGCCGACTCCCGGTTCTGCGACGCGGTGCTGGACAGCGGGCAGTGGGCGGTCAGCATGCTCGACGCGACCGCCCGCCCCGCCGCCGACTGGCTGGCCACCCGCGGGCGCCCGCTGCAGGGTCAGCTCGACGCCGTACCGCACCGGCGCGGACCGGTCACCGGATCGGCGGTCCTGGAGGCGGCCAGCGCCTGGCTGGAATGCCGGACCCACGCCGTCCACCCCGGCGGGGACCACCTCATCGTGGTCGGCGAGGTGGTCTCGGTCGGTCTCGGGCGTGACGACACCGGAGCGCTGCTCTACCACCGCAGCGCCTACCGCAAGCTGGACTGAGGTGGCGGGGTCCGTGCCGGGCGTCCGAGCCTGACCGGTGTCCGTTCGGTGCTGCCCGACCCGGGGCCTGCGATCAGGCTGCGTGCGTTCGGTGCCGCCCTACGGGTGCGCCTCGCTCAGGCCGGTCGCAGGTAGTCGTAGCGGTGGTGCAGGGTGAGCCCCGCGGAGAAGTACAGCGTCAGGGCCGCCTCGTTGCCGTCGCCCACCTGCAGGTAGGCCGACCCCGCACCCGCCGGCCCGGCCCACCGGGCGACCGCCCCGAGCAGGATCCGGGCCAGTCCTCGGCGGCGGTACTGCGGGTCCACCTCGACCGCGGTCACCCCGGCCCAGCCGCCGGACAGTGAGCCCCGGGCCACCGCAACCGTCCGGTCGCCGTCGCGGATCGAGCAGAACACCTGGTCGGCGGCGGACAGTAGGAGGGCCCGCGCCTGCGGCGGCAACTCCTGGCCGCGGTAGCGGTAGCCGGCCAGCCACCCGGCGTCCGGCTCGGCGGCCAGGTCGAGGGTCAGCCTGCCGGGCAGGGCGGCCGCACCGGTCGCGGCCAGCTCCGCCACCGATGCGGTGAGCACGTACGCGCCCGCTCCGGCGAGCACCTGCCACCCGGCCGCCGTGAACGCCGCCGCCCGCTCCCGGGCACGGTCCCGTTCGGGTCCTTCCGCAGCGACGGTCGGCCGGCTTCCCGCGGGCGCTGCGGCGGGCAGGGCGGACGGCTCCACGGGGGCGGGCAGGCTGGCGGTCGGAGGCAGGCCCCGGGCGGCGTACCACGCGGTCACCGCGGCGATCGCCGTCGGCAGTCCGGTCCCGGGGTCGCCGACGGTGAGCACCGAGTTCGCCCGGCCGGTGAATCCTCCGCAGGCTCGCAGCAGCCAGTCGCCGAGGTGATCGCGTTCCAGGGCCCGCCAGTGGTCGGCCATCACCCGCTCCAGGGCGTCGATCGCCGACCCGGGACCCGCCATGTCATGGCCGGCTGCGCGCGGGGCAGCGGCGTGCGCGACGACACCGTCGAACTTCGGGACACCGGTAGCCGGGCTGCGCGGAGCGACCGCGGGGACGGCGGGCTCTGGTGTCGTACCCCCCTGTGCGATATGGGAATCCGGGCCCCGGCCACGGTTCCGGCCGACATCGGCCACGGATGACCCCCCTCGTCCCCACAGCGGTCCTCGCGTCGGCGATACTAGGCCCGACCCGTCCGCCGGGGGCCGCCACGACGGCCCGGCGACCATTGGAGGACTCGTGACGTACGTCATCGCCCAACCTTGCGTCGACACCAAGGACAAGGCGTGCATCGAAGAGTGCCCGGTCGACTGCATCTACGAGGGTGAGCGCACGCTGTACATCCACCCCGACGAGTGCGTGGACTGCGGTGCCTGCGAACCGGTCTGCCCGGTCGAGGCCATCTTCTACGAAGACGACGTGCCGGAGCAGTGGAAGGACTACTACAAGGCCAACGTCGAGTTCTTCGACGACCTCGGGTCCCCGGGTGGCGCCGCCAAGCTCGGCGTGATCCCGAAGGACCACCCGCTCATCGCCGCCCTGCCGCCGCAGGGTTCGGAGCACTGAACACCCAGGTGAACGCCACGGGTCCGGCAGCCCTGCTCGCAAGGCTGCCGGACTTCCCGTGGGACACCCTGGTCCCGTATGCGGCGACCGCACGCGCCCACCCCGACGGGATCATCGACCTGTCGGTGGGGACGCCGGTCGACCCGACGCCGGAGGTGATCCGTGCCGCGCTGGTCGCGGCCTCGGACGCCCACGGCTACCCGCTGACCCACGGCACACCCGCCCTGCGCGAGGCGGTGGCCGCCTGGTTCGCCCGTCGCCGTGGTGTCCCGGACGTGGACCCTGCGGGGGTGCTGCCCACCCTGGGGTCCAAGGAACTCGTGGCGTGGTTGCCGACGCTGCTGGGCCTGCGCCCCGGCGATGTCGTGGTGCACCCGGAGGCCGCCTACCCGACCTACGACGTCGGGGCGCGGCTGGCCGGCGCCACTCCGGTACCCGCCGACGGCACCGCCCAGCTCGGGCCCGCCGCGGGACGGGTCCGGCTGGTCTGGCTGAACTCGCCCGGCAATCCCGACGGGAAGGTCCTCCCGGTCGAGCACCTGGCCAAGGTGGTCGCCTGGGCCCGCTCGATCGGTGCCGTGGTGGCCAGCGACGAGTGCTACGCCGAACTGCCCTGGGACGTCGCCGAGGTGCCGAGCATCCTCGACCCCCGGGTCTGCGGCGGCTCGCACGAGGGCCTGCTCGCGGTGTACAGCCTGAGCAAGCAGTCCAACCTGGCCGGTTACCGCGCGGCGTTCGTCGCGGGTGACCCCCGCATGGTGGGGCAACTGCTGGAGCTGCGCAAGCATGCCGGGATGATGATGCCCTGGCCGGTGCAGGAGGCCATGCGGGTCGGGCTCGGGGACGACGAGCACGTCGCCGTCCAGCGGGAGCGGTACCGGGGCCGCCGGGCGCAGGTGGTCGCCGCGCTGGGTTCCGCGGGGTTCCGGATCGACGGCTCGCAGGCGGGGCTCTATCTGTGGGCCACGCGCGACGAGCCGTGCTGGACCACCGTGGAATGGCTCGCCGGGCGCGGGGTGCTGGCCGCACCGGGGGACTTCTACGGCACCGCCGGTGCCCGCCATGTCCGGATCGCCCTGACCGCGTCGGATGAGCGGATCGCCCGGCTCGCCGAGCGCCTCGGCTGACGCCGGGGGGAGCCATCATGCCTGGTCAGGCCGAGGATGAGGACCGGTCGTCGCATACCCCAGAGCGACTGGCTGATCCGCCGACGGGTGAATGGCCGACCCGGCGTACCTGCAGGTAGCGTCTCAGGTGAAGTTGCGCTCACGAAGCGCCTTGGCCCACCCCTCCGTTCCGGGTGACGATCTCCGGCTCGGGGGAGACGTTCATGAAGGAGCGTGCATGTCCGACGCCCAAGCGGTGTCCCTCCACCACCCTGGTGGTCAGCTCGGCCTGCCGGTCGTGCCGTCCACGGAGGGCGGGGCGGGGGTGGACACCTCGTCCCTGTTGAAGAGCACCGGGTTCGTGGCGTTGGACCCCGGCTTCGTCAACACCGCCTCGTGCACCTCGGCGATCACCTACATCGACGGTGACCGCGGGATCCTGCGCTACCGGGGCTACCCGATCGAGCAGTTGGCCGAGCAGAGCACCTTCGCCGAGGTGGCCTATCTGCTGATCTACGGGGAACTGCCCTCGTCCTCCCAGCTGTCCGACTTCGACGTCAAGATGCGCCGGCACACCCTGCTGCACGAGGACCTCAAGCGGTTCTTCGACGGCTTCCCGCGCGACGCGCACCCGATGCCCGTGCTGTCCAGCGCCGTCAGCGCGCTGTCGACCTTCTACCAGGACGCGCTCAACCCGTTCGACCCCGAACAGGTGGAGATGTCGACGATCCGGCTGCTGGCCAAGCTGCCGACGATCGCCGCCTACGCGTACAAGAAGTCCGTCGGGCAGCCGTTCCTCTACCCGGACAACAGCCTGGGCCTGGTCGAGAACTTCCTGCGGATGACCTTCGGCTTCCCGGCCGAGCCGTACGAGATCGACCCCGCCATGGTGCGGGCTCTGGACCTGCTGTTCATCCTGCACGCCGACCACGAGCAGAACTGCTCCACCTCCACGGTGCGCATGGTCGGGTCCTCGCAGGCCAACCTGTTCGCCTCGGTCTCCGCCGGGATCAACGCCCTGTTCGGCCCGCTGCACGGCGGCGCCAACCAGGCCGTGCTGGAGATGCTGGAGTCGATCAAGACCAGCGACGACGACGTCGACACCTTCATGCGGCGGGTCAAGAACAAGGAGGGCGGTGTCCGGCTGATGGGCTTCGGGCACCGCGTGTACAAGAACTACGACCCGCGTGCGGCGATCATCAAGAAGACCGCCGACGAGATCCTCTCCAAGATGGGCCGTCGCGACGAGCTGCTCGACATCGCCATGCGGCTGGAGGAGATCGCGCTCAACGACGACTACTTCGTCGAGCGCAGGCTCTACCCGAACGTGGACTTCTACACGGGCCTGATCTACAAGGCGATGGGCTTCCCGACCAAGATGTTCACGGTGCTGTTCGCCCTCGGCCGGCTGCCGGGCTGGATCGCCCAGTGGCGGGAGATGATCGAGGACAAGCAGACCAAGATCGGTCGCCCGCGCCAGGTGTACGTGGGCGCTCCCCAACGGGACTACGTCCCCGTCGCGGAGCGCTGACCCGCAGGGACGGCACGGCTGAAGAGGCAACACAGCCAAAGGCGGCGCGAGCGTCTTTCGGGCACGGTCGGCGGACCCGCCCGGAAGACGCCCGCATCCCGTTCCTGGGGTCGGTCTCTTGCGGAAGTGCCCTTCGGCTGCCCGGCACCCGGACGGCGCCCAGCGCCTGGCGTGCCGGGCAGCAGGCGTGCCGGTCGCCGGTCCGTCAGCCGTTGGCCAGGCGCACGATGACCGTGCCGGCTGCGGGCCCGCCGGACAGCGGGGTCCAGCCGGCCTCGGGTTGGCTGCGGCGCCACTGCTTGCCGTCCACCTCGACGGCGACCACGGCCAGTCCGTCCGCGCGGGCGACCGCCCACTGGGCCAGGGCCCAGGACAGCCGGGCGCCCTCCCGGCCCGCCAGGCTGAACCGCACGCTCGCGCCGTCGCCCCCGGCCGCGGTGCCCTGCCGGCCCGTCTCGCGGTCGGCGGCCGACACCAGGGCGGCAGCGCGCGGGGTGAGCCCGCCGGCGCCGGGCGGCTGCCGGCCCCCGCCCTTGGGCGTCAGCAGACAGTTCAGGGCGGCGGGGGAGTAGCCGCTCAGTGCGGAGGCGAAGACCCTGGCCTGCGGCTCATGCGTGGCGTAGGCGGTGGGGAACGCCGACCGCTGCACCTTCTGCGCGGCGGCGGTGATCGGCAGGTTCTGGTACCCCTCGACCTTGACCAGGACGTCGAAGAAGGCGTTCGACGCGTACACCGGGTCGCGGATCTCCTCCGCGCTGCCCCAGCCCTGTGAGGGCCGTTGCTGGAACAGTCCGAGGGAGTCCCGGTCGCCGTAGTCGAGGTTACGCAGCTTGGACTCCTGCATGGCGGTGGCGATGCCGATCGTCGCCGCCCGTGCAGGCAGTCCCCGCTTGGTCGCCACCGCGGCGATGGTCGCGGCGTTGCCGGCCTGTTCGGGGTCCAGCTCGGTCGTCGAGCCGGAGGCGGTCGCGGTGCAGTGCGGGCGCAGCGCAGCCCCGCCGACCGCGCCGCGGGTCCAGGCCCAGATCCCGGCACCGAGGACCAGTGTCACCACCACGGCGAGCACCGTGCCCGAACTGCTGGCGCCGTGGCTTCCCCGGTGGTTTCGGCTGCTCCGGTAGCTCCGGCTCCCCCCGTGGCCCCGACCGCGGTGGCGGTCGGGGCCGTGCCCACCCGGCATCAGTCGTTCGTGTGCAGGGCGGTGTTCAGTTCCACTCCGCGGCCGCTGCGCGGAACCGCCTCGACGGTCCCCGACAGCGAGTTGCGCCGGAACAGCCAGCCGGACTGACCGGACAGTTCCCGGGCCTTGGTCACCGAGCCGTCCGGGAGGGTGACCTTGGTGCCCGCGGTGACGTAGCAGCCGGCCTCGACCACGCAGTCGTCGCCGAGGCTGATCCCGATCCCTGAGTTCGCGCCGAGCAGGCAGCGGCGGCCGATCGAGATCACCTCGGTACCCCCGCCCGACAGGGTGCCCATGATCGAGGCACCGCCGCCGACGTCGGAGCCGTCACCGACCACCACTCCGGCCGAGATCCGGCCCTCGACCATCGAGGTGCCCAGCGTCCCGGCGTTGAAGTTCACGAAGCCCTCATGCATGACGGTGGTGCCGGGGGCCAGGTGGGCCCCGAGCCGGACCCGGTCGGCGTCGGCGATCCGCACGCCGGACGGCAGCACGTAGTCGGCCATCCGCGGGAACTTGTCCACCCCGAACACCTGCACCCGGCTGCCGCCGCGGGCCGCGGACCGCATCCGCAGCCGGGTGGCCTCGAAGTCCTCCACCGCGCAGGGGCCGTGGTCGGTCCACACCACGTTCGGCAGGACGCCGAACACGCCGGTGAGGTTGAGTCCGTGCGGGGCGACCAGCCGGTGCGACAGCAGGTGCAGCCGCAGGTAGGCGTCCGGGACGTCGGCGGGCGGGGCGTCGAGGTCGATCACGGTGCGCACCACGACCTGCCGGACACCGCGCGGGGGGTCGACCCCCTCCAGCGCCGCGAGATCCGCCGGGACGGCATGCCGTGATCCGGTGTCCTCCGGTGCCGGAGCCAGCCTGGGGTCGGGGTACCAGGTGTCCAGGGTCGCGCCCGCGTCGGTGATGGTGGCCAGGCCGTAGCCCCAGGCCGTGCGGTCCGCGGGCGAGGAAGGCTGCGTCATGGTGGAGGGACTCCCGCCAGGGGCTGCTGCGGTCATGCCAGCAGCCTAGGGGCAGTGCCGGGGCCGGCCGGCAGGGGTGTTCCCGCCCCCGCATGCCCTGGGTTCCTGGACGCAGCGTGAGGACGCCCGGCCGCTCGGCGTGAGAAGGGCCGCATCACGCCGGGGAAGGGACGACCGGGGGTTCGCGCGGGCGGGCCCGCCCCGTAGCCTCATGGCCCATGACGGACCCTCGCCCCGCAACGGACAAGAACCGGGCCGAGCCCGGAACCGCACGCGGCAACGGACGCTCCCGGGCGTCAGGCTCTGCGGGTCTGGAGCTGGACAGCGACGTGGTCGGCCTGACCCGCGCCCTGTGCGACCTGGAGTCGGTCAGCGGGCAGGAGAAGGCGCTGGCCGATGCGGTCGAGGAGGCGCTGCGCCGGCTTCCCCACCTGGAGGTGCTGCGCGACGGGGACGCCGTGGTCGCCCGGACCGCCCTCGGCCGCCGGGAGCGGGTCGTGCTCGCGGGCCACCTGGACACCGTCCCGGTCGCGGGTAATCTGCCCTGCCGGCTGGAGGGCCAGGGCGACGATGCCCTGCTGTACGGCCGTGGGACCTCGGACATGAAGGCGGGCGTCGCGGTCGCGCTGCGGCTGGCGGCCACCCTGCCGGAGCCGAACCGGGACATCACCTTCGTGTTCTACGACAACGAGGAGGTCGAGGCCGCGGCGAACGGTCTCGGCCGGCTGGTCCGTGAGCACCCGGACTGGCTGACCGGGGACTTCGCCGTCCTCGGCGAACCCACCTCCGGAGTGGTCGAGGGCGGCTGCAACGGGACGATACGGGTCGAGGTGACCATCCGCGGGGTGGCCGCCCACTCGGCGCGGTCCTGGCTCGGCCGCAATGCCGTGCACGAGGCCGGCGTCGTGCTGGACCGGCTGCGCACCTACCTGCCCCGGGTGGCGGAGGTGGACGGGTTGCTGTTCCGGGAAGGGCTGAACGCGGTACGGATCCGTGGCGGCGTGGCCGGCAACGTCATCCCGGACGAGTGCGTGGTGACCGTGAACTACCGCTTCGCACCCGATCGCTACCCGGATGAGGCGGCCGACCACCTGCGCACGGTGTTCAACGGGTACGAGGTGACCGTGGTGGACAGTGCCGCAGGTGCCCGGCCCGGTCTGGACCATCCCGCGGCCGCCGCCTTCGTCGCCGCGATCGGCCGGGCCCCGGCCCCCAAGCAGGGCTGGACCGACGTCGCCCGGTTCGCCGAGCTCGGCATCCCCGCGGTCAACTACGGCCCCGGGGACCCCACCCTGGCCCACCGGGACGACGAGCACTGCAAGGTGGCCCTGATCAGGGAGTGCGAGCGGGCGCTGCGGGCCTGGCTGACGGCCTGACCGGGGGATCGTTCCGGCGCGCCGACCGGTGGGCCGGGCACGTCCCGCAGCGGGATCGAGGCGGGCCGGCCCGCCCTCAGGCCCGCCCTCAGGCTCGGCCGACCCCCACGCTGGCCGACCCCCAGGTTCAGCCGAAGGGCGTGTGGCGGGCGTTGTCGTGACCGCCGAGGTCGATGACGGCAGGCCGGCGCCGGGTGCGTTGCGGGAGGGATCCGCTGCGGTGGTCGGCCGGGCCCGGGAGCCCGTCCCCGCTGCTGACATCGACCTCGCCGCTGGTGTCGGCCCTGCCGCTGGTGTCGGCCCTGCTGTTGGTGTCGGCTCCGCCGTTCGGGTTGGCCCGTCCGCCGGTGCCGGTCCCGCTCGCGGCATCCCGCGGGGTGTTGCTGCCCTGCCTCCCGGTCCGGTCGCGGCGCAGTGGAGCCGGCCGGAGCAGGGGGTCGGTGGCCGGGGCGTCCGCACGGCGGGGGAACGGCTGGTCGAAGAACGCCGGGTCCAGTGGCATCGACCCGGTCGCAGGGTCGGTCCGGCGATGGGTCCAGTTGCTGGTCCGGCCGGGTTCGGGCGGCGGGGAGAGCATGCGGTCGGAGGCCGACCGGGACATCAGCGGGTCGGCCGCCAGCGGGCTCGGCCGCCAACTGATGTCCAGCGGGTCCGGACCCCAGTCGTCGACCGGCTCCGGGGCCTCGGATTGCGGGTGGACCGGGGCCGGAGGCGGCGTCGGGGTGGGGGCGGCGGCGGGCAGGGCGGACGCGGTCGACCAGGACTGTTCACCGCCCTGGACGGCGGCGGGGGCGCTGCCGGTGTAGCCGCCGAGAGCCAGCCCGTCATCTCCGGCGGGTGGGACGGGTGCGGGAGGGGCAGTGGGCGCAGGCTCCTGGGCGCGGTCCAGACCGTACGGCAGGTCCCCGAACCGGGGGCCGTTGTCGGACCAGCGGGGGGTGGTCCGCCGGGCTCGGCCGGTCCGGGTGGAGGGGGCGAGCGGGTCTGTGTCCTGCCGGTCGGCGGCCGTGGGGCGGCGCGCCGGCTGCGGGAGTGCCGTGCCGGCGATGTCCGGCTGCAGGACGCCTTCCGCCCGGGTGGCGCTCTCGGAGTGCCGGTGACGAGACCGGGTCGGGGCGGGCACCGGGCCGAGTCCCACGACGGGTGCGGACGAGGCATCCCGGGCGGAACTCACCAGCCCCGGCTCGCCCCGCAGCGGTCCGGACGGCCGCCAGGTCAGGGCCCGCGTCCGGCCCTGGTCCGCGGGTTCCCCGGGGCGGACGGTGGGCCTGGAGGCCGGTGGCGGGGGGGACTGCGTGTTCCGGGGAGCCCGCGGAGCAGGGGCAGGTGCCGCGGCCGGTCGGGCGCCGACCGGTTCCGCCGGCGCCGGGACCGGAGGCTGCGGGAACGGGTCACCTGACGTCGCCGGAGGCTGCTGGGAGGGGGTGGCAGGCGCACCCGGAGGCTGCGGGAAGGGGCTGCCGGGTGCCCCCGGACCCGTGGCCGTACTCCCGCCGGTACCCGTGGCCGTGCCTCCGGTGGTGCTGGTGGTCGTACTCCCACCGGTACCCGTGGCCGTACCCGTACCCGTACCCGTACCCGTACCCGTACCCGTACCCGTACCCGTACCCGTGTCGGTGGTCGTGTCGGTGGCCGGGCCGGCGGGGCGGGGCAGGCCCGATCCCGGAGTGGGCAGGAGCCGGATCCCGCCCGCCGGGGTCAGCTGCGCTCCGGCGGGCGGCGCCACCGGGCTGTTCGCGGCAGGAGGTTCGGCCACGGAGGACGGCGGCACCGCGGAGGCGAAGGCGCGGCGGCGGCTGCCGGGCGGCCACGCGCCCGGCGTCGGGGAGGTGGTCCGTTGCCGCTTGGCCTCCAGCAGGGCCTCGTCCGCACGGCGGAACAGGCGCTCGGCGTCGGCGTCGGGGCGGCGGCCGGACAGCGACCACAGTGCGGCGCAGCCGGTGGTGATCCCGACCCGCAGGCCGTCGGCCAGTTCCGACCAGGGCAGCCGCGCGATCGCCCGGCCCATCCGATCGGCGACGCGGCGGGCCTCCTGGTCACCGGTCCGCGGCAGCAGGACGACGAACTCGTCGCCGCCGTAGCGCAGGATCTTGTCGCCCACCCGCAGCTGCTGGGACAGTGCGGTGGCCACCCGGCGCAGCACCTCGTCGCCGACGATGTGGGTGAACCGGTCGTTGACCCACTTGAAGTCGTCGACGTCGACCAGGACGAGTGCTATCGGCAGCGGGCTGAACCGGAGCATGTGCCGCAGTTCCTCGTCCAGGGCCCGCCGGTTGCCCACCCCGGTCAGGGCGTCGGTGCGGCTCTCGGCCTTCAGCTGCTGGTGTTCCAGCGCCTGCCGGGCCGTGTCGGCGACCAGGTCCATGCCCTGCCAGGACAGCCGGACCAGCAGTCCGGTCAGCCGGTACAGCACCGGCACCACGTCCCCGCCGGCGTGGGTCTCCAGCCAGAGCCGTTCCTGGGCCCGGGACACCTCCAGGACGAGATCCGGCAGGGCGCCGACATGCTGGGTGGCGGCCTCGTCCAGATTCCGCGCCGTGACCACTGACCCGAGCAGGGCATGGGCGTGCATGGCGGCCAGGGTGACCACCTGGCGCTCCATGGGAGGCAGGTCACGCGGGTCGGTGAAGGCGTCCCGGCCGAGCAGCCGGAGGGCTTCGGAGGGCCGCCCCCGGTAGGCCGCCGCCAGCGCCCGGACTCCGCCCACCGTTCGCAGCAGCCGGCCCGGGACCGCCTCCGCGGGCAGTGTCGCGACCCGGACCGCGATGTCCACCGCCTGGTCCAGCAGGTGGTAGTCCGGTTCGCCGGCCCCGCTGGCGATCGGCTCCATGCCCCGGCCGGCGAGCTCGGTGCTCCAGGCCGCCCAGTGCGTGGCCTGCTCGATCAGGGTGCGTTCGGAGATCGAACCCTCGACGATCTCCCGGACCGCGTCCAGCCGGTCGTTGAGGCGCAGCCGGGCATAGGTGGCGGCGAGCACGTCCAGCAGCCGGTAGCCGACGGTGTCGCCGAGCGCCGGGCCGAGCTGGTCGAGGTCGATCCGGCCCAGGTCGCTCATCGCGGCGCCGATGTCGGCCCCGTCGACATGTGCCCGGGCCCGGATGGCGTGGGACGTGGCCGTCCAGACCGGGCTGCGGCTCTCCTGAGCGGCGTGCTCGAGCATGTCGCTGGCCGCGATCACGTCGGCGGCGGGGGCGCCGGCCAGACGCATCAACAGGGCCCGGCCGTAGAGGGCGTGCAGCAGGGGCTCGGGCTCCCCGGCGTGCTCCAGCGCCGGGAGGTGTCTCTCCAGCCGCCGCAGCGCCGTCTCGGCCTGGTCGAAGCGACCCAGAGTGACCAGCGCGTCCACGTCGGCCTCGGTCAGCACCTCGGGGGGGAGGTTTTCCGACAAGCCGCGCACGCACCGAACACTAGCGGTCGCTCCCGTGCGGGAGGAGGTCTGTCTTCGTGACCGTCATCCGGCGTGCACCGACGTCACGGCGCGTGGGGTGGTGCCGACTCACCCGCCGCGCCTACCGTCGGAGCCCGGGGATCATCGCAGCGAGGAGACGTTCGTGACCCAGATCGACCAGCCCCGGCCCGCCCGGGCCACCGACGCCGGCCGCACCCGACCCGGATCCGGGACGACGAACGGGGGCCCGCGGTGACCACAGCCAGGCGCAACGGCCACCACGGGCACGGGAAGAACGCCGACGGGCACCCCCATGCCTCCGACGGCAGTGGGCCGTCCCGGGACCTGCCACCCAGCGCCGGGGACTACCAGAAGGGCCCGGTCACGCTGCGCCGGACCCTCGTGCCGCGGTCGACCACCGACCAGCGCCTGCTGGACAGCCGGGGCCCGAGTGACTGGGTCCACACCGACCCGTGGCGGGTGCTGCGGATCCAGGCGGAGTTCGTCGAGGGGTTCGGAGCCCTGGCCGAGCTGGGTCCGGCGATCAGCGTGTTCGGCTCCGCGCGCACTCCGCGTGAGCACCCCGACTACCGGATGGCCGAGCAGGTCGGCCGCCGGCTGGCCGAGGCCGGGTTCGCGGTGATCACCGGGGGCGGTCCCGGGGCTATGGAGGGGGCGAACAAGGGTGCCTGCGACGCGGGCGGGGTGTCCGTCGGGCTCGGCATCGAACTGCCGTTCGAGCAGGACATGAACGACTGGGTCGACCTGATGGTCAACTTCCGGTACTTCTTCGCACGCAAGACGATGTTCATCAAGTACGCCCAGGGATTCGTCGTCCTGCCCGGTGGCTTCGGCACCTTCGACGAACTGTTCGAGTCCCTGGTCCTGGTCCAGACCCACAAGGTGACCTCGTTCCCGATCGTCCTGCTCGGGGCCGAGTACTGGCGGGGACTGCTGGACTGGCTGGCCGGGCCGGTGCTGTCCCGGGGCATGATCTCCGCCCCGGACCTGCGGCTGCTGCACGTCACCGACGACGTCGAGGAGGCGGTCGGCGTGCTGGTCAGCTCCCGGGACCAGCGGGAACGGGAGTGGGCCGCGGTGACCGCCGCCGCGGAGGCCTCGGCCCAGGCCCAGAAGGACCTGCACGGACACCGGCCGTGACTCGCCGGTTGGCGTGATCCTCGGACACTGGACGGCGATCTGCTCGCGGGTCACAATCGGCCCATGTTCGTGACCCCGTTGCCCACCAACAGCGACATCGTCGTCGGCAGGGACGCCGCGGGCCGGGTGCTGCGGGTGAGCGGCCACCCCGAGTCCGACCGGGTGGTCCTCAGCATCTGGCAGGAGGGGCGCTGCCTGGCCACCGTGAGGCTGGCCACCGGGGACGTCCCTGAACTGGTCCGCATCCTCACGGGTGCCGTCGCCAATTCCGCCGCGATCCCGCTGAGCGCCGCCGGCTGACCCGCCCGTCCGCCGCGGGCTCATTCCCGGGGCCGGCGGTTCGGTCCGGTGTCCGCCGAACGCAGGTCCGCCGGGCTGCCCGGTCCCTGGTGATCGCGGCACTAGGCTTCCCCGATGGCCAGGGTCTGTGTCTACTGCGCGTCGTCCGAGCGCATCCACCCGTCCTATGTCGCCCTGGCTGAGGAGGTCGGCCGCCGGCTCGCCGAGCGCGGGCACGACCTGGTGTCCGGGGGAGGGCGGGTCTCGATGATGGGCGCGGTCGCCCGGGCGGTGCGGGCCGGGGGGCGGCACACCCTGGGCGTGATCCCGCAGGCCCTGGTCGGCTGGGAGGTGGCCGACAACGAGGCCGACGCGCTCGTGGTCACCGCCGACATGCGGGAACGCAAGGGCCGGATGGACGAGGCGGCCGACGCCTTCCTCGCCCTGCCCGGCGGTCTGGGCACGCTGGAGGAGTTGCTGGAGGTCTGGGTGGCCCGGACCCTCGGGATGCACGACAAGCCCGTCGTCGTGCTGGACCCCCAGGGACTCTTCGGCGGGCTGCAGACCCTGGTGGACAAGCTGGTCAGCCAGGGCTTCGTCCGGCCTGCCGCCGCGGCCGCCACCGTGTGGGCCGCCACGGTCGACGAGGCGATGCTCGCCCTGGACGCCGGACTGGCTGCCCGGGAACTGGCCCGGGTCGAGGGAGGTCCTTCGAGCCCGCCGCCCGCCGCGGAGGAGATCCTCGAGGCCGAGGCCTGACGGCCGGGCCGGATCGCCGGACCCTGACCGTCGCGCCAGGTGACCGGACCTGACCGTCGCGCCAGGTGATCGGTTCAGGTGATCGGGTCAGGCGGTTCCGGCACGGAGGCCGGCGTGTTCCGGGAGTCGTGTGCCGGGCGCCTGCCGTGTTCCGGGAGACGCTGAACGGGAGGGGGACCGGCGGTCGCCGGTCCACCTCCCGTAGGTGCCCCTGACGGGGCGGGCCGTCAGCCGGTCGTGGAGGAGGACGAGGCCGAGGGGCTGGCGGACGCGGAGGTGCTCGACGGGCTGGTGGGGCTGCTGGACGGGCTGGTCGGGCTGGTCGACGGGCTGGTGGGGCTGCTGGTCGGGCTGGTCGACGGCTGTGGGTGGTCCCCGCACGGCCGCACCGCGATCAGCCGGGCGGCCAGCGAGTCCGTGGTGCCTGTCGTGCCGGCGGTCCCCGGCGTGCCGGACGTGGTCGGCGACGTGGACGTGGTCGGCGAACCGGACGGGCCGGCCTGGCCCGTCGGCTGCCCGGACATCACGGTGACCAGTTGGCCGAGGGCCAGCGAGCCGAACGCGTCCGGGTGCCCGGGGAGGAAGACGTGCCCGTCGGCGGCGAGGGTCCAGGTCAGGACGAAGCCGTCGGGGCTGGTCACGGTGACGGTGGTGGCGTCGAGGGCGGTGATGGTGCCCTCCTGGGCGGTGACGGCGAGGGCTCCGGACCCGGTGGACAGGGTCAGGCTGCCGTGCAGGACCTGTCCCCAGGCCGGACCGTGACCGTGCTCGGAGCACTCCGCCGGGGTGAACAGCTTGGAGACCAGTTCCCAGCCGGGCACCGCGGGAGGGGCCTGCTCCTGGTGGCCCGGACCAGGGACGTGCGGTGTGCCCTTCCCCTGGCCCGGGTGTGCGGGCGGCTGATGGTCCTTGCCGTGCTTCTTGGCTGCGGACACCCCGCCGCCGCCCGGGGAGGTCGCGGCGAGGGCGGCGGTCGCGGGGACGACGGCGACGGCCAGACCCGTCGCGACCAGCACGGTCACCAGGCGGGCCCGGCCGCGGAGGCGGATGACACGGGGGCTGCGGGTCTGCATGCGGGAGTCTCCTGGGCTGCTGTCCGGGTGGGGTCGCTCCAGACTGGGTTGTGACTGAACGTTCATCAAGCGTCTCGGTGGGTAATCAGCCATTCGGCAGGTGGCGGACGTCGGCTCCCACCCCGGCGCGGGACGTGCGACCATCGACGCGTGACCTTGCTGTTCACCTTGCTGACCTTGGCGGTTCTCGGGGTCATCGCCGCGGTGGCCACCGGGCGGATCTCCGGAGGGCTGGAGGACCCGTCGACGTCCCTGCCCGCCCGGGCCCTGCCCGAGGGTGAGGTGACCGCCTCCTCGCTGGAGGTGGTGCGGTTCTCCCCGGCCCTGCGCGGCTACCGGATGGACGAGGTGGACGCCGTCCTCGACCGGGTGGCCGTCGAACTGGCCCGCCGGGACCGGGAGCTCGTCCAGTTGAGGCAGGAACTGCGGCTGGCCGAGCAGGCCTACCGGGGCCACTATCCGGCTGTGGACTATCAGGACCGCGCGACCGGCTCGCTCCCGTTCCCCGGACCGGACAGTGCCGGTCACCAGGGCGGCTACCCGGGTGCCGGGTATGCGGTCCCCGGCGACTCTGGCGGGTACGGCGTGTACGGCCAGGAGTACGAGGGGTACGGCCCGGAGGACGGCGACTACCCGAACGGGGCGGTGGGGTACCCCTACCCGGTGGATCAGGGGCACCGGGATCGCTGAGGACAGCCGGTGATGTCCGAGATGCCCGGGCTCGTGGTGGGGGAGGACGGGCTGGCCCGTTGCGCCTGGGTGGCGTCCACCCAGGACTACCTCGCCTATCACGACCAGGAGTGGGGCCGGCCGGTGCGCGGGGAGGTCGCACTGTACGAGCGGTTCACCCTGGAGGCGTTCCAGTCGGGGCTGTCCTGGCTGACCATCCTGCGCAAGCGCGAGGCGTTCCGGCGTGCCTTCGACGGGTTCGACCCGGAACGGGTGGCCGGCTACGGCGAGGGTGACGTGGCCCGGCTGCTCGCCGATCCCGGGATCGTCCGGAACCGGGCCAAGGTGGCCGCCGCGATCACCAACGCCGGTGCCGTGCTGCGCTTGCGGGACCGCGTCGAGGGCGGGCTGGACGCCCTGATCTGGTCGTTCGCCCCGGACCGCTTCCGTCCTGCGCCCGCCGGGCTCGGCGAGGTGCCGGCCACCACCCCGGAGTCGGTCGCCCTGGCCAAGGCGCTGCGCCGGCACGGTTTCGTCTTCGTCGGTCCGACCACCGCCTATGCCGCGATGCAGGCCTGCGGCCTGGTCGACGATCACCTGCACGGCTGTCATGCCCGGGGGGAGGGCGGCCGCCCATGATCTGGCCACGGACGTTCACCCGGCAGGTCTCCGCGGAACCCGAGCCGGACCCCCCGGCCGTCCCCGCCCCCGACCCGGCTCCCGTCCTCGACCCGGCCGGGACGCCGCTCCCAGGTCCTTCCACGGCCCTCGCCCCCGACCCGGCGTCCGCCCCCGACCCGGCGTCCGCCCCCGACCTGGCCCTCGCCCGTCCCTGGCCACCGGACTGGCTCCTGGGCGGCGAACGCCCCCCGCGCCGGGCCGCCCTGTGGGTCCTGGACCGGCGGTTGCGGCTGCGTGAGGGTTGGTGGTCCCTGCCGGGGTGGAGCCAGGCCCTGGCGGTGTACCTGGTCAGCAGGCTGATCGACCTCGTCATCATCAGCCGGGTCGCCCGGTTCCAGGTGCCGAGCATGTGGAACGACCCGGACCCCGGGTACCTCGGCGTGCTCAGCCTCTGGGACGGCGCGTGGTACCGGCGGATCGCGGAGATCGGCTATCCGGGACACCTCCCGATCGACGTGCACGGGCACGTGGCGCAGAGCCAGTGGGCCTTCTACCCCCTGTATCCGCTCACGGTCCGGTACACCGGCTGGCTGTTCGGCACCGACTGGCCCGTGAGCGCCTCGATCGTGTCCCTGACCGCCGGGGCGTTGGCCGTCATGGTCCTGCGCAGCCTGATGGAACCGATCGTCGGGCGCAGCCTGGCGCAGTGGACCGTCGTGATGTTCTGCGTCTTCCCGGCGGCGCCCGTCCTGCAGTTGGCGTACACCGAGTCCTTGTCGATCTTCCTGCTGGTCTGCGCCCTGTGGTGCCTGCAGCGGCGCCGGTACCTGGTGGCGGTCCCGCTGGTGCTGCTGATCGGCGTGGCCCGCCCGATCGCCGTGCCGGTGGCGGCCGTGGTCGCCCTCCACGCCCTGAACCGGTGGCGCCGGCACCGCCAGGCCCCGGTGAGCGGCCGGGAGGCGCCGTCGCTGGGGGTGCTGTGCGCGGCGGCCGCCTTCGCCGCGGTCGAGTGGCCCCTGATCGCCGCCACCGTGACCGGCCGGGCCGACGCCTACACCCAGACCATGGGGGCCTGGCGCCTCGGCCACCAGCTCACCCCGGTCCTGCCCTGGTGGACGATGTCCCAGTTCTTCTTCGGGGACTGGTTCGGGCCGCTGCTCGTGGCGTCGGCGGCCGGGCTGGCGATCTGGTGGCTGACCCGGCCCACCGCCCGGATGGTCGGCGCCGACCTGCGGGTCTGGATGGTGGCCTACCTCGGGTACCTGGCGGTGGTCCTGGACCCGAGCACCAGCCTGCCGCGGTACCTGCTGCTGCTGTTCCCCTTCGGCACCATGCTGGCCGCCGCCTCGCCGTCCCCGGCCTACCGGAGGACGCTGGTGCTGGCCTGCCTGGCCGGACAGATCCTCTGGGTGACCTGGTTGTGGCGGTTCAGCCCACCGACCGACTGGCCGCCGTGACCGGTCCCGGCCACGGCGGCCCGGCGCACCTCAGCGGCCCTCGAACCGGGGCTGCTTCTTGGCCAGGAACGCCTCGACGGCGGCGTGGTGGTCGGCGGTGGTGCCGGTGAGGGACATCAGCTCGCCCTCGTGCGCCAGCGAGGACTCCAGGTCGTGCGTGGCGGAGTAGGCCACCGCCCGGCGGACCGCCCCGTACGCCACCGTGGGACCGGCCGCCAGCTTCGCGGCCACCTCCCGGACCCGCTCGGCGAACTGCTCGTCCGGCACCACCTCGCTGGCCAGGCCGAGCCGCAGGGCCTCCTCGGCGGGGACCGTCCGGGGCATCATCAGCAGCTCCTTGGCCTTGGCTGAGCCGACCAGCCGGGGCAGCCACCACGACGCGCCGGAGTCCGCCGACAGGGCGATCCCGGTGAACGCCAGGTTGAAGCCCGCGGAGGCGGCGACGATCCGCAGGTCAGCGGCGAAGGCGAACGACGCACCGGCTCCGGCGGCGACCCCGTTCACCGCGGCGATCACCGGTTTCGCCATCGTCGCCAGGGTGAGGGCGATCGGGTTGTAGTGCTCCGGGACGGTGCGGAACAGCAGATCGTCCCGGGCGGTGAGCAGTTCCACGTGCTCGCGCAGGTCCTGCCCGACGCAGAACGCCCGCCCGGTCCCGGTGAGCACCACACACCGCACCGCGGGATCGGCGGCCACCTGCTGGAGGGTGTCCCGCAGGGCGATCTTGCTGCCGACATCCAGGGCGTTCATCGCCTCCGGCCGGTTCAGCCGGACCGTGGCCACTCCCTCGGCGAGTTCCAGGACGACGGGGCCGGCGTCCGGGACGTCCGGTTCGGGCTGTTGCGTGGACATCGGGTCTCCTTCGGCGGGGTCCGGATGCGGTCGGTGCACGGTGGTCCGGTGGGGGCGGCCCGGGTGCCGGTCAGTCTGCCCGACCACAGGTGCGACGGCGGTGCGTGGTCGCCCCCGGTCCCACCGGCGGGTGGCGTGGGCGACCCGCCGACACGGTGGCGCGGGGCGAGGCGTTTCGTGCTCGGACCAGGAGGCGGGATAATGGTCGCCGATCACGTTCCGTGCCTGAGTCCTGCCGAGGCGGGCACTGGTTCCGGCGGGGGCTCAGCAGCGGGGCATCGACGAGGAAGGGGATGGCGCATGGCGGCCATGAAGCCGCGGACCGGGGACGGCCCGCTGGAGGTCACGAAGGAGGGGCGCGGCATCGTGATGCGCGTCCCGCTGGAGGGCGGCGGGCGACTGGTCGTGGAGATGTCCGCCACGGAGGCCAGTGAGCTCGGTGACGCGCTGAAGGCCGTGGCCGGCTGACCACCTCATCCCGTCACACGACGCACCGGAGGCCCGGGACCCCGCCCCAGCGGTAGGGTCCCGGGCCTCCGTCGCCTCACCGGCCGGCGCGGGTACGTTGTGCCGATGACTGCTGCCACCTTCGGTTCCGTGGACCCGTCGGCCGCCACGCCGGCCACCACCGTCGAGGTGCTGCCCCCCGGCCTGGCCGGTGCCGCCGGGGCGGATGTGCTGGCCGTCCCGGTGTGGGCCGGTACGGGTGGTTCGCCGGCTCCGGACGACTCCGCCGTCGAGGCCCTGACCGCCTACGGCACCGACCCCGCCGCCGTGGTCGCCACGGAGCGGGTCAAGGGCCGGCCCGGGGAAGTGGTCCGGGTTCCGGTCCAGGCCCCGGCCGGACTGCCCGCGCGGCTGCTCCTGGTGGGGGTGGGCCAGGGCCGCTCCGCCGATCTGCGCCGGGCGGCCGCGGCCCTGGCCCGGGCGGTCCGGGGGCGGGACCGGCTGGCCACCACGATCGGGGCGGGGACGGGGGCGGAGGGTGCCCGGGCCGTGGTCGAGGGGCTGCTGCTCGGCGGGTACGCCCCACCCGCGGCCGGCACGAGGGACCGGTCCGACGCCGAGCCGGTCCACCACGCCGTGCTCGCCGGGCGCTACCCGGAGGCGGGGGTGAACCGGGGTCTGCTCTCGGGGGCGGCCGCCCGGCTGGCCCGGGACCTGGCCAACGTCCCCTCCGACGTCAAGGACCCGCAGTGGATGGCCGACCAGGCGGGCCGGGTCGCGGAGCGGGCCGGTCTGCGGATCCGGGTCTGGGACGCCGACCAGCTGGCCCGGGACGGCTTCGGCGCCCTGCTCGCGGTGGGCGGCGGTTCGGTGCGGCCACCGCGACTGGTCCGGCTGGACTACGTCCCGGACGTAGCGGGGGCCGGACGGTCCCGCCGCCCCGTGGTCCTGGTCGGCAAGGGGATCACGTACGACACCGGGGGCCTGTCGATCAAGCTCCGGGAGTCCATGGTCGCGATGAAGACGGACATGGCCGGGTCCGCCGCGGTCCTGGCGGCACTGTCCGCCTGCCGGGACCTCGGGGTCCGCCGCCCGGTCACCGGACTGCTCGCCCTGGCCGAGAACGCCGTGGGCGGCACCTCGTACCGTCCCGGGGACGTGGTCCGGCACTACGGCGGGCGGACCAGCGAGATCCTCAACACCGACGCCGAGGGCCGGCTCGTGCTCGCCGACGCGCTGGCCTACGCCGTGGACGCCCTCGACCCGGAGGTCCTGGTCGACGTGGCCACCCTGACCGGTGCCGCCACCCTCGGGCTCGGCCGCCGGTACGCCCCGCTGTACGCCACCGACGATCGGCTGGCCGCTGCCCTGGTGACCGCGGGGGAGGCGGTCGGCGAGCGGGTCTGGCGGATGCCGCTGGTGGAGGACTACCGCCGGGCGCTGGACTCCCCGGTGGCCGACCTGTGTCACGTCTCGGTGGACAAGAGGCTGGGCGGCGGCTCGATCACCGCGGCGCTGTTCCTGCGGGAGTTCGTCGCGGGGCGGCGCTGGGCACACCTCGACATCGCCGGGACCGGCCGCAGCGAGAAGGACGACCACGAGATCTCCCGCGGCGCGACCGGCTTCGGTGCCCGACTGCTGCTGCGCTGGCTGGAGACCCTGCGCTGACGGGGACGGGACGGGACGGGACGACGCCGGCGGGACGGGGCTCAGGCCGGGGGCATCGGCGGTGGGCTGCCCGCCGGGCGTTCCAGCAGCGTCCAGGTGGTCACATAGTCGGGGCTGACCACCTCCTCGCCGGTGTCGGTCAGCCGGTAGACCCCCGGCGGCGCGGCCTCGTAGGCGGACTCGTCGGCGGGCAGCACCACGGGTGCCCCGTCCCGGTCCACGACCACGACGCCGTCGGCCACCTCGAGGACCCGGCCGCAGAACTGGTCCCGGCTCACCGTCCCCCCAGCACCGTCGCGGACCGTGATCCCGACCAGCAGCCTCCGGCCGACCAGGTGGGACAGCCGCTGCGCCCCGCGCAGCAGGCGCCGTGGCGGCAGCGGGCGGCTGGAGTCGATCGGGATCGGCGGGTCGCTGGGAATTCCCGCGGGGGCGCCGGCCTCCCCACCGGTACCGGACCAGTCGGCCGGCGGGGGGCCGGGGTCACCGGTAAGGGTCAGCGGGTCACCGCCAGCAGCAGGCCGTCGCCGCAGGACAACATCGCCGGGACCAGCCGGGGGTCGTCCCGGACCCGCTTGCCGAGCTCGCGCACGGCGGTGGTGGTGAGGTCCCGCTGGGCAGGGTCGGCCACCCGGTCGTGCCAGAGGGCGTTGTCCACCGCCAGCAGCCCGCCGGGCCGCAGCAGGCGCAGGGCCTGGTCCACGTAGGCGTCGTACTCGATCTTGTCCGCATCGAGGAACACCAGGTCGTAGGCGCTGTCGGTGAGCCGGGGGAGCACCTCCAGAGCCCGGCCGGGGATCACCCGGGTCCGGTTGGACCGGATCCCGGCCTCGGCGAAGGCCTCCCGGGCGGCCCGCTGGTTCTCCACCTCGACGTCGATCGTGGTCAGCACGCCGTCCTCGGGCATCCCGCGCAGCAGGTACACCCCGGACACGCCGGTCCCGGTCCCGACCTCGACCACGGAGCGGGCGCCCGCCGCCGCCGCGAGCACCCGCAGCATGGCGCCCACCCCGGGCAGCACCGGGGCGCAGCCGAGCTCGTCGGCGCGGGCCCGGGCACGGCCCAGGACGTCGTCCTCCAGGACGAAGTTCTCCGCGTACGCCCAGGTCGCGGGCGTGGGTGCGCTGATGGCTACCTCCTCGGCGTGGGCGGCGGCGTGGCGGCCATCGCCTGCTGTGAAGCCTAGACGCCCGTCGGCCTGCCGGCCGACAGTGTCCACCGCCTACTCGATCACCTGCCCTGTCCTGCTCTGGAGAGCGCCCCGGGGCTGCCTCCCGGACCGGGCGGGAACGCGGTGCCCGGGTGGGGCGTTGTCCGACCGGAACCCTCCCGGTGCCCGCCCGGCCGGCTGCGGAGGGTGGGGCTGTCCCCCCGAAGCGGTGGGGTTGCCCGCAGCGCGCGAGGGACCGGGTTCGGCGACGATGGGAGGAGCGGTGTCGGTCTACTCGATGCCGTACACGGCGGTCGGCTTCAGCGGGAAATCCCTGCTGCGCCGCCGCCGGCCGACAGGAGGAGCCGTGAACCAGGACGTCCCGGCGGCGGCCGCGGCCGCCGCCGGTGCAGGGGGCGGTCCGTCGGCCCCCGGGGGCACTGCCCCGGTCGGCGCCGCAGCGATGTCCGCCGGTGACACCGGCTGCGCGCCCGCTGCCACGCAGTCCCCGGTCACCGCGGCCTGGACCCCGCCCAGTTGGGAGGAGGTCGTCCAGGAGCACTCCGCCCGGGTCTACCGGCTCGCCTACCGGCTGACCGGCAACCGGCACGACGCCGAGGACCTCACCCAGGAGGTCTTCGTCCGGGTCTTCCGCTCGCTGTCGTCGTACACGCCGGGCACCTTCGAGGGCTGGCTGCACAGGATCACCACGAACCTGTTCCTGGACCAGGTCCGCCGCAAGCAGCGGATCCGGTTCGACGCCCTTCCCGAGGACGCCTCCGACCGGCTGCCGGGCCAGACCGAACTGGGCCCGGAACGGGCCTGGGAACAGAACAACCTCGACCACGACGTTCAGGCCGCCCTGGACACCCTGCCCCCGGACTTCCGGGCCGCTGTCGTGCTGTGCGACATCGAGGGGCTGTCCTACGAGGAGATCGCCGCCACCCTCGACGTCAAGCTCGGGACCGTCCGGTCCCGGATCCACCGTGGCCGGGCCCAACTGCGCCAGGCACTGGCCCATCGCCGCCCGGCGCAGGCCCCCGCTGCCCCTGCCGGATCCGCCCTCGGCCCGGAGGCGTGACCGTGGCTCACCTCGGGGAACGGGTGACCGCCCTGGTCGACGGGCGGCTCGCCCCGGATGCGGTGCAGCGCGCGCACCTCCACCTCGCCGGCTGCCGGGACTGCCGCGAGGCGTTCGAGGCGGAGCGACTGATGAAGGCCCGGCTGGCGGCCCTGGAGGGTCCGCGGCCCGGTGACGACCTGATGTGGCGGCTGCTGACGATGGGCGGCCCGAACGGTCCGCTGCCGCCGCGGAACGGCCACGTTCCCGGGACGCCGCGCCCGCAGCCCGCGACCCTGCCCCGGCCGCAGGC
>DASTGO010000373.1:0-6057 GCA_035719045.1 Kineosporiaceae bacterium | reverse complement strand
GGACAGGCGTTCATCGCCGCCTCGATCGCCCGGGACGCGGAACTGAACCGGGAAGCGTCCCGGGATGCCCTGGCGGAGGAACGGATGCGCGGGAGCGCGGCGACCGGGGCGGGCGCCGCGCTCCCGGGCGGGAGGGTGGGCCCACGCGAGCCGAGCGGGCCTGCGGGCGGGAGCGGTGCCCGGCCCGGACCGGTGATCGCTTGAGCGGGCGGGTGAACGGTCGAGGGGACGCGCGGCGGGCGGCGGCGTTGGCGCGGGTGTGCGAGGGGTTCGACACCACGGTCAGCCGGGCCGGGGCCGAACGGCTGCTGCGGCTGCTGAACCTCGGCCCGGGGGATGGGGCCTGACCCGGGGGGGTGAGCGGGAGCGTGGGGGCCCCGGCGGGGACGTGGGTTGTCCTGCCGGGGCCCTTCGCGCGCGGGCGGGGTGGTTAGAGGGGGTTCTGTTCGATGCTGATGCGGTCGTAGTCCATGCCGCGTCCGCGGTGGGTGGGGGCGTCGATGCGGACGGCGGCGAACAGGAACTTCAGGACGGCGGCCTGCCGGTGGATGGGCAGGGCGTCGAAGGATTGCCGGGCGCCGGGGCCGGTGACCACGTCCTGCAACGCGGTGAGCGGGCGGACCACGGTCGCGCGCTGGTTGCGGGCGATCCGGGACGCGACGGCGGCGCGCATCTGCCGGTACTCATCCGTCGGGAGTTCCTTGTCGATCCACATCTGCTGCAGCTCGGCCAGGCGGGCCTGGTCCTCGGCCACCTCCGCCGCCCGTTCCTGCGCGGTGACGGTGGCTGTGGCGGCGTCGGCGGACAGGGCGGTCACGTTCAACCGGGACAGCAGGTCCACGGCGGCGTCGGTGACGAACCCCTCCAGATGCACGGCGGAGATCCGCCGCTTGCACACCTTCGGTTGGGCCTTGCTCGGGGCCACACACACGTAGGACGGGTACCCGTTGTGGGATGTCCCGGCCATCGGCCGGCCACAACTGGTGCACAACACCAGACCCCGCAGCAGGAAGTCCCGCCGGGGGGCCCGCCCCTCGTGGAACGCGGCCGAGCGTTGACGGCGCAACCGCTGCGCCTCCTGCCAGGTGCCCACGCTCACGCACCCCGGCCACACCCCCATCACCGGGGCCCCGGTGGCATCGGTGACCACCTGCCCCCGGTGCACCCGGATCCCCGCGTGCTTGGGGGAACTGACCAACACCCGCACGTACTGCTCGGTCCACGCCTTGCCCGTGGCCGTGGTCACCCCCCGCCGGTTCAGGTCCGCGGCGATCACCGACAGGGCGTCCCCGTCGAGGAACCGCCCGAACACCTCCCGCACGACCTTCGCCTCGTCCTCGACCAACACCCCGCCCGGCCCGTACCCGAACGAGCGCGGCCCCCCATGCATCCGCCCCGCGGCGGCGGCCTCCTCCTGCGCCGACTTCACCCGCCGGGAAGTGTCATCGGAGGACTTACACGCATGCGCCACCTCGATCCGCAGGAAGAACCGGTCATCGGCGTTGGACAGGTCCCGCCGGTTCGCCTGCCCATGCAAGATCAGCCGCTGGTCGTCGGCCAACCGCAACAGCTCCTCCAGGTCCCACGGCTGCCGCATCAACCGGTCCGGGTGATACGCCAGCACATGCCGCACCCGCCCGGCCCGGATCGCCTCCAACAACCCGTCCCACCCGGGCCGCTTGCGCTTGCGCTGCCACGCCGACCGGGAGTTGTCCACGAACACGTGTTCCGGGCGCACCCGCACCCCCAACCGGGCCGCCAACTCCCGGCAGATCCGCTCCTGCCGCTCCACCCCCGTCTGATCCTCATCCTTCACATGCGAGATACGGCAGTAGATCGCCGCCTCGCCGTCCCCGTCGGCCCCCGCCACGCCAGGAGCCCCCGTCATCCCCGTCCATCCCGTCATGATCCAATTTTAGGGGGTGTAAACGACGAATGAGGGTGCCCGTTCTCCGGGCACGATGTGCCACCGCGCCCTGGCCCCCGACCGGAGAACGCACCCCCAACCGGAGAGCGCACCCACCAACCGGAGAAACGCACCCGCCGACCGGGGAACGGATCAGGCGGCCCCGGTCGTGTTGCGTGGCGGAAGCCAGAACTGGCCCACGTTGTCCGCAGGAGGCTTGGCCCTGCCGACCTGCGGGATGGCGAAGGCGACCAGGATGTTGCGGGTCACCCGGGTCATCACCGTCTCGGCGCGGTCCTGGCCGGGCAGGGTACACAGGGCCCGCGCCGCGCAGGGCCAGTTCATGGTGCCCGCGACGAACACCCCCGCCCCGGACGGCGCGACCCAGTACACGCTGGTCTGCGCGGTCTGGTTCCCCCGGCAGCTGAACTTCGTGTAGGCCACGACCTGCATCGGGTGCGGCAGGTCCGGCGCCGGATACACCCGGTCGGACTCCGGCGCGACCACCTTCGGCAGGGTGTCGCCGTTCTTCAGGCCGGTGCCCGCCCAGCCCCACCAGTTCGCGTCGGAGACGGTGAGCGCGGCCTCGGCCGGGAAGCAGTCGTAGCGCATCCCGGTCAGCGCCTCCTCCGGCCGGGGCGCCGGCTTGTCCCGGAACCGGGCCATCGCCCCGGCGGGATCACCGGCGGCCAGCGGGTCCAGGGAGGAGCTCTTCGCCCCGACCACCAGGCGCGGCTCCGCGTTCCGGCGGTCCGGCTGTCCCGGCAGCCCGACCTCCCGACCGGCCAGCCGGACCCGCCAGTACGCCGTGTTCGCCCCGAAGATCGCCAGGTTGCTGCCCTTGGCGACGGCAGCCGTCACGGAGTCCCGCTCCGACCCGGTCCAGTACTCCGCGTGCCCGCCGAACACGATCGCGGTGGCGCCGTCGAGCAGCTTCGGGTTCTGGGCGAGGTCGTAGTCGGTGGTCCAGGCCAACGGGATGGCGTCCTGCTCGGCCACCTGGTCGAGGCCGAGGTCGTGGCTGAAGTAGTGCCCGGCGCCGTAGCCGTCGGCGTACGGCCGGTCGTAGGACACCGCGAAGCTGCGGTTGCCGAAGCTCTCGTCCGAGCCGCCCTCGTACAGCGACGCCCCGCCCCACAGGTTGTACGCCTGCCAGGTCATCGTCGCCGCGACCAGCAGCACCCGGCCGTGCGCATCGGCACTGCGGACGGTCAGCGGGACCACCCGCACCGCCCCGCCGCGCTCGACCCGGATCAGGTACCGGCCCTCCGGCCAGCCGGCGGTGTCGAGCAGGGTGGTCAGCTGCCATGGGGCGACGATCGCGCGGGTGCCCTTCATCCCGCCGAGATCCGCCAGCGGCTGGCTCAGCGTGGCCTTCGCCGGCTGCTTGTGCGCGACCGCGGGCCCCTGCCAGATCTGCCGGGACCCGGCGCCCGCGTACCAGCCGATCCGCAACGCCGTCAGCGACACCGGGCCGTCGGCGTCGACGTAGAGGCCGACCTTGTCCCCGGGGCGGACCGACACCCGGTCGGTGAACGCCTCGACCCCGGGACGGTCCCCCGCGACGCTCGGCCACCAGGCACGGGTGCCCGGCAGGGCGTTCTCCGCCGCCACAGCCGCCGCCCAGCCCGCCGGCGTGGTCGGGTCAGCCCCCGCCAGGCCGGTCGGCTGGTGGGTGGGGGTGCCCGGCGTCGCCGGCCTCGGCGCCGACGTGCCCGCTCCGGTCGGGGTGGCGGGCCCGCTGCACCCGGCGAGCACGAGTGCCGCCAGCGCGGCCGCCAGGCCGAAGACCCGTATGCCGCGGGCCCCCCGGCCCGGTCCGGTCGCTCCCGCTGCGGTGTCCGGCACCGCCCCACCCCCAGTGATCGCTGCCCCGAGTTCACGGAACGGACCGATTCTCCCCGCCCCGCCGGGCCGGACGCACCACGGGACCCCGGCGGGTCAGGACGGGGTCAGGGGACGGTCGGCGGGGAGTCGGCGGCTGGTCATCGGCGCCGGATCCGGGCGATTCCCGGCACCGGGACATGACCCGGCAAACGACACGGGCTCATATCCGAAGTTGATCTCGACGTGAAGTCCAAAGCGCGAGATCGTTGTCACATGGGCACCCCACCGTCCCAGGGGAGGCAGCAGATGACGACACAGGTCGAAGAACGCGCCCAACCACCCATCAAGTGGCCCCACCCGACGCGCATCGGGACGCTCACCCTCGCCATGTGGGTGGCAGGCCTGCTCGTCGCACTTCTCATCCCGGCGGCGATCGTCCCCCCGACCCAGAACACCGCCACCCCCGGCGCTGCCTGGTCGGCCTTCGCCGTCACCGTGCTCGGCGCGGGCCTCATGATCGCCGCCACGATCTGGAGTTGGCGCAAGACCAAGGACGCCGGGGTACTGATCCTCGGCTTCGTCCCCGGCACCACGGTCATCGTCGGGGGAATCCTGCTCGCCACCGTCAAGGTGCTCGGTCTCACCCTCTGACCCCGAGCGCGCCGGCAGTCGGGCGTGAACCGTCGACCCCACCGTCCGATCCGACCGCACGGCTCCGGCCCCATCCTGCGCCCCGAGGCCGTCCGGTCACGCCCGGGACCGCCCGGCCCGCCCACCGGCCGGGTGGTCCCCGAACCTCGACGCTCCGGTCGCGGAGGTGGTCACCCCGGCCGCCGTCCACAGGCAGGCCCGCTGATCCGCCGGCCTGTCGGGCCCGTCCCCTAGGTTGACCGTCGTGGCGGGATCGAGGAGCAGCGCCGGGCGCGCGGCACGCAGCGAGCGGGCGGCCTTCCGGTGCGTCGAATGCGGCTGGCAGGCCACCAAGTGGGTGGGCCGGTGCGGGGAATGTCAGGCCTGGGGAACCATCGCGGAAGTGGACGCCGCCCCGGCCGGAGTGACCCGGGTCCGCGCGGTGACCACCACCGCCCAGCCGATCGCCGAGGTCGCGGCGGAGGCTGCCGCGCTGTGGCCCACCGGGGTCGACGAACTGGACCGGGTGCTCGGCGGCGGCATCGTGTCCGGCGCGGTGGTGCTGCTGGCCGGTGAGCCCGGGGTGGGCAAGTCCACCCTCCTGCTCGACGTCGCCTCCCGGGCCGCCTCCCCCCCACGCACGGTGCTCTACGTGACAGGTGAGGAATCCGCGGCCCAGGTCCGGATGCGCGCGGAGCGGATCGGCGCGCTGCGGCCCCGGCTGCTGCTGGCCGCCGAGACCGATCTGTCGACCGTTCTCGGCCATGTGGATGCGGTCCGGCCCGACCTGCTGATCGTCGACTCCGTGCAGACGATCGCCAGCGATGCGGTCGAGGGTGCGCCCGGCAATGTCAGCCAGGTGCGGGAGGTGGCCGCGTCGCTGATCAGGGTGGCCAAGGCCCGTTCGATGGCGACGCTGCTGGTCGGGCACGTGACCAAGGACGGCGGGATCGCCGGGCCACGGGTGCTGGAACACCTGGTCGACGTGGTCTGCCAGTTCGAGGGGGACCGGCAGTCGCGGCTGCGCATGGTCCGCGCCGTGAAGAACCGCTACGGCCCCACCGACGAGGTCGGCTGCTTCGACCTGTCCGACACCGGGATCGTCGGCCTCGCTGATCCCAGCGGGCTGTTCCTGTCCCGGCACGCCGAACCGGTCCCCGGCACGTGCGTAACCGTCACCCTGGAGGGTCGGCGGCCACTGGTCACCGAGGTCCAGGCGCTGGTCGCACCGAGCGCCCTGTCGAACCCGCGCCGGGCCACCTCGGGTCTGGACGCGAGCCGGGTGGCGATGGTGCTGGCCGTCCTGGAACGTCGGGCCGGGGTGGCCCTGGTGGGGCGGGACACCTATGTCGCCACCGTCGGCGGGGTGCGGCTGGCCGAGCCGTCCACCGATCTCGCGGTCGCGCTCGCGGTGGCCAGTGCAGCGGCCGACAAGCCACTCGTCCCCGGGACGATCGCGGTCGGTGAGGCCGGCCTGGCCGGGGAGGTCCGGTCGGTGACCGGCGTCGGCCGGCGGCTGGCCGAGGCGGCCAGACTCGGCTTCCGACAGGCGATCGTGCCCGCCGGGACCCAGGACGCGGCACCGGACGGCATGACCGTCTTCGAGGCGGCGGACCTGCGCTCGGCGCTGCGCCGGGGCCTGCTCGGAGCGGACTGAGGGCCCGGTGACGGAGGGATGGCAGGGACCGCCGGGC
>DASTGO010000372.1:0-8952 GCA_035719045.1 Kineosporiaceae bacterium | reverse complement strand
CTCCGGCGCGACCTGCATGAACCCGGCCCCGGCCGCCAACCACAACCGCGCCAGATCCTCGATCTCGTCCTCATCCACCGCCGGCCACCCATCACCGGTCAGCACATGGAACATCTCCGCCGCCCACGGCGGAACCTCAAGGCCCACAACCCACCACTAACAACACCAAGCCGACCCTCGCCCCTGCGAACCACCCAGGTAGGGCAGCCCGGTCTCCGGCCCGACCGGCCACCACCACAGAGGCCACCGGTGTCTTGGATGGACCAGCGCCACCCCCATCACGCGAAACCATCGCATCCAGACCCAAACGAGGGGTAACCACCAAACATCACGTCAGGACAATCCCTCAGACCAACGGCATACCCGCTCACCGGGCGAGGTCACGCGGCTGCCACCCGGGAACGGCCCTGGCGCGACGTCATCTGGGCTGTGAGGTCCTCGCCCACCACGACGAACTCGTCCCCGCCCACCCGCGCGGCGATGTCGCTGCAGCGCAGCACCGCATGGGCGGGGTCGGCCCGCATCGTCGTGGACGACGGCCGCCGACATCAGCGCCCACCGGTAGCTGCCGCCCGAGCGGGCTGGAAACGGGGTCTGACCGCCCGCTGATGTCGTCGCCCCAAGGCCCGTCAAGGCCGTCCTGAAGCGGGACCTGACCTCGGTCATCCGAGTCGTCGCTGCCCAGGATGCAAGGGTCAAGCAGGACCAAAGTCATGTGCGGTGTGGGCCGGAGGGCCGCAGTCGGCGAGCAATTGAGGGCATGAACAGAAGGACAGCCTGCCCTTGCGTGACACGCCATCGCTGACACGCCGACATGGGGACAAATCGGTCAAAAACACCGGGGTTCCCTCTTCCCATATGGGGTCATAGGTGACTAACTGGGCTTGATACAGCGAAATGCTGGGTCACGGACGAACGGGAGAGGAGAAGGAGATTTCCATGACCATGACCGAGATGGTGCAGCCGAGCGAAGTCATCTCCGAGAGTGACGCCGCCCGCCTCAAGGGTGCGCTCGCGGCCGAGGTGAAGACCTGGCACTACCTGACATTCCCCACACCCACCGCGGCTGCGAACTTCGTCAACCTGCCACCGGCGCAGGGAGCGGGAGAAGCCATCTTCACCGCTCTTCCGAACGGGCAGATCGGCACCTTCTACTTCCTCTGACCCGGTGACGGTGGGGGCGGCGTCGACCGAGGTCTTCGGCGACGCCGTCCCCACCCGCATCGCCCGGCAGCATCACCCGCCCGCATCGCCCGGCAGTGGACTCCCGGGAAGCGACAGCAGGGACGAGGTGGTCGACCTCGCCCTCAGGGCACCTCGGCTCCCTGACCTGCTGCCGTCCGCGGAATCGCCAGGACTTCCGGGCCGCCGGCGCGGGGCTCGCGTGCGGTCAGATTCCGTACCGGCCCGTGCGGACCCGCTGCATCCCGTCGTCGCCGCCCTCGAACTTCACCCGGGCGTGATCACCGCGGCCGAAGCCGAACAGCAGCAGCTCCGCCGGCTCGCCCTCGATCGTCACCGTCTCGGGGCCGGAGGAGACCTGGGCCTGCCGGCCGTCCGGTGTGCGCAACGTGACGGCTGCACCGGCCCGGCGGAACAGCAGCCTCCCGCGGGACGAGACCAGCGACCACAGGGCGTCCTGCAGCCCGTCGGCGAGGTCGCGCGGCTGCCACCCGGGAACGGCCCGGCGGACGTCCTCGCAGTGCACGAAGTGCTCCGTCAGGTTCACCAGTCCGTCCACCCCGGGCAGGGCGAACGGGCTGGTCCACGGCGGGCCCCCGGCGATCAGGTCGAGCAGTTGCGGATACGGCAGGCGGGCGTAGCCGCGGCGGACCCGCTCCGTCCAGCTGGCCAGCACCGGCACCAGGATTCCGGGCCCGCTGTCCGGGCGGCGCTCGCGCGCGACCAGGTGAGCGGCCAGATCATGGGTGGTCCACCCGGCGCACAGGGTGTCCGCCCGTGGCCCGGCGGCGCGCAGGGCGTCCACGAGATTCTCGCGCTCGATCGCGGCGTAACTCGGCATGGCGAGATCGTGACATGCGCGGACCGATGTCGCGGTCCGAGTGCGCCGGGACAGTGACCTGCGGGCTCGTGGAGGGCGTCGGCGCCGAAGTTGTCCACCGCCAGTTGGACCCCGGGCTCGGCGAGTTCGTGCAGGGTGGTCAGCCCGTACCGGGACAGGTTGACGGCTGAGCACTCCGGCGATCCTGGCGCGCGGCGGCGTGCAGCGCCTCTACCGCCGAGGGGGCCGTGACCGGCCGGATGCGCGTCACCATGGATTCACCCGGACGTGCAAATGGTCACGGCTGCCCCGTTGTAGCAACAAAAGGCACTGCGGCCATGCCGATCAGCATGAAGAACATCCAGATGATCGCTGGAATGAGGACGACGTACCCGAGCACCAAGCCGGCGACGGCCTGGCCCCGCCCGCTCATGCGGTTGTCCGCTGTCTGGCTGATTCCGATGTGACCAAAGATCACCGCAAGCAGACTGGCGAGGCCGCAGGTGAAGAAGCCGAGGATGCCGCAGACCATGGACGCCGTGCTCAGACCACTGGTGGGCGGTTTGAGCACGTAGTTCGTCTGGAACGGCGGCGGGTAGGGAGGCTGCGGAGGGTAGGCCACTTCCAGCTCCAAGAATCGTCGGGGCGCAGGCTCGGTCGGGCCGAACGAACTGCGGGTCACCTGGCCCCGACCTGGTGCTGCAGACGCTACCGGTTGACAGTTGCGGCGGGGCGGTGTAATCGACCAAACAGGCGATCACTGCCCAATCCTGCAGAAAGACGGCCTGCCCTGGAGTGTCGACAACCGATCCGCCCCGGCCGGCCCCCGCCCCCGGCCCGCCGTACCCCGGCCTGGCGCCCGGTCACCGGCCACGGCCGCCGGAACGCCGTGGCGCAGGCGCGGACCGGACGTGAGACGCTGGGTCATCCCCTGACTGTTCGTCGACGTGGCGCCTGCCTGCGGCCATGTCCCGGAGGTGCACGTGCACGGCTCGACGCTGGCCCGAGGCCTGCGCGTGGTCTGGATGGGGGTCCGGCAGGAGCCGTGGTGGTTCGCGGCGGCGGTCCTGGGCAGCGGGCTGTACGGCGCCGGTACCGCAGGGGGCGGTTGGGTGCTGGGACGGGTGACCGACGCCGTGCTGGCCCCGGCCTTCGCCGCCGGGCGGATCACCGGCCACCAGCTGTTCGTCGCGACCGGCAGCCTCGCCCTGGTCGGCGTGCTCACCGCGCTCGGAGTGGTGGCCCGCCGGGTGGCCGCCGGGATCACCATGTTCCGGCTGCAGGCCCGCTACCGGCGGGAGGTCACCCGGCAGTACCTGCGGCTGCCGCTGTCCTGGCACCACCGGCACCCGACCGGGCAGTTGCTGTCCAACGCCAACGCCGACGTCGAGGCGATGTGGCAGGTGATGGCCCCGCTGCCGATGTCGCTGGGGGTTCTGGTGATGCTGCTGGTGGCGGCGGGGGCGATGGTGGCTGCCGATCCGGTGCTGGCGGGGGTCGGGCTGCTGGTGGTCCCCGCCCTGCTGTGGGTCAACACCGTCTACCAGCGCCGGATGTCCCCGCAGGTGATGCGGGTCCAGGCGCTGCGCGCGGAGGTGTCCGCGGTGGCCCATGAGAGCTTCGAGGGCGCCCTGGTGGTGAAGACCCTGGGCCGGGAGGCCGAGGAGACCCGCCGGTTCGAGGCCGACGCCCGCGCCCTGGCCGCCGCCAACGTGGAGGTCGGGCGCACCCGCGGGGTCTTCGACCCGGTGATCGAGGCGCTGCCCACCCTCGGCACGCTCGCCGTGCTGGCGGTCGGCACCCTGCGGGTGGGCGCCGGTCAGGCACGGACCGGGGACGTGGTGCAGGTGGCCTACCTGCTCACCCTGATCGCCTTCCCGGTCCGCTCCCTCGGCTGGGTGCTGGGCGAACTGCCCCGGACGGTCGTGGGCTGGGAGCGGGTGCGGGCGGTGCTGCGGGCCCAGGGGGGCCTGCCGTACGGCGAGCAGTCCCTCCCTGGCGGCCGCAGCCCCGCAACGCTGGCCGTCCGGGATGCCGGGTACGACCATGCCGGGCCTGAGGGGGAGGCCGTGCCGGCGCTGCGCGGGATCACCCTGGACGTGCCCGCAGGCTCCACCCTGGCGGTGGTCGGCCCCACCGGTTCGGGCAAGTCCACGCTGGCCGACCTGCTGGTCCGGCTGGTCGACCCGGTGGAGGGTGCGGTGCTGCTGGACGGGGTGGACCTGCGGGCGCTGGCCGCCGGGCAGGTGCCGTCCGCGGTGGCGCTGGTCCCGCAGGGCACCTTCGTCTTCGACGACACCGTGCGCGGCAATGTCACCCTCGGCGCTGGCCTGACCGACGAGCAGGTCTGGGAGGCGCTGCGGGAGGCCCGGGCCGACCGGTTCGTGGCTGCCCTGCCCGGCGGGCTGGACACCCGGGTCGGTGAACGCGGCACCACACTGTCCGGAGGTCAGCGGCAGCGGCTGGCTCTGGCCCGGGCCCTGGTCCGGCACCCCCGGTTGCTCGTCCTCGACGACGCGACCTCTGCGGTGGACCCCGCCGTCGAGGCGGCCATCCTGGGCGGGCTGCGCGAGACGGGCGGGGCCGTCACCGTCGTGGTGATCGCCTACCGGATGGCGACCATCGCCCTGGCCGACGAGGTGGTGTACGTCGAGCAGGGCCGGGTGGCCGGTCGCGGGACCCATGCGGAACTGCTGTCCGACTGCCCCGGGTACCGCGAGCTGGTGACCGCCTACGCCCGGGACGCCCAGGCCCGTGCCGCGGCGCCGGCCGGTCCCGACGCCGGCCCGTCCGGCGAGGAACTGCCCGGCGAGGAGCTGCCCGGCGAGGAGCTGCCCGGCGACGGGCTGTCGGGCGAGGAGTTGCCCGGTGACGGGTTGTCCGGCGAGGAGTTGCCCGGTGAGGACCTGCCGGGCGGCGAGGTTGCCGCGGAGGTCCGGGCGTGAGCGCGGGCACGACGACCCCGACCCCCGCGGCCACCGGGACCCGGGTGGCGGCGGCCGCCGGGGGAGGGGCCTGGCGGGCGCTGCGGCGCGGCCTGGAGATCTCCCCGGAACTGACCCGCGGGATCGGGGTGACGGTCGCGCTGTCCCTGCTGTCGACCGCGGGCCGGGTGGTGCTCCCGATCGCCGTCCAGCAGACCGTGGACCGAGGTCTGCGCGGACCGGGCGGACCGCAGTCCGGGCTGGTCCTGGCCCTGGTGCTGGCGGCGGCGGTGGGGGTCGCGGTCACGGCCGGCTCGGCGTACCTCACCAACGTCCGGATCTTCCGGGCCACCGAGGCGGGGCTGGCCACCCTGCGGACCGCCGCCTTCCGGCACGTCCACGATCTGTCGGTGCTCAGCCAGGACGCCGAGCGCCGGGGCGGCCTGGTGGCGCGGGTGACCACCGACGTGGACACCATCTCGACCTTCGTGCAGTGGGGTGGGCTGCTCCTGGTGGTCTCGGTCGGGCAGCTGCTGGTCGCGACGGTGCTGATGGCGGTGTACTCCTGGCCGTTGACCGTCCTGGTGTGGGCCTGTTACCTGCCGTTGCTGTGGCTGTTCCGTGCCCTGCAGGGGGTGGTGGGGCGCGCCTACGCCCAGGTCCGGGAACGTGTCGGTGATCTGCTGGCCGCGGTCTCCGAGGCCGTGGTCGGGGCCGACACCATCCGGGTGTACGGCGTCCAGGACCGCACCCAGGCCCGGGTGGACGCCGCGGTCGCCGCCCATGCCCGCAGCGCCGCCCGGGCACAGGTACTGGTCGCGGTCAGCTTCACCGGCGGGGTGCTGGTCTCGGGCCTGGTGGTGGCCGCGGTGGTCGGCCTCGGTGCCTGGCTCGGGGTCGGCGGCGACCTGAGCCTGGGCGAGCTGCTGGCCTTCCTGTTCCTGGTGAACCTGTTCACCGGCCCGGTGCAGATGAGTACGGAGGTGCTCAACGAGCTGCAGAACGCCGCGGCCGGCTGGCGCCGGGTGCTGGCCGTGCTCGACACCCCGGCCGAGGTCGCCGATCCGGGCGATGACGGGCAGGTGCTGCCGCGTGGTCCGGTCTCGGTGGTCTTCGAGGGGGTCGGTTTCGCCTACCCGGGAGGGCCGCCGGTGCTGTCGGACGTCGACCTGCGGCTGCCACCTGGCTGCCGGGTGGCGGTGGTCGGGCAGACCGGCTCCGGCAAGACCACCCTGGCCAAGCTGCTCACCCGGCTGATGGACCCGGTGCACGGCCGGATCCTGCTGGACGGGGTGGACCTGCGCCGAATCCGGTTCTCCAGCCTGCGTGACCGGGTGGTGCTGGTCCCGCAGGAGGGGTTCCTGGCCGACGGCACCCTGGCCGACAACCTCGCCTGGGGCCGGCCGGACGCCTCCCGCGAGGACGTCCTGCGGGCCCTGGACGAGCTCGGCCTGCTGTCCTGGGCGCAGTCCCTGGCGCAGGGACCGGACACTCCGGTCGGCCAGCGCGGGGAATCGCTGTCGGCGGGGGAGCGGCAGCTGGTCGCGCTGGCCCGGGCCTATCTGGCCGATGCCGACCTGCTGGTCCTGGACGAGGCCACCTCCGCGGTGGACCCTGCCACCGAGGTCCGGCTGCAGCGGGCCCTGGAGGGGGTGAGCCGCGGCCGGACCAGCGTGGCGATCGCGCACCGGCTGTCCACCGCCGAGGCCGCCGACCTGGTCGTGGTGGTGGACGCCGGGCGGATCGTCGACGTCGGCCCGCACCGGGACCTGCTGGACCGCTGCCCGGTGTACCAGCGGCTGCACGCGAGCTGGGCGGTCCAGCAGCGGCCGGCGGAGGCGGTGTCCGGCAGCTGAACCCGCCGCCGCGGATGGGAGGATCAGCGGGTGACCCCGAACCCCTCCCCACCCGGCCCTCAGCACCCGGCCGACCCGGTACCCGGACTGGACCCGGCGGTGGCCGCCCGGCTCAGGCGTGACCCGAACGGTCTGGTCTGCGCGGTCGTCCAGCAGCACGACAGCCGTGAGGTGCTCATGGTCGGCTGGATGGACGACGAGGCGCTGCACCGCACCCTGACCACCGGCCGGGTCACGTTCTACAGCCGCAGCCGGCAGGAGTACTGGCGCAAGGGAGACACCTCCGGTCACCGGCAGTGGGTGCGGGCGGTGGCCCTGGACTGCGACGGGGACGCCCTGCTGGTCACCGTCGACCAGATCGGTCCCGCCTGCCACACCGGCAGCCGGACCTGCTTCGACGGGCGGGCGCTCGATGTCGTGGTCGGTCACGAACCTGGCACCGAGCCCGCCGCCGTCCCCGGAGCCGGGCTGCCGGTCCCGAACCTGAGTGCCGCCGTGAGCGCCGACCCCGTGGGAGGGCAGCCGCAGTGACCACGTCCGCCGAATCGAGCACGTCCGCCGAAGCCGTCGAGGTGCCCGACCTGTCCCTGGGGACCACCTGGCCGGACCTGCCGACCTTCCGGGCCCTGGCCCGCGACCGCCGGGTGATCCCCGTGGTGCGCCGGTTCCTGGCCGATGCGGAGACTCCGATCGGGGTGTACCGGAAGCTGTCCGGCGACCGCCCGGGGACCTTCCTGCTGGAGTCCGCCGAGCAGGGGATCTGGTCCCGGTACAGCATCATCGGGGCGGCCAGCCGGGCCACCCTCACGGCGGACGGCGGCCAGGCCCGCTGGCTGGGCACCCCGCCGGCCGGCGTCCCCACCACCGGGGACCCGCTGCTGGCGCTGCGCGACACCGTGACCACCCTGCACACCCCGCAGCTGCCCGGCCTGCCCCCGCTGACCGGCGGCATGGTCGGCTTCGTCACCTGGGACGCGGTACGGCGCTGGGAGCGGCTCCCGCAGACCACGGTGGACGAACTGCAGGTCCCCGAGCTGTCCATGAGCCTGGCCACCGACCTGGCCGTCTTCGACCACACCGACGCCGGCCTGCTGCTGATCGCCAACGCGGTGAACTACGACGACACCGACGCCCGGGTCGACGAGGCCTGGGCGGACGCCGTCGCCCGCCTGGACCGGATGACCGCCCAGCTCATGCAGCCGGCCCCGAGCACGGTGGCGGTGCACGCCCGGCCGGAGCGCCCGGCGGCCCGGGAACGCAGCGAGCGCGCGGACTACCTGGCCGCGGTCGTGCGGGGCAAGGAGGAGATCCGCGACGGCGAGGTGTTCCAGGTGGTCCTCGCCCAGCGCTTCGACCTGGACTGCCCGGCCGATGCTCTCGACGTGTACCGGGCCCTGCGGGCCTCCAACCCGAGCCCCTACATGTACCTCTACCGCACCGAGGACTCCTCCGGCCGGCGGCTGGACGTCGTGGGCTCCAGCCCGGAGGCCCTGGTCACGGTCGATTCCGGCCGGGTGATGTCGCACCCGATCGCCGGCACCCGCCCGCGCGGCGCCACCCCCCTGGAGGACACGGCCCTGGCCGAGGAGTTGCTGGCCGACGAGAAGGAGCGGGCCGAGCACCTGATGCTCGTCGACCTGGCCCGCAACGACCTGGGCCGGGTCTGCCGGCCGGGTTCGGTCGAGGTGGTCGACTTCATGTCGGTGGAGCGCTACAGCCACGTCATGCACCTGGTGTCCACCGTCGAGGGCGACCTGGCCGCGGGCCGGACCGCCTATGACGTGCTGCAGGCGACCTTCCCGGCGGGGACGCTGTCCGGGGCCCCGAAGCCGCGGGCGATGGAGATCATCGACGAACTGGAGCCGGTACGCCGCGGGGTGTACGGCGGGGTGGTCGGCTACCTCGACTTCGCCGGGGACATGGACATGGCGATCGCCATCCGCACCGCGCTGCTCGCCGACGGGGTGGCCCATGTGCAGGCCGGTGCCGGGATCGTCGCCGACTCCGTCCCCGAACGTGAGGACGACGAGTGCCGGAACAAGGCGGCCGCGGTGCTGCGTGCCGTGGCGACCGCGGCCACCCTCCGCCCTGCCGGCCCGGACGGCGCAGGGGTGAGCGCAGCGAGCGAACCATCGGCCCAGCGTGGGGCTCACGGTGACGACGAGCGCCA
>DASTGO010000371.1:0-2039 GCA_035719045.1 Kineosporiaceae bacterium | reverse complement strand
TGCCCCGGCGGTCCTGGTACGGGATCGCCGGGGCGGCATTCCTGATCGCCTCAGGAGCCATTCATCTCGACTTGTACCTGACCGGGTACAACTCGATTCCGACGATCGGGCCGCTGTTTCTGCTGCAGGTCATCTCGGCCTTCCTGCTGGCCATCGCGATTCCCCTCACGGGGCACCGGCTGGCGTACGCGGCCGGGGCGGCGTTCGCGATCGGGACGCTGATCGGGTACCTGCTATCGCTCAAGGTCGGCCTGTTCGGCTTCACCGAGGTGCGGACGACCGCGGGCATCGTCGCCGGGATCCTCGACGTGGCTGCCTTCGCCGTGCTGTCCGCCGGCATGGTGTCCGGCCTGCGCCCGGTCCGGCAGACCCTGCCCGCCGTCGGGGCCGCGTCGGTCGTCGCGCTCGCGCTGCTCGGCGTGTTCGTGGCCTCGCCGAAGCCGCTGCCCGCCGTCAGCGCGGGCGGGTCCGGAGGGAGCAGCCAGACGCTGGACGCCAAGAGCGTCGGCGGCGCGGAGGTGCTCACCAACTCCCAGGGCTTCACTCTCTACACGTTCGCCCCGGACAAGACGAACAAGTCCGTCTGCTACGGGGACTGCGCCTCCTACTGGCCGCCGGTGCCGGGGAACATGTCGGCCGGCCCCGGGGTCACCGGGAAGATCGGCACGATCAAGCGGACCGACGGCTCGACCCAGGCCACCTACGACGGGCACCCGCTGTACACCTACGTCGGCGACAAGTCGCCCGGCCAGGACGGCGGCAACAACATCAACCTGAACGGCGGCCTGTGGAAGGTCGTACCGGTTACGGGCGGCTGAACACGGGTAAACCGGACGGGTGGCCGTCCCCTTCCCGGAACCCACCGCCCCCGCTAGTTCCCGCACCGAGGTCTTCCTCCGCTACCTGGACTTCTTCCGCTCGCGGCTGACCGCGAAGGTGCTCGCGCTGCCGGAAGAAGAACAGCGGCGCAGCAGGCTGCCATCGGGCTGGACGCCGCTCGAACTGGTCAAGCACCTGCGCTACGTCGAGCTGCGCTGGCTGGAGTGGGGCTTCGAGGGCCGGGACGTCGGCGACCCGTGGGGGGACCATCAGGGCGGCCGGGAGGGCCGCTGGACCATCAGCCCCGAGGAGACGGCCGCCACGCTGCTGAACGGGCTGCACGTCCAGGCCGCGCGGAGCCGGGCCATCATCTCGGCTCACGCGCTCGACGAGGTAGGCGAGCTAGGGGAGCGCTGGGACGGTGCCGACCCGGCGACCCTGGAGCGGGTCCTGTTCCACCTGCTCCAGGAGTACGCCAGGCACGTGGGCCACCTGGACGTGATAGCCGAGCTCGCGGTCGGCCGCTCGGGAGAATGAGCCGCTCAGCCCGCCTTGTCGGCCACGCAGTGATTCAGGCACTCGCCTAGCCCCTCGACCCAGGTCCTGAGCACGTTGCCCGGCTGGAGGTACACCGGCGGCTTGCGGGCGTCGCCCACCCCGCCGCAGGTGCCGGTGGCGATCAGGTCACCGGGCCGCAGGGTGATCGCCTGGCTGGCGTAGGAGACGATCTCGGCGGGCTTGAAGAGCAGGTCCGAGGTCCGCGACTGCTGCATGACGGCGCCGTCGACCTCGCACCGCACCTCCAGGTCGGCCGCGTCGTCCACGTCGCCCGGCGTGACCAGGTACGGCCCGGCCGGCGTGGAGCGCTCGAACATCTTGCCCTGCAGCCACTGCAGCGTGCGCCGCTGCCAGTCCCGCATCGACACGTCGTTGACCACCGTGTACCCGGCGATGGCGCCCTTGGCTTCGGCCGGCGTGGCCCGGTACACCGGCCGGCCGATCACCACGCCGAGCTCGACCTCCCAGTCGACCCGCTCGCTCACCGACGGGATCACGATGTCGTCGTGCGGGCCGGTCAGGGTCTCGGCGAACTTGGCGAACAGCGTCGGGTACTCGGGCAGTTCCCGTCCGGTCTCCAGGATGTGCGACCGGTAGTTCAGGCCCACGCAGATGATCTTGCCTGGCCGGGGGACCACCGGCGCGAAGTCCGCCTCGGCCAC
>DASTGO010000370.1:0-4801 GCA_035719045.1 Kineosporiaceae bacterium | reverse complement strand
CAAGCCCAAGCGCAAGGTCCAGACGGCCCGCATCGCCGGCACGACCTTCACCGGGCTACCTGCCAGCCGGCACCAGCCAGCACCACCACCCAGCACGCCGCGCCCTGGACCGGGACGAGGGCGATAACCCGGACGCGGCCTCCTGGGCCCATGAGCGGAGTTGGTCGCGATTTGCCGCTATGGCGGCCAGCACGTCGGCCAGGGAGACGACTCGGTGGGCGTCGGTGGACAGGCGGAGCCGCGCATTCGAGCGTCGTCCGTTCTCCAGCCTTGGCGCAGCGGGCGGTCACGTCAGTGTGAGTGTGTTCGCGCCGCGGGTCGGCCCGTGGTGGTGGCAGCGTGAGGTGATCCAACTGTCGCGTATTGCGGGAGGTCTCGGACGGCCAGTCACCGGAGGCAGGTGACGATCTTGCTGTGAGGGGCTGCTCGGACTTGGATCTGCTGGTGACCGTTCACGATGTAGCTCGTGCCCTGCCGGGCATCCCTGCGCTTCGGGACCGGAGCCGGGCGTTGGCGATGCTCGATGCGATCCTCTGCCCGGAGTGGGAGTCGCGGTACTACTCCTTCGACGCCCGGTGGGCTCCGGGTGAGGAACTGGCCTCGATGCGTAACGGCTCCGGTGACGTCTACTCGATCGTGTTCTCGGCGGCTGGCGCGTTCATCCGGGGGTTCGACCACGAGTCGCCGATGAGTCCCTTTGCCTCCGGCCGGAACCGGGTGTGGCCAGGGGTGGTGGACTCGGTCCCTGGGGTGTTCGCCGACTACTTGGCCGAACCGGCGTTCAGCGTCGAGGGGATTCTGGAGGCGACCGTCTGCCTGTGGCGGCAGACCGAGGACGACCGCTGGCATGTCGGGGTCATCGACTTCCCGGCCGGCGCTGACCCCGATGGTGCTCTCGGCCTGTTCGGGGTGCTGATGGATGGATCGCCGGAGGCGTATCGGCGGTTCGCTGAGGAGTACTACGAGCAGGCCATCGACAGTGACGCGGTCGCGCAGGTCTACCAGTTGCGTCCGCTGACCGAAGAACTCCTGCACCGGCTCAACCGCGACGTCTCGCTGGCAGACCTCGAGGAGGACGTCACCGCGATCGCCTATCCGTCGGGGGCCTTGCCGCCGGCGTAATGGTTCCAGGTGCCGCCGGCGGGGCCCGCCGAGACGAGCTGTCGGCACTGGTCGCCCAGCACCACTCCACGACCCTTCGAGCCGCAGGCAACCTCTTCCCCGCCCGCGGGTCACGCCGGTGCCGAAGCGACGGCATGCCGCGCGTCCTGTGGACGATCTTCCTCACCCAGGCTGAGATCCAGATCGTCGACCGCCTCACCACCGAAGCCGGGCGCCGCATCCCGATCCGAACCCATCTCCGTCGCGATCGAAGCCGAACTCGGCACCTGACCACACGCCTCTGCCCACGTACGCTGTGCAGGCGCCCTCTGGCTCCCCCGTTGCCGGAGGGCGCCCACGTTCGGGCAGTTGGTACGGCCACCCGACCCGCGGGCGTGTGAGCGAGGGTGCGCGGATCGGTCCGGTGAGGGCCCTGCCGGTGAAACCACGACCGACGTCGGGCCGTTTCCGCGACCTGCCGTCCCTGAGGGGAGAGGCTGAGTTCATGGCACTGGGAAGCGCGATCGAGTGGACCGAGGCTACGTGGAATCCGACCACCGGTTGCGACCGGGTCTCTGCCGGCTGCGACAACTGCTACGCCCTGACCCTGTCCAGGCGGCTCAAGGCGATGGGAGCGCAGAAGTACCAGGCTGACGGTGACCCCCGGACATCGGGGCCCGGTTTCGGGCTCACGGTTCACCCTGACGCCCTCGACCTGCCCCGCAGGTGGCGTTCTCCGCGGGTGGTGTTCGTGAACTCGATGAGTGACCTGTTCCACGCGCGGGTCCCGATCGGGTTCATCCGCGACGTCTTCGAGGTCATCGCCGACACTCCGCAGCACACCTACCAGCTGTTGACGAAACGATCCCTACGGCTGCGACGGTTCGCGGACAGGCTGCAGTGGCCGGCCAACCTCTGGATGGGTGTCTCCGTGGAGAACAACACCCAGCTCGCGCGCATCGAGGACCTGCGCGTCACCCCGGCGAAGGTGAAGTTTCTGTCCGCCGAACCCCTCCTCGGGCCCTTGGTGACCGAGGACCCCGGGATGAGCCTGGATCTGACGGGAATCGACTGGGTCATCACCGGCGGGGAATCCGGACCCCGTGCCCGGCCCTGTGACCCGACCTGGGTCCGAGACATCCGAGACGCTTGCGCCGAGACCGGCACGGCGTTCTTCCACAAACAGTGGGGCGGGCGCACCCCGAAAGCAGGAGGGCGGGAACTGGACGGCCGGGAACACTCCGCGATGCCCTCACAACTGGTGAACGCCGGATAGCGGTCACAAATCACACCAAAATGGGTTGCAGATAACGGGGGAGTGGTACATCCAGTACATCCCGCCTTGCTGATGGCACACTTTCCCCTGACGCTTCGTGGTCAGGGGGTCACCATGCCGGTCGAAGGTGCAGTGCCGTGGGAATGCGCGCCGCATACGAAAGCCAAGCACGACATCTACCGGCGCTACCTGGAGCGGTGGTACCCGATCCTGATGAATGGTTCCAAGGCATACGCCTCGGTTACCTACGCCGAAGGGTTCGCCGGTCCGGGGATCTACAGCGGCGGTGAGCCCGGCTCTCCGGTGATCGCGATGAAGGCGCTGGTGGACAAGGTGCCCCCCGACAGAGGCGTCGCTCGGTTCCTGTTCATCGATGACGACCAGCGGTGCGTCGACATGCTGGGTGAGCAGCTGCGTGCCGCGTTCCCGCGGCGGCCCCGGCCCGACCACACCATGCCGCCCGTGAGGATCACGAAGGGAACGTGCGTCGACCGTTTGGAGGCCGAGCTCACCGACATGCAGGCCTGGGGTCAGCCGATCTTCGCCAACCTCGACTCCTGGGGGAACGCCCCGGTCCCCTATCGGCTGCTGCAGCGCCTCGCCTCGAACATCTCCAGCGAAGTGATCGTCACCCTGCAGCCGCAGCACTTCGTCCGGTTCGTCAGCCGCCTGGGGGAGGCCGGCGACGAAGTGTTCGGCGGAGATCCAAGCTGGCGCGACGTCGCCGACATGGCGCCGCAGGTCAAGAGCCGGCACATCCTCACCTGCTACCGCCAAGCATTGAAAGCTGCCGGGTTCCGGTACCTGCTCGACTTCGAGTTAGTCCCCCCGCACGGGCAACCGCTCTACCTGGTGTTCGGGACCTGCCACCCCTTGGGCGTGGGAAAGATGAAAGACAGCCTGTGGGAGGTCGACCGCGCAGAGGGCGTCGGGTTCCGCGATCCCCGCGACGAACAGGCCGAGACACTGTTCGACTTGGACGAGCCCCTGCTCGGGCCCCTCACGCGGGCACTGGAACACAAGCTGCGCGAGAGCGGACCGACCCGGGTGGAAGACCTGCGCAACTTCGCCCTCTTCGAGACCGTGTACCGACCCGAACACGTCCTCAAATCCCTCAAACCCCTCCTCGACCGAGGCCTACTCAAAACAAACGGACCACTGCGGCGCTCAACGATCGTCGAGATCGCACCGGACCGAACACACTGACTACGGCTGCAGGCCGTCGCCCGGGCCTGCAAGGGCGCCCAGCATCGCCTCAATAGCGACGCCTACGCCATCACCGTCTACCGGACCGCCGGGCAGCTCGCCACGGCTGAGGCCGGGATCGTCGCCGACGCCGGGATGCCGGCCGACGCCGACCCGGACACCCGCGAGGCCGTCATGGCCGAGGCCGACCTGTGGCTGGCCCACATGGAGCCCGGCTGGGCCAGCGCGGTCTGCCGGGCCCGCCGCAGACGCAGCCGGCTGATCCGCGCTCACAACCGGGGCGGTGCAGGTCGGCCCACCTGGCCCCCGCAGCAGCGGCCCCGGGGACGGTGTGTCCGTCGTCGGTCGCCTCATAGGCTGCGCCCGCGCCCTCTGGCACCCCGTCGCCGGAGGGCGCCCAGCGTTTGGCCAGTTTGTGCGGCCACCCCACGCGAGGGCGTGCCGGCCGATGGTTCCCGCTAAAGGGACGTTTGGGGGCGTGCGTGTTGGGGAGTTACGGCAGCCCCTACCTGCGTGCAGTGTCTCTGGCTGGGGGTACCCGATGAGGGGGTCCGGTGGCCGGCTATTGGATGTCGATGGGGGAGTCTTCGATGCCGCTTCCGTTGCCGTCGGCGGTCTGACGGACGCGGGTGGCGCCGCGCACCTTGAGGCCCGATTTGGTGATCTTCCCGCCGTTGACGGCGCGTTGGTCTGCTTGCCCGGTGGGGTTGGTGGGGAGCAGGGCCAGGGCGATGCCGAAGATGACGAGGACGGCCAGGGCGGCGGCCAGGGTCCAGCTCCACCGGTTGGTGATCAGGTTGGTGACGATCCCTGTGGCGACGGTGACGGGGACGGCTGCCGCTGCGGCTGCTTTCTGGGTGCCACTCACATGAACCAGCATCCTGACGTTGGGGTGATCCCTACTCTACTTTTCGTGCGGCATCGCAGGTTGTGTCCTGCCTGATCACGGGGGAGGCGGCTGGGTGTGAGGAGGCGCAGGCCTGCTGGTGGGGGGCGGACCGGCGGCGGGCCGGGGGAGCTCATCGGCAGGCAGGAGGCGCTGGACGCGGTCGAGGGGTTGTTGGCTGCCGACTCGCTGGTGCGGGTGCTGGTGGTGCATGGGGCGGCGGGGATGGGTAAGTCCGCTCTGGTCGCGCATGTGGCGGGGGGTGATCTGGGCGGGTACCGGCCGGTGGTGGTCGACATCGACCCGGTGGTGCGGGGGTTGACCGAGCCGGT
>DASTGO010000369.1:0-5367 GCA_035719045.1 Kineosporiaceae bacterium | reverse complement strand
GCAGCCCTGTGCCGCAACCGGCGCCTGATCCCGCCCGGCGGTGGTGTGGCGAGTTTGCGCCGCGCCGCCCCATCCGTCAGGGTGTGAACGTTCAGCATGCTGAGCATTCGTCTGTGGCGGGCCGTCCCGCCTGCCGCACCCCGCATTCCCCCGGAGAGCACCGTGGCCGCTGAGACTCCCGCCCCCACCCGGTCCGGCGCCGTGCCGCCGTCCGGCCCGCCGGCCGGCAGCGGATCCCGGCGGCGCCTGCGCTGGCTGCTTCCGGCGGCCCTGCTCGTGATCTGGTTCGGGATCGCCGGTGCGGGCGGCAGCTACCAGCTGTCGCAGGTGCAGAAGAACGACTCCTCCTCGTACCTGCCGGCCAGTGCCGAGTCCAGCCGGGTGGCGGCCCTGCAGCGCACCTTCTCGACCGCGCGCAACTACCCGGCCACCCTGCTGGTGACCAGCGACCGGGAGCTGACCCCGCAGCAGCTGTCCGCCGTACGGGCCTTCGTCGCCTCCGTCCCCGACCTGGAGATCCCGGTCACGAAGGCGCCTTCGGTCAGGGTCGGCGACTTCCTGGTCTCCCGTGAGATGCCCCCGGTGACGGTGTCGTCCACGGGTCCGGGCCAGGGCAAGGCCGCGCTGGCGGTGCTGAACTTCGACCTGGAGGACCTGGGCAGCCGGCTGGCGGACGGCAAGAGCGCGGTGCAGGAAGCGGTCGGGGCGATCCGGAAGGCGGACGCCACCCTCGCCGGCGCGGGGCTGAAGGTCTACGTGGCGGGGCCCGCCGCGCAGGTCGCCGACCTGGTCAAGGCGTTCGGCGGGGTCGACGGGATCCTGATCCTGGTCGCGGTGCTGACCGTCCTGGTCATCCTGCTCGTGGTGTACCGCAGTCCGGTTGTGCCGCTGCTGGTGCTGCTGTCCGCGGGCAGCGCCTACGTGCTGGCCACCCTCGCGGTCTACCAGCTGGCCAAGCACGACGTGATCACCCTGGACGGGCAGGCGCAGGGCATCCTGTCGATCCTGGTCATCGGCGCCGCCACCGACTACGCGCTGCTGCTGGTGGCCCGGTACCGGGAGGAGCTGCGCCGCCACGACGACCGGTACGAGGCGATGGCACTGGCCTGGCGGCGGACCCTGGAGCCGGTGGCCGCCTCCGCCGGGACGGTCGTCCTCGGCCTGCTCTGCCTGCTGCTGTCCGGCCTCGGCCCCACCCGCAGCCTCGGCCCGGTCGGGGCGATCGGCATCGCCTCGGCACTGCTGGCCTCGCTGACCTTCCTGCCCGCGGTGCTGGTCATCCCCGGCCGCAACAGTCCCGGGCAGCACGGCCGCTGGATCTTCTGGCCCCAGGTCCCGCATCTGGGCAGCGAGAAGCCGGAGACGGCGGGGATCTGGGGGCGGGTGTCCCGGCTGGTCGGCACCCACCCGCGGCGGGTCTGGACGATCACCGCCGCGGTCCTGATCGGGCTGGCCTGCTTCGTGCCGACCCTGAAGGCGCAGGGCGCCTCCCAGGCGGACACCTTCCTCACCGCGGTCGAGTCCGTCACCGGCGGCAAGGAGCTGCCGCGCTACTTCCCGGGCGGCTCCGGCAGCCCGGCGGTGGTGATCGGTCCGGCGGACAGGGCGGCCGAACTGCTGGCTGCCGTCCGGGCGGACCACGGCGTGCAGTCCGCGTTCGCCGTGCCCGCGGGAGGTCCGGCCGCACCTGCCGGGACGGGCGGGACCGGTTCGGCGGGGACGGGGTCCGCGGCGACGGGTCCGGCCGGGACGGGCTCCGCGGCGACGGGTCCGGGTGCCACGGGTTCGGGTGCCATGGGTGCACCGCAGGGAAGCCCCAAGGTGGTCGACGGCCGGGTGCAGCTGCTGGCGACGCTGAGCGACCCGGCGGACTCCGATCGGGCCATCGACACCGTCCGCCGGCTGCGCAGTTCCCTCGACGCGGTGAGCCCGCAGGCGCTGGTCGGCGGCGGTGCCGCGACGAACGCCGACCTGCGCGACGTCGCCACCTCCGACCGTAACCGGATCATCCCGGTGATCCTGCTGGTCATCTTCGTGGTGCTGGCCCTGCTGCTACGGGCCCTGGTCGCGCCGCTGGTGCTGCTGGTGGCGAACGTGCTGTCGTTCGCGGCGACCCTGGGCGCCTCCGCCGTGGTGTTCAACCACGTCTTCCACTTCCCGGGCGCGGACGCCGGGGTCCCGCTCTACGGGTTCGTCTTCCTGGTCGCGCTCGGGATCGACTACTCGATCTTCCTCATGGTCCGGGTGCGGGAGGAGTCGGGGCTGCACGGCACCCGGCCCGGCATCCTCAGCGGGCTCGCCGTGACCGGAGGGGTGATCACCAGCGCCGGTGTCGTGCTGGCGGCGACGTTCGCGGCGCTCGGCGTGATCCCGATCCTGTTCCTGGCCCAGACCGCGTTCATCGTGGCGTTCGGCGTCCTGCTGGACACCCTGGTCGTCCGCTCGCTGCTGGTCCCGGCGCTGTCCCATGACCTCGGCCGGCGGATCTGGCTGCCCGGTCGGCTGGCCCGGGCGACGCAGCCTGACGCCCAGGACGTCTGAGCCCAGGACGTCTGAGCCCAGGACGTCTGAACCGCGGGCCCGCTGGTCCGCCCCGTAGCCTGCGGCCATGACGTCGCAGGTCGCTCTGGTGGGGTACGGGTCGGCCGGGCGGGGGATCCACGCCCCGCTGCTGGCGGCGGCCGGGATGGGCCCGCACCTGGTGGTCACGGCGAACCCGCAGCGGGTCGCGCAGGCGGCGGCCGAACTGCCGGACGCCCGGGTCGTGCCCGATCTCGACGCCGCGCTGGCCGCCGGTCCGGACCTGGTCGTGCTGGCGTCCCCGAGCGGGGTACACGCCGAGCAGGTGGTGGCGTGCGTGGCCGCGGGCGTGCCGGTCGTGGTCGACAAGCCGCTGGCCGTCGACGGGTTGCAGGCGGGGGAGGTGACCCGGGCGGCCGCCGCGGCCGGGGTGCCGCTGACGGTGTTCCAGAACCGGCGCTGGGACACGGAGAACCTCACCCTGGCGCGGCTGCTGCGCGACGGTGTGCTGGGGGAGGTCCACCGGTTCGAGCGGCGGTGGGAACGCTGGCGACCGGTGCCGAAGGAACGCTGGCGGGAGCTGGCGTCGTGGCAGCAGGGCGGCGGCATCCTGCTCGACCTGCACACCCACCTGGTCGACGCCGCGGTCCGGCTCTTCGGGCCGGTCGAGCAGGTGTACGCGGAGGTGGCGGCCTGGACGACGCCCGCCGAGGACGAGGCCTTCCTCGCGCTGCGCCACGCCGGCGGGACGACCAGCCACCTCACGGCGTCCTCGGTGGCCGCCGCCCCCGGTCCGCGGACCCGCGTCCTGGGCGGCGTCGCCGCCTATGTGGTCACCGGCTTCGAGTCCGAACCGGTCGCGTTCGGTGGTTTCGACGACCTGCCCGGACACTGCGGCTGGCTGGTCCGCGGCGAACAGCGGGAACCGGTCCCGGCCGCCGACGGGGGGCACGGCGACTTCTACCCGGCGGTCCGGGCGGCCCTCGCGGAGCCGGACCCGCTCGCCCGGCAGGCCGCCATGCCGGTGGACCCGGCCGACGCCGTCCACGTGCTCGACGTCCTGGACGCAGCCCGGCGCAGTGCCGCCACCAGCGGTGTGGTCCGGCTCGGCATTCCGGTGGCCGGTCGGCAGGCGGCCGGGTAGGCGGGACAGCCCGGTGCCGGGTGGGACAGCCGTCGGCCGGGTGGGCGGGACAGCCCGGTGCCGGGTGGGCGGCACTGCGGCGGAGTGGTCGCCGGGCGCCCGGGGCCTGTGGATGACGGCAGCGGCGCTTCGCCCGGATCGGGCAGGCTGGCGGTATGGATCATGGACCGCTGACCCCGCCGGGACCGCTCTGGCCGCCGCACGTCCCCGGGCTGCGGCTGTCGTATCCGCTGGGGCGGGGGGCTCACGGCGAGGTCTGGGCGGCCGTCGACGCCGGGACGGGCGAGCAGGTCGCGGTCAAGCTCCGGCGGCCGTCCGGCCGGCGACCCACCTGCGGCGCCGGCCCGGCGACCAGGGCCCCCCGGGGCGCGGCACGGGTGGATGACGCGGAGACGGACGCCGGGGAGGCGGCCGATGCGGAGGCGGCCGAGCGGTTGGCCCGCGAGATCGCCCTACTGCGGCGCATCGACCACCCTCATGTCGTCCGGCTGCGCAGAGTGCTCGACCTTCCGGACGGGTCCCGGGCACTGGTGTTGGACCACGCCGCGGGCGGGAGCCTGGCCCGGCTGGTCCGGCTGCGCGGACCGCTGGAGCCGGCGGAGGTCAGCACGCTCCTGGTCACCCTGGCCCGGGCCCTGGCGGACCTGCACGCCGATGGTCTGGTGCACGGCGATCTGGCACCCGGGAACGTCCTGTTCACCGGCGAGGGACGGCCGCTGCTGTCCGATCTCGGGCTCGGTGCCGTCTTCGGAACCGATCGGGGGGATCCGGCCTGGGCCACCCCCGGCTTCGCGGACCCGGCCGCCGGACCGTCCGCGGATCCCGCCCGTGACCTGTGGGGGCTGGGTGCCGTCGGCTGGTTCGCCCTGGTCGGACGGTCCCCGTCCTCGGCGGGGCAGGGGTCGGAGGTCGCCGAGGCCTCCGGTCCGGTCGGCGGGGCCCTTCCCGGAGGCCGTACGGCACTGGTCCGGCTGCTGCTGCGTTGCCTGGACGCCGATCCCGTGCGGCGGCCCACGGCGGCCGAGGTCGCCCGGCTGGCCTGGCTCGCGGTGACTCCCGGCCCGTTGTCACTGCCGCCCCTGCCGCCGGAGCACGACTGCGCAGGAGTGCCCGGTAGCCCTCCCGACACCGCCGACCGCCCCGGCACCGCCCCGGACGGCGACGACGGGAATCCGGCGGAGTCGGCCGCCCAGCGCCGGGCCGCGGACGGGGACACCGCGGGCGGGGACACCGCGGGCGGGGACGACCCGTACTCCGCCCCCACCGCGGACCGTCCGGGCCTCGCCGGAGCCGACGGCAGTCGCATGGCGGAGCCGTTCCCGGGCGGCCTTCGCCCTGACGGTCGGGGATCGGGCGGCGGGCTCTCGGGCGAGGGCGGACGTGTGCTGCCGGGGCCGTGGCCGATCCGTCGCGGCAGTCCGGCCGGGGAGTTCGCCGTGCGTGGTTCCCTGCCGGGTCCGGACGGGCCGCCGTGGGCGCAGTCGGGGTCGACGGTCACGCGCGGCGGCCAGGGCGGGGCGCGCCCACCGATGGTCGGCGGGTCGGTGCCGGTGGTCGGCGGGTCGGTGCCGGTGGTCGGCGGCGGTTCCGGCAACCGCTCGGCCGGCGAATCCGGCGATGATCACGACGACGAGACCTGGTCCGGCGAGCCCTTCCTGGACATCACCCGGCGGGTCCGTGACCAGGCGGCCCTCGACCTGGGA
>DASTGO010000368.1:0-19980 GCA_035719045.1 Kineosporiaceae bacterium | reverse complement strand
AAGCGGGTCATGGCGCTGATCCGGTCGGCGGACAAGGTGAGGACGAACAGGCCGGTGGCGTGGCTGCTGCCGTCCGGGCCGCGGACGTAGGCGCCGAAGGCCGGCTGGCCGTTGGCGCGCGCCGGCACGAGGTCGAACCGGCGGCCGGCGGTGAACTGCAGGGCGCAGAAGCGGGCCACGAGGTCCCGGCCCTCGTACTCGAGCGGGATCGGCGGCATCGACATGAACACGTCGCCGGTCAGCAGGTCCACCAGCGCGTCCAGGTCGGCGGACTCGTACGCGCGGACGAACCTGGCCACAATCTGCTCCTCGGCCGGCGAGCCTGGCGCCGGAGGCGGCTTCCGTCCGCCGGCCGGCCGGAGGTGCTGAAGGCTAGCCCGGGCCCGCTTGAGCGCGCTGGTGACCGATTCGGTGGTCACGTCGAGCATGGCGGCCACCTCGCTGGCGCGGAATCCCAGCACGTCGCGCAGGATCAGGACGGCGACCTGGCGGGGCGGCAGCACCTGCAGCGCGGTGACGAAGGCCAGCGAGATGGTTTCGGCCTGCTCGTAGCGGGCCTCCGGGCCGGGCGGGCCGGGCGGGCCGGGCGGGCCGGGCGGGCCGGGGCTCGACCCACGGGCCTTCGCCTCCCGGATGCCCGGTGCCGGCGGGCCGGTCCCGCCCGATCTGCTGCCCCTGCTGCAGGGCACGGGAGGGGACGTGACGATCGTCGAAGGGTCCTCGTTCTGCGTCAGCGACCGGGCGGGCGACATCTCCCCGCAGCGTCCGCAGGGGGTCTTCTTCCTCGACACCCGGATCGTCTCCACCTGGAAGCTGACCGTGGACGGAGCACCGCTGGACTCCCTGGCGGTGATCCCGCAGGAGCCGTTCGCGGTGACCTTCGTCGGCCGGGCGGCCGCCCGCCCGGGGGTGCACGACTCTCCGCTGGTCATCACCCGGCGCCGGATGGTCGCCACCGGCCTGCGCGAGGACATCACCGTGCACAACCACGGCCAGGAGCCCGCCGGCTGCTCGCTGGTGCTCAACGTGGACGGCGACTTCGCCGACCTGTTCGACGTCAAGGACGCCCGGCCGGCCACCCGGCTGGAGGTGCACCGGCACGACGGCAGCCAGGAGGTGTGGTTGTCGGTCGATCTGGGCGGCCGGCAGCGCGGGGTCCGGGTCCGGGCCGTGGAGGCGTCCGTGGTCTCCGGTGGCCTGGCGTTCACGGCGGTCATCCCGGCCCAGGGCACCTGGACCACCACGGTCGAGGTGCTGCCGAGCACCGACGGGCAGGAGCACGCGAGCTCGTTCCCGCTGGACATGCCGGTGACCGACACCAACCCGGTGATCCGGATGGCCAGCTGGCGGGCGGCCAGCCCGCGGGTGACCACGGACTCCACCGCGCTGCGGGCGGCCCTGCACCGGTCCGTGGTCGACCTGGGGGCGCTGCGCATCGCCGACCCGGAACGTCCGGGGGCGGATGTGGTGGCCGCGGGCGCGCCGTGGTTCATGGCCCTGTTCGGGCGGGACTCGCTGCTGACCGGCTGGATGGCCCTGCCGTTCGACCCGGGACTGGCCGCCGGGACACTGCACACCCTCGCCGCGCACCAGGGCCGGCGCGCCGACCCGATGAGCGAGGAGGAGCCCGGGCGGATCCTGCACGAGGTCCGGCTCGGGGTGGACCCGTCCCGGGCGCTGGGCGGCAGCCAGATCTACTACGGCAGCGTCGACGCCACCCCGCTGTTCGTGGTGCTGCTCGACGAGGCGGTCCGCTGGGGCCTGGACCTCGACTCCGTCCGGGTGCTGCTGCCGGCCGCCGACCAGGCGCTGAGCTGGATCACCGAGTATGGCGACCTGGACGGCGACGGGTTCGTGGAGTACCAGCGCAAGACCGACCGGGGCCTGCTCAACCAGGGCTGGAAGGACTCCGAGGACTCGGTGAACTTCGCCGACGGCCGGCCCGCCCGCGGGCCGATCGCGCTGTGCGAGGTCCAGGCATACGTGTACGCCGCCTACCGGGCCCGCGCCCACCTGGCCGAGGTCCTCGGGGACACCTCCGCCGCCCACGCCTGGCACCGTCGCGCGACCGCCCTGCGGGCCGTGTTCGACGAGGCGTTCTGGATGCCCGACCGCGGCTACTACGCGATGGCGCTGGACGGGAACAAGCAGCAGGTCGACTCGCTGACCTCCAACGTCGGCCACTGCCTGTGGGGCGGGATCGCCCTGCCGGAGCGGGCGGGCGACCTGGCCGGGCACCTGCTCGGCCGGGACATGTTCACCGGCTGGGGCGTGCGGACGCTGGCCGCGAGCATGCCGACGTACAACCCGGTGAGCTACCACAACGGGTCGGTGTGGCCGCATGACAGCGCCCTGATCGCCAACGGCCTGGCCCGCTACGGACAGCACGACGCCGCGGCGACCATCGCGGGGGGCCTGATCGACGCCGCAGCCGCGTTCGGGGGCCGGCTGCCCGAGTTGTTCTGCGGGTTCGACCGGTCGTCGATGCCGATCCCGGTCGCATACCCCACCTCCTGCTCTCCGCAGGCGTGGGCGGCGGCCACCCCGATCGGACTGCTGCGCGCGGCACTCAACCTGCGGGTGTGCGCCGCGCACCAGTACGCGGCGGCCGAGTCACATCTGCCCACCGAGTGGGGTCGGCTCGCCCTGGACGGCCTGCCGCTGGCCGGGCACCGGGTCAACATCGACTCCTTCACCCGGCCGGCGTTCGAACTGGCCGGGGAGCTCAGCGGGGACCCGGTTCCCTGCTGCGCTCCCCCCGTGGAGGACCAGACGCCGGACCCGCTGCTACGGCCACACACCCCCCATGACGGGGCCACCGGTGACGACACCACCCACGACGACGCCCCAGCGGAGGACTCCGACGCCCCGGCCGCGCCGGGCAAGAAGCCCCGGGACCACAAGCGCCAGAGCCAACGCAAGTCCGGGACCTCCAAGAAGGGCGGCAAGGCCGAGTAGTCCCGGCAGCTGCCCGGGCACCTACTGACCGCCCGAACCCACCCCGCGCTACGAGGCCGGTCACTCGACGACGGTCCCGGCGCCCGCCCCCGCGGGCCCCGAGGACCCGCCGTTCCCCCTCCAGAACGGCGACGCCTGTGCGCGTGCAGAGGGCCGGGCGAACGCTGGCCCGATCTGCCCGGCCCGATCACGGATCATTCCGGCATAGCCCCCCAAGGTCAACCGCTCACGGTGAGAGGTCGACCACGGCAGGTGATCCGAGGACCGGGTCGCCCCCACCGCCACCACGGCACGGCCACCACGGGTGCCGCGCCCCCGCCCGGGGAACCGGTGCCGGGACATGCGGCGACCGGGCGGGACAGGTGCGGCATGATGGTCGGATGGCCGGGCGGGCAAGTGGTTTGCGTACGGCTGTGCGCCTGCCCGGATCCAGGTCGGCCACGGCCCCTGAACGCATGCTCCCCCGCGGGCGCCACGACCTCTCCCGAGAGGTGGTGGCCCACTCGCAGCGGGACCGCCTGATCGATGCGATGGCCCAGACCGCCGCCACCAAGGGGTACGCCAATGCCTCGATCAGCGATGTCTGTGCCGCTGCCGGGGTGTCCACCAAGGCGTTCTACACGCACTTCGCGGACAAGGAGGCCTGCTTCCTGGCCACCTACGACCGGGGGGTCGGCCTGGTCCGCACGACCATGCTCGACGCGCACACCCGTCCCGGCCCGTGGGCGAAGCGGACCCGTGAGGGGCTGGAACTGCTGCTGCGGATCCTGGCCCACGAGCCGGCCTTCGCCTCGCTGGCCGTGGTCGAGGTGATGGCCGCGGGACCGCGGGCCCTGGAACGGCAACGCGAGACGCTCGCCGAGTACATGATCTTCTTTGCCGACGCCCCGCACCGGGCCGGCTGGCCGGTGATCCCGGACGAGGTGGTCCGCGCGGTCATCGCGGGCATCTACGGCCGGATCCACGAATGCATCTCCACCGGCCGTACCGGCGACCTGCCGGGACTGCTCCCGGACCTGACCTACTTCGCCCTCGCCCCCTTCGTCGGACCACGGACGGCCGCCACGGTTGCCGGACTGGAGCCTCGGACGGATCCCGCAACGGCCTGAACCGCCACCGGCCCTCCCCCACCCTGTGCGGATCCCCGAACACACCCCGCGGACCCCTCCGAACGCACCCCGCAGACACCCCTGCAGCCCCCCGGTACGCCCCGGACCGGCCCGTTTCGCCACCCTCCGCAGGCACCGGTCAACGGTCCGTCCACCGTGGAGGAATGGGGACAACACGCCCGGGCGGAGGGCGGTGGGCAACCTCAGAGACTCTCCCGCCGACTTCAGTGGCGGAACCCGTACCTGATGCGGGGGCCGCGGCGTAGTAGCAGGGCGTAGGGAAAGGGCATGTCCGGCATTCGGGTGCCCGGCGGAAAGGGGATGATCGTGGGCAGACATGTGTCGCCGGCACCGCCGGATACCGGCCCGGCACCGGCCACCGGTGGCGGGCTGCCCGCCCGGCACCGGACCGGTCGCGGGCGGCACCGGGCAGAGCCCACCGATCCCGGCACCGCCACCGAGTGCCTCCCGACCCTGCCGCCCCAGCCTGCGCAGGGACAACTGCCCCCGTCACCGTCACCGTCGCCGCACGAGCTCGACGCCGTGGCCCGCTCGGCCGAACCCCCGTCACCGTCGCCGCAGTCCCCCTCCCGGCAGGCTCCCACCCACCCGGCACCGCTGCGGGCGGCGACCGGGCCACGGCGGCGATCCTCGACCGTCCGCCCGGTGATCGTGGTGAAACCCCCGGCGATCGAGGCGCACCCCGAGCCCGGGCTCCCTGTCTGCCTGGCCGCGCTCGCCACGACCTCCTCGGCAGCGGTCGCCCTGGCGGTCGTGGATCCCGAGCCGGATCCGGTGGCCGAACCGCGGCCGCGCACCGGCGGGCGCCCCACGCTCGTGGCGGTCCCGGACGAGCCCGAGCCGGCCACCGATGATGAACCGGACCTTCCGCCGCTTCCGGTCCGGCAGCGGGAGGCACTCCACCGCATCCCGGCGCCGACCCGGCCGCTGGAGCAGCCCGACCTCGACATCCTGCAGCGGGTCCTGGCTGCCCTGCGCCGACTCTGATCTGCACAGACTCTGATCTGCACAGACTCTGATCTGCGCCGGTTCCGCCAGGTGCCGGCTCGAGCAGCACACGATCGCCGGGGCGGACCGCGCGGCGCGCCCGATCAGCTGCGGGCCGGGCCGTCCGGGGAGAGCACCAGCCGGCGCAGGGCCGGCCGGGGCAGCGGGGTGATCGGGAACGGGTCGGGCCCAGCACCGGATCCGGCACCCTCGGCGGCCCCGGCCCCGGCACTCTCGGCGACCCCGGTCCGCAGGGCCGCGAACGGGGCGGAGCGCACGTCGTAGATCCGGATCGTGCCGCCGGGACGCAGCACCCGGGCCACCTCCCGGCCCCCCGCGACAGGGTCGGCCCAGTGGTGCAGGCTCAGCGTGGACACCACGAGGTCGAACATGGCGTCCCCGAACGGCAGCTCCGCGACGTCCCCCACCACCGCGGTGGCCCGATCCCCGAAGCGGGCCAGGTGATCCCGGGCGGTGGCGACCATGTCCGAGGCCAGATCCACCCCGGTCAGGCGCAGGTCCGGCCGCAGCAGGCCGAGCTGCACCAGCAAGCCGCCCGGACCCGCACCCACGTCGAGCACGCAGGCCCCGGGCGGAAGGCCGGCCGCGGCGTCCACGGCCATCCGCCGGTACGGCCGGCGCATCAGCCGGCCGGCGATCAGGTCGTAGTGGGCGGCCTGGCCCTCGAAGGAGTTGTGGCCGTGCCGGTGCCCGAGGTGCCCGGGCGGACGGATCCGCATCGCCGCCTCCACAGTTGTACGATGCAACTGAAGCCACCGTCGCACCGACAGTTGTAGAACGCAACCCTGGAGGCGGCGTGCCGGGCACGGACACCGACGAGCTGCACGCCCTGCTGCTGGAGCTGGTGCGCTCGATCGGGCTGCTGCACGTCGTCGGCGCCGGACCCACCGGCCAGGTCTCGCTGTCGGAACTGCTCACGCTGCACGAACTCGACGGCGGGGAGCCGCTGGCCCAGCAGGACCTCGCCGACCGGCTGCGACTGGACAAGAGCACGGTGAGCCGCCTGGTCGCCGGGCTGGAGTCCCGCGGGCTGCTGGTGCGCGAGCGCGACCCCGGCAACCGCAGGGTCGTCCGGCTGCGGCTCGCCCCGGCAGGGCGGCGGCTGCACCGGAACCTGGCCCGGGCGATCCATGAGCACCAGGCCCGCCTGCTCACCGCGATGTCCGCCCGCGAGCGGGCCGCGCTGACCACCGGGTTGACCGGACTGCTGCGCGCGCTGCACACCCCCGGCCACCCGGATCCACGCCCCCACCGCTGAGCCGGCCATGCCCGGGTCCGCGGCGTACCGGTCGCCGAGGTCACCGCCGAGGCACCGGGCGCGACCCGGGCCACCGCGGACGTCATCCGTGAGCCCCTGCGAAGACTCCGCATCAGCGAAGGCCTGCTTCGGCGCAGACCCCGCGGGCCTCAGGTGGCGCCGGCCCCGGTCCCCTCGCCGGGTTCCTCCGGGTCGACCGGCAGGCGGATCACGAAGGTGGTGCCCGGGCCGGGCCCGGACCGGAAGCCGATCTCCCCGCCGTGCCGGTCCTGGATCACGGCGCGGGCCAGGGCGAGCCCCTGTCCGCTGCCCACCCCGATCGGCTTGGTGGTGAAGAACGGGTCGAAGACCCGGTCCGCGAACTGCGGGGGGATCCCGGTCCCGGTGTCGCAGACCTCGATCAGCACCTGGTCACCGTCCGAGCGCGAGCGCACGGTGAGGGTGCCCCGCCCACGTCCGGCGGCCGCCGCCTCCTCCATCGCCTGGGCGGCGTTGACGACCAGGTTGAGCAGCGCCTGACCGAGGTCGCCGGAATCGCAGCGCACCGGGGGCAGGGGGTCCAGCTCGGTCACCAGATCGGCCACGCCGGCGTACTCGGCATGGGCGACGACCAGCACGTTGCGGATCGTCTCGTTGAGGTCCGCGAAGGGCTGGGTGTCGTCCCCGGGATGGGCGAAGGCCTTCATGGCGCGCACGATCCGGGCGACCTGGCGGGCACCGTCCAGCGCCTGCCGGGCCGCCAGGGGGATCTGCTCCCGCAGAAACTCCAGGTCGATCTCGCGTTCCCGCTCGATCAGCTCGGCGCACCGGTTCCGGGCCTGCCCGCTGCCGGCGTGGTCCAGGAACGCCTGCCGGTACTCGGCCAGCAGGTCCTCGATCGGGTCGACGGCGTCGGCGATGAACTGCAGGTTGTCCGAGACGAACTGGACCGGGGTGTTGATCTCGTGCGCGATCCCGGACGCCAGGCGGCCCACCGTCTCCAGCTTCAGGGCCCGCTGCAACTCCTCCTCCAGCCGCCGTCGCTCGGCGACGTGGTCCAGGCTGATCGCCAACTGCCGGGCGAGCAGGACGGTCGCACCGACCTGCGCGTCGCCGAAGGGCGCCACGGCCGGCCGGTTCTCCAGCAGGAGCAGTGCCCGGGCCCACCTCCCGGTGACGGGCAGCACCATCAGCGCGCACGGTCCGGGCCCGGCCAGGTACGGGTCAGCGGCGAACCTGGCGTCCGCCGCGGCATCCGGCAGGACCAGGGCCTCCCCCGAACGCTCGGCGTGCCGCACCGCGGACCGGCAGACCAGTCCCGCCGCCACCGCCTGTTCAAGGCCGAGCGCGCCGCCGCCGGGGCCCGGCCACAGCTGCCAGTCGCCGGCCCCGCCGTCCCACAGCAGCAGGCGCACCGACCGGGCCCCTGCCAGCTGACCGAACACTCCCGTGGCAACGGTGTGCAACCGGTCCAGATCGGTCTGCGCGCTGAGGGCCTGCGACGCCTGGACCACCGCCTGCAGGTCGACCCGTACCGGGGCGTCGACGCCGGCGGCGGGCGTGCGGTGGTCCCGGGTGCGGTCGCCGTCGTACGGCAGGTCACCCTGGCGCGGAATCCGGTCGGTGCTCACGATGCCCCTACCTCGACCCCCCGGCCGCAGCCCTTGACCCAGGCCGGGCCCGGCCACCCCTGTGGCCCAGTCCCGGACGGCACGCCGGGAACCTGCGGCCGCAACGGCGTGCCGGCGGCCCTGGGATGGGATAGGGACGGGGTATGCCCGCCTCGCCCGGCCGCCGACGCCGCCCGATCCCCGGGAGCCCGGCGCCGTCCCCGCAGCCGGCCACACCGGACCAGGCCACACCGGACCAGGCCACACCGGACCAGGCCACACCGGACCAGGCCACGGCGGCAGGGGGCGCCCCGGACACCCTGGACCCGTACCGGCGCAGGCGCGACTTCTCCCGCACGCCGGAACCGGCCGGCGCCCGGACCCCCGCCGGCACGACCCCGGGCGGAAACCGGTTCGTGGTGCAGCGGCACCGGGCCCGGCGGCTGCACTACGACCTGCGGCTGGAGTTCGGCGGCGTGCTGGTGAGCTGGGCCGTGCCCAAGGGCCCCACGCTGGACCCCGCGACCCGGCGGGCGGCGTTCCGGGTCGAGGACCACCCGATCGAGTACCTGCACTTCGAGGGGATCATCCCGGCCGGCGGGTACGGTGCCGGCGACGTCATCGTCTGGGACACCGGCACCTTCCGCCTGGACGGGCCGGGGCAGCCGGACGGGACCGCCGATGCGGCCGGGGCCGGCCGGGCCCTGGCGTCGGGCGAACTGCACGTGGACCTGTCCGGGCAGAAGCTGCGCGGCCGCTTCGTGCTGGTCCGCACGAGCGGGGACGCGCCGGATCGGCAGGAGTGGCTGCTGCTGCACAAGCGGGACGAGTTCGCCGTCGAGGGCTGGGACCCCGAGGACCACCCGCACTCGGTCCTGTCCGGGCGCACCAACGACGAGGTCAGGGCCGACCCGGACCGGATGTGGCGGTCGGACCTGCCCGCGGCCCGCGCCGCCGTCCCGCTGCGGCCCGGCACGGAACCGGCCGGACCGCAGGCGCTGCGGCAGCTCGACGCGTTGGGCCGGCAGGGAACCTGGCAGGTGTTCGGCCGGGAACTGCGGGTCACCAACCTCGACAAGGTGCTGTTCCCGGCCCGGCCCGGCGAGCCCCCGGTGACCAAGCGGGACCTGCTGCGCTATGCGGCCGGGATCGCCCCGACGGTGCTGCCGTACCTGACCCGCCGGGCGCTGAACCTGCACCGGTTCCCCAACGGCGCGCAGGCGAAAGGGTTCTGGCACAAGGAACTCCCCGATCACGCACCGGACTGGCTGCCCCGCTGGGTCAACCCGCAGGCCGATCCCGGCGAGACCCGGACCTACCTGGTGGTGGACGAGCCGGCCGCCCTGGTCTGGGCCGCCAACTTCGGCGCCCTGGAATGGCACGCCTGGACCTCGCGGGTGGACCGGCCGCAGCTGCCGACCTATGCGCTGATCGACCTCGACCCCGGCGAGCGGACCAGCTGGCCCGACCTGCTCGTCCTGGCCCGCCTGCACCGCACCGCCTTCGAGCATCTGGGGGTGACCGCCTGCCCCAAGGTGACCGGCCGCCGCGGGATCCAGATCTGGGTGCCGATCCTCCCCGGCCCGGACTTCGACCGAACCCGGACCTGGGTGGAGACGCTGTCCCGGACCGTCGGGGCCGTGGTCGCGGACCTGGTCAGCTGGAAGTGGCAGGTCAGCGAGCGCGGCGGCCTGGCCCGGCTGGACTACACGCAGAACGCGGTCAACAAGACGCTGGTCGCCCCCTACAGCCCGCGGCCGGCGCCCGGCGCCCCCGTCTCGGCACCGATCAGCTGGGAGGAGCTCGACGACCCCGGACTGACCCCGGACGCCTTCACCATCCGCACGATCCTGCCCCGGCTGGCCGAACGCGGCGACCTGTTCCGCGCGGTCCTGGACCATCCGCAGACCCTCCCGGAACTGCGCTGACGCCCCCGATCCCGGTCCTGCCCCGGTCCGGCGGAACCGGCCCCCGATCCCTCAGCGGGCGGCGGCCGCCCCGGAGCCGATCCCGGCGAGCAGGCCTTCCAGGGCGAAGGTGGCCGCCCCGAGGCTGACCGAATTACCGGGCAGGCTGCTGCCGACGATCCGGGCGGCGGCCAGCGGGCGGCCGAGCGCCTGCCGGGCGACCACGGCGCGGACACGTTCCAGCAGCGGCTCCCCCAGCCGTGCTGCCACCCAACTGCCCAGCACCACCACCTCGGGGTTGACCAGGTTCACCAGGTCCGCGACGGCCAGGCCGAGGTGGCCGGCGGTGACGGACACGGTGGCCACGGCGTCCGGATCCCCCTCGGCCAGCCCGCGGGCCAGGGCGTCGATGGTCGCGGTCTGGTCGTCGGGGTGCAGTAGCCGGCTGCCGGGGGCCCGTTCGCGCAGGGTCTGCATGATGCCCGGCGCCCCCACATAGCTCTCCAGGCAGCCGAGCGCGCCGCAGTGGCAGGGCCGGCCGCCGGGGACGAGGTTGGTGTGCCCCCACTCCCCGGCGCTGTTCGTCGCCCCTCGGTAGAGGCTGCCGCCGAACGCCAGTCCGGCGCCGACCCCGGTGCCCAGGGTGAGCACGGCGATGTCCTCGTGGCCGCGTCCCGCACCGAACCACAGTTCGGCCAGCACCCCGGCCCGCAACGGGTTGTCCAGGTACAGCGGCAGGTCCCGGGGCAGGCCGGGGCCGGTCCGGGGCCGGTTCAGCCCGGCGCGCAGCAGCTCCCGCAGCGGGACGTCGTGCCAGTCGAAGTTGGGCGCGAACACCGACACCCCGCCGCCGTGGTCCACCTGGCCGGGCACGCTGACGCCCGCGCCGAGCAGGTGCGCCGGGCGGACGCCGCTCGCGCGGACGGCGGCGCGCAGACCGTCGGCCAGATGCCGCACCACCTGCTCGGGCCGGTTCTCCCGCGGGTGCAGGGTCTCCTCGTACCGGCCGAGCGGGGTCAGGGCGGTGTCGAACAGTTCGACGTGCACGTAGGTCTCCGCCACGTCGACCCCGGCCAGCACCCCGCCCTGCGGGCAGGCCGACAGCAGCGCCCGGGGCCGGCCACCGCCGGACTCCTGGAACCCGGCCTCCCGCAGCAGCCCGGCGGCCAGCAGCTCACCGGTCAGGTTGGACACCGTGGCGGCACTCAGCCCGGACTCGCGGACCAGTTCCTGCCGCGACACCGTCCCGCCGGCGATCACCGACCGCAGCAGCTGCAGCCGGTGCGCCACCCTGATGTCCCGCGATGTGCGCCTGGCCATGTCGCCTCTCGCCGAGCCCGCCCGTCGACCCGCTGCCAGCGTAGCCGCGACTCCCGCACCGGAGGCCACGGGCTGCCCGCAACCCCTTGAGCCACGGCTATTTACAAGGGTTGAACAAAGTGCGACCGTGGTGGCCCCCCTCCCGCTGCACCGTCGCACGGAGCCGCCGCCATGACCGCACTCCGACCCCGCCCCCACCGCCGCCGGACCTCCGGGTCCACCCCTGCCGGCCGCCGTCTGCTGCTCACCACCGCGGCCCTCACCCTGGCCGCCGGCACGGTCCAGGCCGCCGCACTCCCCGCCGCCCACGCCGCCACCACCACGACCGAGGTCTCCAGCTGGTCCGCGCAGACCATCACCGGCATCGGCGCCTCGGGTGCCTGGTGGACGAACGACCTGGTCAACTTCTCCGCCTCCGCCCAGCAGCAGGTGGCGGACCTGCTGTTCTCCCCCTCAGGGATCCAGTTGTCCACGTACCGCTACAACATCGGCGGCGGCGGGGCCGGGGTGATCGCGGCGAACTACGACCGGGCACCGCAGTCACTGATGACCGGGGTCGGCACCTACGACTGGAACCGCGACCCGGGCGGCACGGCCTTCCTCCGGGCGGCGAGCGCGGCCGGGGTGCCGAAGATCATCGGCTTCGCCAACAGCGCGCCCAGCCAGTTCACCACGAACGGCAGGAACTGCGGCGGCTCGCTGACCTCAGGCCAGGAACAGGCCTACGCGACCTATCTGGCGGACGTCGTCGCGCACTTCCGGTCGGTGGGCGTGAACATCAGCACCCTCAGCCCGATGAACGAGCCGGACGACAGCTTCTCGGCCTGCACACAGGAGGGGATGTCGGTCGGCACCGGGCAGCGGGCCACCATCGTCAACACCCTCGCGTCCACCCTGTCCGCCCGCGGCCTGTCCTCGGTGGCGATCAGCGCTGACGAGCTGTCCCAGGTCGGGCAGGTGCTGGGCGAGTGGCCGTCGTGGGTGCCGTCGGCCTCCGGGAACGTCGGCACGCTGGCGCACCACACCTACGACTACCCGACCGATGCGGCGCTGACCGACCTGCAGAGCATGGGCCGCCGGTTCGGCAAGGCCACCTGGGCCAGCGAGATCTGCTGCCAGACCAGCGCCAACGGCGGCTTCGGCCAGCAGTACGACCCGACCATCGCCGGCGGGCTGGGCCTGTCGGGCATCATCTACCGCGACTTCGCCGTCGCCGGGGACAGCGAGTTCCACTGGTGGACGGCACTGTCCAAGGTGCTGGGCTGCGATCCCGCCTCCTCGGCCGGCTGCGCGACCTCGGTCAACACCACCGGCTGGAACGACGGGCTGATCTACTACGACCCGAACTACGCCGGCAACGGCAACCAGAACCTCTATCCCAGCAAGCGTTTCTACGTGCTCGGGCAGTACAGCAGGTTCGTCCGCCCGGGGGCGGTCCGCTTCCCGGTCACCGGAGCCCCCGGCGGCGTGCAGGTGCTGGCGACCTCGGCCTCCGGCCGGTGGACGCTGGTGGTGACGAACACGAACACCAGCGCCCAGACCTTCGGCGTGCACTTCAACGCGCTCAACCAGATCAGCGCGGCCTCCGCCTACCGGACCAGCGCCACCGAGAACATCGCCTCGGTCGGCCTGCCGCCGGTGTCCGGGGCGACCGCGACGTTGAGCCTCCCGGCGCGCAGCGTCACCACGTACGTGTTCACCCAGAACGGCGGGCCGGCGGTGCGCACGGGGGCATCGCCGCTCGTCGGCACCCAGTCCGGTCGGTGCGTGGACGTCCCGGGTGCCGCCACCGCCAACGGCACCAGGATCGAGCTGTACGACTGCAACGGCGGCAGCAACCAGGCGATCACCTACACCGCGGCCAGCGAGCTGCGGGTGTTGGGCAAGTGCCTGGACGCCTACAACCAGGGCACCGCGAACGGCACCGCGATCGACCTGTACGACTGCAACGGCGGGATCAACCAGAAGTGGACCCTGGCCGCCAACGGGGAGATCCGCGGCGTGCAGTCCGGCCGCTGCCTCGACGCGACCGGGCAGGGCACCGCCAACGGCACCCTGCTGGAGCTGTACGACTGCAACGGCGGAGCGAACCAGGCCTGGCGCCGCCCCAACTGAACGGGCCCGACGGAACCGGACCGAACGGTGGTCCGCCCGGGCGGAACCCGCCCGGACCACCACGAAACGGATCACCGGCCCGGTGACGGACCCTCGTCACCGGGCCGGTCCCGCCACCGGGCCATCTCCCGGGCAGCGCCGGCAGTCCTGGCGTTGGGTCTGCGTTGACGCGGGGCAGACGTTGCGGCTGGCAGGGTGGCCGGGTCATGCCGGGCAGGACCAGCGAGGAGAGCGATGAACACCCGTGACCGGGGTCGGCGCCGAGCCGCCACCGCCACCACCGCACTGACCCTCCTGTCGGTCACGGGAGCCTTCGGGGTCACGGCCCTGGCCCACGCGGCCACCGCGGAGAAGTCCGCCGCGGAGAAGTCCAGCGCGGACACGGGCGCCGGACTCACCGCCTCGCTGACCACCGACAGCGTCACCCCGGCGGCTCCGGCCGACCCGCCGGCCACCGCCGGCCCGGGGCCGGCCCCCGCCGATCCCGCGGCGAGCCCGTCACCGACCCCGAAGCCGAAGAAGAAGACTCAGCCCCCGGTGGTCGCGCCGGGCAGGGGCAGCTCCCAGGCCGTCACCCAGGGCTCGTAGTCACTTCCGCGCGGTCCTGCTGGCCCCTCGCCGGGGTCCTGACGCAGGCACCGGAGCCGGTGAAGGACGGTCACCGGCCCGCGAGTGGCCCCCGGAACGAGGTATTCGCGTTACGCCTTACCCAGGCCCGCCAGTTCCTGGGCGGTGAACGTGATGTCGCACGCCGGTCCTGAGTCGGCGACGATCTTCTGCGCGATCAGCCGGTTCACTGGTCCCAGGACCGAGAAGTGCGTGTACCCCTCGACGGGGTGGAAGTGCGCCAGGGGCGAGGTGTTCCGGGACTTCAGCTCGAGCAGCGACAGTTTGTTGGACGGGGCGCCCGTGCCCTCGAAGACGAACGTGGGACTGGTGATGGAGCCCAGCCACCTCACTGGTGAACGCAACTGCAGCTCTCGCGGGTCCGCCGGATCGCCCGGCTGCTGGAGGGAGGGCGGGTCGTACTGGTCCGGCGCGCCCACCGGGCCGAACGAGAACACCGCCCGGAACCGGCCGGTGTACTCGGACTCGATCAAGGCCATGGTTCCGCCCGTGCTGTGGCCGCCCAGGTAGATCCGCTGCGGGTCCACGCCCGGCTGCCGGGCCAGGAAGTCGGCGGCGGCGAGGATGTCCTCTGTCTCGCCCAGGAACCCCTCCTGGTATCCCGGGTTGTCATTCCCCCCGCGCAGGGACGGATACAGCATCACGATCCCTGCCTCGCGGTACTGCGCGGCCGTCTGGTCGTTCCCGGCGGGAGGCCGGCTCCAGACGTCTCCGATGGAGTTGTAGTCACCTCCGGTGATCCAGATGATCGCCGGGTGGCGGCCCGCGTCCGGTGCGGGCGCCAGGTAGGCGGGCAGCGACCCCACCGGCGACGGGTAGTGCACCAGCCGAACGGATCCGGGCGGAGGCGTCTCCACCGCAGACCCGGCCCGCACGTGCTTGACCAGGTGCGTGGTGAAACCCTTCCGCGCCTGCGCGAGGGTCTGTGAAGGCTGCGCGAGGGTCTGTGAAGGCTGCTCGCGGGGCTGCGGAGCCTGCTCAGCGGGCCGGCCGCAACCGGTCGCGAACAGCAGCGACAGCAGCACAACCACGGGCCCGAACACCCTCACCGGACCGGTTCCCCTGCGACGGCGACGGATCACTCGGCCCCGCTGCGGTTCGGCTCTCATCACGCAGCGCATTATGCCCGACAGCCGTGGATCGATCACGGGAGTCGCGGACCGTCCGGGACCGGCGACAGAGGCAGGGCCTGCGAACCCGTTGCCAGGCAACCCGATCGGGCGCCTCAACGGATCAGCTGGCGACCCTCCCGGACTCGCGGATCGCCTCGATCGTCGCCGCGAGCTCGGTGCCCTGGCGGATCGCGCGCTTGGCGTCGAGTTCCGCCGCGACGTCCGCGCCGCCGATGAGGTGCGGCTCGATGCCGCGGGCGCGCAGCGCGTCGACCAGCTCCCGGCGCGGCTCCTGCCCGGCACAGATCACCACGGTGTCGACGGCCAGCACCCGCTCGGCGCCGTTCTCGGCGATCCGCAGCCCCTTGTCGTCGATCCCGAGGTACTGCACCCCGGACAGGAACTCCACCCCGGCCGCCTGCAGGGCCGCCCGGTGGATCCAGCCGGTGGTCACGCCGAGACCCGCCCCCACCTTCGACGCCTTGCGCTGCAACAGGTACAGCGTGCGGTGCGGGGCGACCCCGGCCGGGGTGGCGAGTGCGCCGGGCGACCGGAACGTCGGGTCGACGCCCCAGCGGGCGAAGAAGTCCGCCGCCCCGTCGCCGTCGCCGGGGGACGGCCGGTGGGTGAGGAACTCGGCCACGTCGAACCCGATCCCGCCGGCCCCGATCACGGCGACCCGGGGTCCGGCCTCGACGGCGCCGGTGAGCACCTCCAGGTAGCCGACCACGCTGGGGTGGTCCAGACCCGGGATCTGCGGGACCCGCGGGGTGACCCCGGTCGCCAGCACCACGTCGTCGAACCCGGCGTCGGCCAGCTCGTCCGCGGTGACGGCCCGGCCCAGCCGCAGTTGCACGCCCGTCTCGGCCAGTTCACCGGCGAAGTAGCGCAGCGTCTCGGCGAACTCCTCCTTGCCCGGGATCCGGCGGGCCAGGTTGAGCTGCCCGCCGATCGTGTCCGCCGCCTCGAACAGCGTCACCTGGTGACCACGCCGGGCGGCCGTGGCGGCGAAGGCCATCCCGGCCGGGCCTGCCCCGACCACGGCGATCCGCCGGGAGGCCGTGGCGGGCCCGACCGACAGCACCGTCTCATGGGCGGCCCGGGGGTTGACCAGGCAGGAGGTCAGCCGCCCGCTGAGCGCGTGGTCGATACAGGCCTGGTTGCAGGCGACACAGGTGTTGATCCGCTCCGGGCGGCCGGCCTGTGCCTTCGCGGCGAACCGCGGGTCGGCCAGCAGCGGGCGGGCCAGGGACACCAGGTCCGCGACGCCGTCGGCGAGCAACTGCTCGGCCAGTTCCGGGGTGTTGATCCGGTTGCTGGCCACCACGGGGACGGACACCGCGGCCTTCACCGCCGCCGTGGCCCGGGCGAAGGCACCGCGCGGGACGGCCATCGCGATGGTCGGGACCCGCGACTCGTGCCAGCCGATACCGCTGTTGAGGAACGACGCACCGGCCGCCTCGACCTCCCGGGCCAGGGCGAGCACCTCGTCCTGGGTGGAGGCGTCCGGGACCAGGTCGAGCACCGACAGCCGGTAGGAGATCACCGCGTCCGGGCCGAGGGCCGCACGGGTCCGGCGGACGATCTCGACCGGGAACCGCCGCCGGCGTCCGGCGTCCCCGCCCCAGGCGTCGTCCCGGTGGTTGGTCCGGGCCGCGGTGAACTCGTTGATGAGGTAGCCCTCCGAGCCCATGATCTCCACGCCGTCGTAGCCCGCCTGCAGGGCCAGCCGGGCGGCCCGGACGTAGTCCTCCACGGTTGCCTCGACCTCGTCGCCGCTCAGCTCCCGGGGGGTGAGCGGGTTGATCGGGGCCTGCAGGGCGCTCGGGGCGACCAGGTCGGCGTGGGCGGCGTAGCGGCCGAAGTGCAGCAACTGGACCAGGATCCGCCCGCCCTCGGCGTGGACGGCGTCGGTGATCAGCCGGTGCTGGGTGACCTCCCGCTCGTTCTCCAGGACCGCGCCGTGCCGCACCGGCCGCCCGGCCCGGTTCGGGGAGATGCCGCCGGTGACGATCAGCGCCACCCCGCCGCGGGCCCGCTCGGCGTAGAACGCGGCCATCCGCTCGAACCCGTCGGGAGCCTCCTCCAGTCCGAGGTGCATCGAGCCCATGAGGATGCGGTTGGGCAGGGTGGTCCCGCCGAGCTGCAGCGGCGTGAACAGGTGCGGATAGCTCACGGTGCCTCCTCGCCGGCGCTCGTCACCACCGCGAGCCCCCGTGCCCTGCCTGTCGGTTCGCTCGCTGCGCTCACTCACGGTGGACTCACCTTCCGGACCGACATGAAGTTACCTGCCGGTAACCATAGGGAACGCCCCGACCCCCGCCAAGCCCGGACCCCTCAGACCCGACCCGGGACGGGCGGTGCGTACCCCTAGGCTCGGCCGCGACGGATCCGGACGATCAGGGGGGACGCGGTGGGAGCCAGGTACACCCGGTACGTCGCGATCGGCGACAGCTCCACCGAAGGGCTGGACGACCCGGACGGCGCGGGCAGCTGGCGGGGCTGGGCGGACCGGCTCGCGACCCAGGTCGCACAGACGAATCCCGGCCTGCAGTACGCGAACCTGGCCGTCCGCGGCCGGCTGGTGGCCGAGATCCGGGAGCAGCAGCTGCCCCGTGCCCTGGAACTGCAGCCCGACCTGGTGACCGCCTTCGCCGGGGTGAACGACCTGCTGCGCCGACGGCTGGACCTTGGCGCCGTGCTCGCCCAGCTGGAGGAGATGTTCACCGCACTGACCGCCACCGGCGCCACGGTGGCCACCATCACCTGCCCGGACGCCAGCCGGGTGATGCCGCTGGCCCGCCCGGTCCGCGCCCGGATCGCCGCCTACAACGACGGCGTGCGCGAGGTCGCCCGGCGGACCGGGGTGCTGCTGGCCGATATCGCCGCGGTCGAGACGGCCGTCGACCCCCGGCTGTGGAGCGAGGACCGGCTGCACACCAACGCGCTCGGCCACACCCGGATCGCGCAGGCCCTGGCCGAGGCCCTGCACCTGCCGGGCGCGACCGGCGACTGGCGGCTGCCGCTGCCCGCACAGCCGCACCGCCCCCGGCACGAGGTGCTGCGCGGGGAGGCGGCGTGGCTGCGACGGCATCTGGGGCCGTGGCTGCTGCGGCGGCTGCGCGGGCAGTCCTCCGGGGACGGAGTGGTGGCCAAGCGCCCGGGATACGGCCCGGTCGGCTGACCCTCGCGCCGGTGCGGGTCGCCCTCGTCGGGGACGAAGATCTGCTCGACGGGCAGCTCGGACAACCTGATCCGGCGAGGTCCACGGGATTCCGATACGAGACGGCGGCGTATCGGATCTGGCGAGCGTAGGGTCCCGGCATGGCACTGACAGCCTCCTCGTCGCCCGAGGCAGTGCACCGCCGACGCTGGGTGATCCTCGGCGTGCTGGTCATCTGCCTGCTCGTCGTCATCCTCGACAACACGATCCTCAACGTGGCGCTGAAGACGATCCAGCAGGATCTGGGTGCCTCGCAGAGCCAGATGGAGTGGGCGGTCAACGCCTACGTCCTGGTGTTCGCGGGGTTGCTGTTCACCTGGGGGGTGGCCGGGGACCGGTTCGGCCGCAAGCGGATCCTGCTGGCCGGGCTGGCCCTGTTCGGGGCCTTCTCCGCCCTGTGCGCGTTCTCCGGCAGCCCCGGACAGCTGATCGCCACCCGGGCGCTGATGGGCATCGGCGGGGCCGCTGTCCAGCCGCAGACGCTGTCGATCATCTCCAACGTCTTCGACCCGCAGGAGCGGCCGAAGGCGATCGGGATCTGGGCGGGCTTCAGCGGAGTGGCACTGGCGATCGGGCCGCTGACCGGCGGGTTCCTGCTCGACCACTTCTGGTGGGGCTCGGTGTTCCTGGTGAACGTGCCCTTCGTGGTGGTCGGCGTGGTCGCGATCGCGATCGTCGTGCCGGAGTCCCGGGACCCGCAGCCACGCCGGGTGGACGTCCCGGGCGTGCTGCTGTCCATCCTGGGCCTGGTGCTGCTGGTCTACGGGATCATCAAGGGCGGCGAGACCAACGACTGGACCTCCCCGCAGGTGTGGGGCACCGCGCTGGCCGGCGTCGGCCTGCTGGCCGTGTTCGTCGTGGCCGAGACGCGCAGCACCCATCCGGCACTGGACGTCCGGCTGTTCCGCAAGCCCCAGTTCACGGCCTCGACCACGGCGATCGGCCTGACCTTCTTCGCCCTGATGGGTGCGTCGTTCTTCCTGTCGTTCTACCTGCAGGCGGTCCGCGGCTACACCGCCCTGCAGACCGGCCTGTGCCTGCTCGCGGTCGCGGCCGGCCAGTTGATCGCCGCTCCACGCAGCACCGCACTGGCCGAACGGCTGGGCACCCGGACCGTGGTCGCCGGCGGGCTGGCCATCGTCGCGGCCTGCTTCCTGGCGTTCACCCGGATCGACGCCACCACCCCGCTGGCCCCGCTGGAGGTGTTGCTGTTCCTGATGGGCCTGGGGATGGGCAACATCATGGCCCCGGCCACCAACGCCGTGATGGCCGCCGTGCCCCGGGAACGGGCCGGGTCGGGCGCGGCGGTGAACAACACGATCCGGCAGGTCGGAGCCGCGCTGGGGGTCGCCGTCCTGGGCTCGATCCTGTCCGCCGGGTATCGCAGCCGCCTCGGCGACGCGGTGAGCGCGCTGCCCGCACCCGTGCGCGGCCCGGACGCCTCCGAGTCCATCGGCGGGACGCTGGAGGCCATCGGCCGGACCATGGCGGGGGTGGCGCGCGGTGCGCTCCCCCGGCAGGCGATGGCCGCGGTCCCGCAGGTGCACGAGGCGGCCGTGTCGGCGTTCACGCAGGCCATGCACGTCACGGTGGTCGTCGCCGCGGCCGCCGACCTGGCCGGGGTCGCGATCATCCTGGCCTTCATCCCCGCCTCGCTGCGCCCCGGGCTGCGCCCCTCCCCCGCCGGTTCGCCGGCTCCGGAGCACCCGGCCACCGACCGCCCGGACACCACG
>DASTGO010000367.1:0-20575 GCA_035719045.1 Kineosporiaceae bacterium | reverse complement strand
CTCGGCCCGATCATGCAGGGCCTGGGCCACTACCCGACCAAGGCACTCGGGCACGCCCTGGGCGGGATCCTGGGCAAGAACGCCGGACACGAGGCCGGACACTGGGCCGGCGAAACCATCCGCGGCGGTGTCCACGAGTGGCTCACCGACGGGGCGTCGGGGGCGGCACAACACCAGGGCTGGAACCCCGACACGTTCTCCACCACCGCCGGCGCCATCGACGAAGGCATCTCCGGGCTAGCCGGGATGGGCGGACGCAAGGGCGGACACCGCTACTACACAGGCATGCTCGGCTGGGGCAACGGCGTCCCCGACACCCACATCACCATCCCCGGCCCGATCGGGGTCGACGGGCAGGGTCCGGAACCGACAAGCATCGACGGAACCCGGCCGACACCGACCGGGACCGACCAGTACGGTTCCCCATCACCCCTCCCCCTGCCTCTCCCGCCGCGGCAGCAGCCCACAGTGACGGACCTGCTCGACCTGGGACACGCCCGCCTGGACCACAAGGAACGGCTGGAAAGCACCCTCAGCCGCAAGCAGGACCGACCACGCCTGCTGCTCCTGACCGAGGGCCTGGCCGCAGCCCTGGAACAGGTCACCCGCGCCCTCGCCACCACCGAACCCCCCACCAGCAACGTGACAGCCCCCTCCCCGACCCGCCCGCCGGCCCCGCTCGACCCGCCGGCCACGCTCGACCGGTGGCGGCGAGTCGCCCTGCACGCCGCCGGTCAGACCGTCGACGGCCTCAACCTGGGGGCCGGCCACAACCTCCGACTGCACTCCCTGATCCAAGCCACCTGGGGACCGTTCGGAGAGTCCACCTGGCACCGGCTGGCCACCCGACTGCGTGACCTGACCACCCAGCCTCCGACCGTCCGGCAGACGGGCCTGACCATCCTCAACAACCACTACGCCACCCTCACCCGTACCTTCCACGCCGACGTCGCCGACCTCCTGCCCACCCACACCTGGTTCCGACGCCCCGCCACCGGCGCCAGACCCCCACAACCCCACAGCCCCACAACCTCCTCCAGCAGCCCCACAACCTCCGGCAGCACACGCCCACCCGCCGGCACCACCGCCCCCACTCGCCACACCGCCCCCACCCGCCAGCCAGCCCCGGACCAGACGCCGCAGCCCACCCAGCAACCAACCCCCGTCGCGACGCGACGACCAGGCAAGGAACCACTCCACGAAGACCTACCGGCAACACCCCCCACCAGGCCGGGCAGCACCAGCCAGGGCGACACCGGACAGAGCCGGTCCACCAACACGGGCAGCCTCGGACCGGCCCACCCCGGGCCGAGCGGTCCGAGCTGGTCCGCAGTCCCGGGCCACCTCGCACCGTCGCCCGCCAGCCCCGGCGGTCTCACCAGCGCCGACCTCCGGTTCCTCCTGGGCCTGCTGGACGACCTTGATACGCCGATGCCGGATGCGCCCGCGCCTACTACGGCCGGCGCCACCCGAGCCCGTCTCCCCGGCAGCGCCGCGGAGACGGACGGCACGTGGTGGCAGGCGATGGCGGACAGCGCTCCGGCCCGCAGCCCGCAGACTGGGCCGGGTACGGAGGCCGCGGCAGCAGACGGTGTGCGAGCGGGAGACCTGGAGGCCGATCTCCTAGCGGTCTCCAGACTCCTGCACGACCCACGACTGACCTTTCGGCAGCGATACAAAGCCCCAGCCAAGGTCGAGCAGTGGTTGAGGTCGCCGGGCTGGCGGTCCTGGCCCACCTGGCAGGACGACCCTGAGCTGGCGGAGCTGTTCCCCACGGTCCTGGCCCTGGCCGCAATGCCGTGGAGGAAACCGCAGACCCCTGGCGTCCAGGGCTACGTGGAGTGGCGGCAGTCGCTGGGGCATGCCTTGATCGGCAGGCTGTGGCGCCACATCGAAGCACAGACCACGGCGCAGTTGCCGGCAGACACAGGGGCCGGCCGCGGCCCGGCGATGCCGCAGCCAGCTCAGATCGCCGCGCGCGTCGCCGCCGCCGTGACCGCCCAGGCCCCCAGCGCACCGGGGAAGTACGGCCTCTACCTCGGTGAGGGGGTGGTGTTGACCACGGAGCTGGCGTTGGCCTTCATCGACCAGACTCTGGCCGCGGCGGGCTCCGAGGGCGGCACGGTCCAGGACACCCACCAGACCGCGCAGACGACGATCCTCTCCTACCGCCGCGGCAAGGTCTTCGACCATGATCGGCGTCTGGCATGGGAGAGCATGTTGGCACGCTTCGTGGCCGACGTGAACCGGCACATCGACGCCACCGGCCAGGACGTCTGGACCCGACTGCGCGACCAGTTGTCCTCCCCGCTCCCGGAGCCGTCCCGACGGCGCCGTGTCAAGCGGACCGCGGTCAAGCGGGCCGCGGTCAAGCGGGCCGCGCCCGGGCCGAGGGTCGCTGCTGAGCGAACCGGCAGGGCTCGGCCGCCAGCAGTTGCCGCCGGCCGGGCAACCAGCCAGGTCAAGGGCGCGGGTCTTACCAGGCCGGGGTATGCCGAGGCACTGAAGGTGATCAGGGAAGCTTCCTTCGGCAAGGGCCCGGTCCGGACCGTCCGCAGGGGCCTCCGGCGCCTGTTCGATCGGGGTGAGCCGGTGGGATGGCCCGCGTGGAGGGCGCACCCGGAACTGGCGAGGACGTTCCCCTCGGTGCTGGTACTGGCCGCGCTGCAGTGGCCGGATCCGAACAAGCAGGACTCCCAGAAGTTGGTGCATGCCCGGAGCACGCTGGGCCGGCAGGCGGTGGGGGCGCTGTGGCGGACAGTGGAGGCGGAAGCCGCTGATCCGGGGGATGTCGCAGGGGTCGCACGACAGGTGGCGGCGGCGGTGACCGAACAGGCCCCACGTGTCGAGGACGACCCTGACCGGTACTCCGGAGTCGACCGCAGGCTGACCACGGCGGTGGCGCGGGCGTTCATCGACCAGACCCTGACCGCTGTGCGGGAAGCGGCCGGGGTGGACGCGACGATGGTCGGGACGGTGACGGACCTGCACCAGAAGACGGCGCAAACCATGGCTGACCTCCGCCATTCCGGGAGCAAGGAGGGGCCACAGCGGGCCTGCTGGCAGACGCTGTTGGGCGAGTTCGTCTCCGGGGTCGACGCCGCCGATCGGCAGGTGTGGACACATCTGCGCGACCACCTGTCCGCCGACGCGAGCACTGCGCCGACCCCAGTCGTCCGGGGGAACGCCCAGTTCGGCGGAGCGCCCACCGACGTAGGCGGGCAAGCGTCGAGAGTCGAGCAGGAAGGGCTCCTGGCCCGGTGGACCCTCCGGAGGGACCTGCCTCGAGCGGGTCCGCGACAGAACAAAGCACAGGGAGTCCTCAACAGAGCACAGAACGTCCTCGAGCAATGGCTCGACCAGGGTGATCTCCACCCGTGGCCGGGGTGGCAGGAGCGTCCGGAATTGCGGGGGACGTTCCGGTCGGTGCTGGCGCTGGGGGCGTTGCCGTGGCGGCAGCAGGGCGGACCGGAATCCCAGGAACTGGTGGCGGCACGGGACAGGTATGGCCGGCAGGTGGTGGCGGCGCTGTGGCTGTCGGTCGAGGCAGATGCCGCTGCCCGGGGGGATGTCGCGGGAGTCGGGCGGCAACTGGCGTCGACGGTGACCGCCCAGGCCCCGGGCGTCCCTGGTGCCCCCGACCGGTATTCCGGAGTCGACCGCAGGCTGACTGCGAGGGTGGCGCGGGCGTTCATCGACCAGACCCTGACCGCCGTACGGGAGGCGCCCGGGGTGGATGGGGCGCTGCTCGGGTCGGTGGAGGGCCTGCACCAGAAGGCGGTGAAAACCATGGACAGCCTCCACCGGGGCAACAGCAAGAAGGGGCTGCAGCGGACCTGCTGGCAGAGGCTGCTGGGCGAGTTCGTCTCCGGGGTCGACGCCGTCGACCGGCAGGTGTGGGCACAACTGCGTGACCGGCTGCGCGTCGGCGCGAGCACTGCGCCGGTCCCTGCCCTGCCCGGTGCCGGCGAACCGTCCGGGCCGGCTGATCCCGGGCTGGTGCCCGACGACCCGAACGACTGGGCGGATCTGGCTGACTGGGCGGATCTGGCCGACCTGCTGGAGCGTGACGACTGGCTGGCGTCTGCTGAAGCTGCGGGGACGCCGGTGGCGGTCCCTTCGCTCCCACAGCAACACGTCCAGGTACCGCCGGTGGTCAGCGGTGACGGGTCCGGTTCGAGCGCCGGCGCCCGGCGAACTGCCGCCAGACGCACTCCCACCAAGCGAACTGCCGCCAGACGCACTCCCACCAAGCGAACTGCTGCCGGGCCGAACTTGGCGAAGGCGCTGCGGGTCCTCCGGGAAGCCTTGCCCGACAGGGGTGAACATCACGTCGTCCAGGGCCGTCTGAAGATCTTGTTCGCCCGGGGTGACCCGATGGGGTGGCCCGCGTGGGAGGTGCGACGAGAACTGCGGGAGGCGTTCCCGTCGGTGCCGGTGCTGGCGGTGCTGCGGGGGCCGCACCCGAACAAGCAGGACTCCCAGGCACTTCAGGATGCCCGGGACGCGCTGGGCCGGCGAGTGGTGGGGGCGTTGTGGCAGGCGGTTGAGGCGGACACCGCTGACCCGGGGAATGTCGCGGGGGTCGCACGGCAGGTGGCAGCGGCGGTGGCCAGGCAGGCCCCGGACATCCCCGGCGACCCGGACCGGTACTCCGGAGTCGATCGGACGCTGACCGCGGGGGTGGCGCGGGCGTTCATCGACCAGACCCTGACCGCCGTGCAGGAGGCGCCCGGGGTGGACGCGACGGTGGTCGGGACGGTGACGGACCTGCACCAGAAGACGGCGCGCACGATGGCTAGCCTCCGCCATTCCCGGAGCGAGGAGGGGCCGCAGCGGGCCTGCTGGCAGACCCTGCTGGGCGACTTCGTCTCCGAGGTGGAGGCGTCCGTCGATCGGCAGGTGTGGTGGCACCTGCGGCAGCGGCTGCTCGGCGACGCGGGCGGTGTGCCGGTTCCGGTCGCGCAGGGAAACGCCCAGTTCGGGGAGGCACCCGCCGACGTCGGCGGGCAACTGTCGCAGGTCGAGCAGGAAAAGCTCCGAGCCTGGTGGATCCTCCAGAGGGACCTGCCTCGGAAAGGCTGGGAGCAAGGCAGCGCACGGTTGGTCCTCAAGAAAAGGCTCGACGAGGGTGTGGTCCCGTGGCCGGAGTGGCAGGAACGTCCTGAGCTGCGGGGGATGTTCCCGTCAGTGCTGGCGCTGGCTGCGTTGCGGCCGCCGCAGCCGGGCAGGCAGGACTCCCTGAAGCTGACGGGTCTGCGGGACACGCTGGGCCGGCGGGTGGTGGGCGCATTGTGGCGGTCGGTCGAGGCGGACACCGCTGACCCGGGGGACTTGCCGGGGGTCGCCCGGCAGGTAGCGGTGGCGGTGACCGCCCAGGCCCCAGGCGTCCAGGGGGTCCCTGCCCGGTACTCCGAGGTCGATCGCACACTGACCGCAGGGGTGGTGCGGGCGTTCATCGGCCAGACCTTGACCGCCGTGCGGGAGACGGACGGGGCGGACGGGGCGCTGGTCACGTTGGTGGAAGTCCTGCACCAGAAGGCGGCGGAAACCATGTCCCGCTACCGCCACTTCAACAGCGAGGACGGGCCGTGGCGGGCATCCTGGCAGCGGCTGCTCACCGACTTCGTGTCCGGGGTCGACGCCGCCGATCGGCAGGTGTGGGCCCACCTGCACGACCGGCTGCTCGCCGGCAGCAGCCCGGCGCCTGTCCCGGCCCGCCCAGGTGCCGGCGGACCATCCGGCCAACCGTCCGGGACGGCCGATCCCGGGCTGCTGCCCGACGACCCGAACGACTGGCCCGATCTGGCTGACTGGCCCGAACTCGCCGACCTGCTGGACAGCGACACCTGGCTGGAGCACGACGACTGGCAGGACCCTGCCGACCTTCCGGACCTGCCGCTGACACAGCCCCCCGTGGATTCACCGGGTCGATCGGAGCCGAACCCCGCACAGGAGCCAGACCTCGCCCAGGAGAGACCTGACCCGACGTGGCTGCGGCGACTGGTGCCCCACAACCAGCCCCCGTCAGCGGCCCCCGCACCCGCCACGGCCCCCGCACCCGCCACGGCCCCCGGACAGTCGCCCGCCGGAACGAACCCTCCAGAAGCCTCACTCCCACCGGATCGCACCACCACCGGGGGCATCCCGCCGGGAACGACCTGGGGCGGACGACGTAGGCGCTCACGGGACGAGGGACACCAGCCTGGTCCGGGTGGCAAGCGCGTGGCACGACAACGGGACTAGCTGCCCGACAGGGAGCCCGGGTGCTTACCTCCCCCTTCAGCCGGTCAGCTCAGTTCACACTTCGGCTCAGTTCCCGGCGACCCAGCACGACGATGCCCGCGGCCAGGGAAACCGCCACCCACAGCCCACGATGCCGGGCTGCTCTGACCGCCTCCGCCGGGCGGCCGCTCGTGGGCGGAGCAGCCGCCACGACAGCGCTCAGAGATGCCCGGCACGCCGCCCGGTCAACTGCTCCACCCGCAGCCGGAGCACGGTCTCCCGGCGCCCGCCCGCCCAGGCGTCGATCTGGTCCCGGGCCGCGGTGACGGCCAGCGGGTCGGACTCCCGGCCCAGGGTGCCGACCGCGATGACGGACCAGCCCGCATGCCCCACCGGGAAGGCACTGTCCACCTCGTAGGAGGCGTGCACCGCGTACCCGTCGGTGAGCCGGGCCAGCCGGCTGTCCTCGGCCACCCGGAACAGGACGTCCCCGCCGAGCACGAGGTGGTTGAGGACGACGATGACCGGCCGCCCCAACTCCACCACGGCGATCCGGCCGAACTGCGTCGCGGCCAGCAGGGCTGCGCAGCCGCTGGGGTCGATCTCCTGGAGCCGGATCTCAGGCTCCTGCGCCTCTGGGGACGTCATGCGGTCAGCCTCCGCCTCGCTGCTCGTCACGCTCTCGTTCACTCTGATCGTTCACTCCGGTCGTTCACTCTGATCGTTCACTCCGGTCGTTCACTCCGGTCGTTCACTCCGGTCACTCACTCCGGCCGATCACCGGCATCGCCCCGGCCGCCAGGCCGGATGGGGTCACGTCGACGACCACCTTGAGCCCTTCCCGGGCCACCGCCACCGCGAACGCCTCGGCGGCCTGCTCCAGCGGGAACCTGTGCGTGGTCAGCCAGGACAGGTCGACCACCCGGTCGCCGGCCAGCCCGATCCCGCGCCGGTAGGCGTCCTCGGTCATCCGGCGGACGAAGGCCAGGGTGGCGCCCTTGCGACGGAACGGGGACGCGCGCAGTGTGGTCCGGTCCCCGTCCGGGATCCCGACCAGGACGATCCGCCCGCCCGGGGCGACGAGGGCGCCGGCCGCCGCCACCCCGCCGTCCGACCCGGACACCTCGAAGACCACCTCACATCCGTCCAGCGGCCCCCGGGACAGCTCCTGCGGCTGCAACACCACCACCGCTCCCGCACGCCGCGCGGCCTCCCTGCGGTGTGCCAGCGGCTCGACGGCCGCGACCTGCGCACCGGCCGCCACGGCGAGCTGGACCAGCATCAAACCGATCGGCCCACACCCGATCACGCCCACGCCGCAGCCCGCCCGCAGATGCGACAGGTCGAGGGCGTGCACGGCCACCCCGAGGGGTTCCAGCAGGGCGCCCTCCGCGGCCCCGAACCCGTCCGGCAGCCGGTGCAGCTGGGCCAGCGGCCAGACCAGCTCCTCCTGCAGCCCGCCGTCGACCCCGCCGTGCCCGGCGAACGCGACGTCCGGACAGAGGTGACCCGCCCCGCGCCGGCACACCGGGCACTGGCCGCAGGGGACCGCGGGATCGATGCCCACCACGGCTCCCGCCAGCGGGCCGTCCAGCACCAGACCGGACAGCTCATGTCCCGGGACCAGCGGCCTGGCCAGGACGGCGTCGCCGATCGCGCCCTCGGTGAACCAGTGCAGGTCCGAGCCGCACAGGCCCGCCGACAGGATGCGGACCCGGCAGTGGTCGTCCGCCGTCCCCGCCGGGTAGGAGCGGACCGCGTCACTGCACGGTGCCGGCTCGTCACCGACCCGCAGGTCCCCGGCGCCGTGCAGCCGTGCCACCCGCATCTGCGCTCCTTCCGTGCCCCAGCTCGTCCCCTGTGCCGGATCCGCCGGGGCCGTGGCCCGGCCACCGCCCGGCGGTCACGCCTGCGCGGCCGCCACCCCGGCCGGACCGCTCGCGCGCCGCCGCCAACCGGGCATCGCCGCCAGCAGCAGGGCGAACGCCACCGCCACCCCGATCCCCGCCAGCGGCAGGTCCGGGGTGAATCCCTCCCCCCACGGCATCGGGTAGACGACCAGCCCCAGGCTTCCCCAGGCGGCGGCCACCCGGATCCGCTCCTCCCCGGTGGCGGCGGCCAGCGGGACCAGTCCCCACAGCAGGTACCAGGGATGCACCACCGGCCCGAGCAGGACCAGACCCGTGAGGATCAGCCCGAGCGCGTACAGCGGGCGCCCCCGGTGCCGCAGCAGCAGGACCGGGATGAGGATCACCGCTGTGACCAGCCCCGCCGCGCGCAGCACCGGCACACTGCTCCAGCCGTGCACGCCGAACGACCCGAGCAGCCAGTCCAGGACGACTCCGGCGTCGGTGGTCGCGGACAGCCCGTTGCGGACCTTGGCCGTGTCGCTCAGCGCCGCCACCCAGCCGTACCAGGTGCCCATCAGCCAGGTCACGGCGAGCACCGTCGCACCGCAGGCGGCGCCGACGGCCAGCGCGGCCCGCGGCATCGTCCACCGCCCCCGCAGCCGCCGGGCCATCGCGGGCACCACGACGAGCAGAGCCAGCCCGGCCGGAGCCTTCACCAGGATCGCCAGCCCGACCACGACCGCGGCGGCCAGCGGCCGGTCCCGGACCGCGAGCAGCACGCCCGCGGCCATCAGGAACACGATGAGCACGTCGTTGTGCGCCCCGGACACGATGTGGACCAGGGTCAGCGGGTTGGCCACGGCCAGCCACACCGCATCCGCCGGGTCAACCCGGAACCGCCGGGCCAGGGCCACCGTGCAGGCCGCCGTCCCGGCCAGGGCCGCGGCCATGGCCAGCCGCATCCCGATCACCGCCAGCACGATGTGCGAGGCGGTCAGTGCGGTGACGGCCGCAGCCACCACCAGGAACACCGGACCGTAGGGCGCGGGGGCGTGCTGCCAGATCGGTGACACGTCGGCCGCCAGCGGCCCGCCGAGCGCCGCCGGACCGTTCCGGTAGGGGTCGACGCCCTCCCGGAACATCACCCCCTGGGCCAGGTAGCTGTAGAGGTCCCGGCTCTGCAGGGGCGGCGCCAGCAGCAGCGGGACCGCCCAGACGGATGCCGTCCGCAGCACCGTCCGCAGCCCCTCCGGACGCCCACGGACCACCGCCCGCAGCCGCCACCAGGCGCCGCCGAGGACGACGAGCCCGAAGTACGCCAGAGCGGTGGCCGGCCACGGTCGTCCCGGGGACCACCACAGCCGGGGCCAGTTGCCCAGCGCGCCGGTGGCCGGCAGATCCCCGACCCCGGTCGCGGCCACCGCGAGGGCGATCGCCCCGACCAGGCCGATCAGGGCGCAGCGCAGGGCGGAGGGCTCCCGGCGGACGGCCTGCTCCCGGGGCGAGGGCTGAGTGGCGGATCCGGTGGCGGACGGCTCCTCCACCGCCGGGCCGGCCCCTGCCTCCTGTGGACGGTGGAGGGTCACGACGGACTCAGATCGGGGTGGCCCGGCCCCGGACCCCGGCGGGCTGCACCGGCGGCGGAGCGCAGACGGTCGACTGGTCGGCGGTCAACGGGTTCAGCGGCGACCGCGCCGAGATCACCACCTTGCCCGGCTCCGACGCCCGGACCAGCAGCCAGCCGTCGGGGTCCGCGCCGACGCAGGCCGGGCCGCTGGCCACCCGCCAGTACGGGCTCCAGCGAACCCGGACCACGGTGTCCCCGCGGCGGGCGGCCACCAGGGTCAGGGTGTCGATGCCGACCTTGGACAGCTTCGCCGATCCGGTGGCCATGCCCGCCGGGTCGGCCACCCGGAAGACCCGCCAGTGGTCGTCGTGCCAGACCGGGACCAGCCACGGCTGCCCGGTCGCGATCAGCTCGGCCTCCTGCCGCGCCCACGGGTCCAGGGGGGCGTCCGGCAGCGCGACCAGGACCACGCCGGACTCCCGCAGCCAGGTGTGCAACTGGTCGGCGGTGAGATCGGGCCGGTAGACCGCGGAGTTGTTGCGCAGGTCCAGCTGCCGCTCCCAGCCGCGCGCCACCGGGAAGGCCTCCGCGACGAACGAGGCCTCCCAGTGCTGGCGCAGGGACGGGACCTCCAGTCGCCCCGCCGCCGGGTTCTGGGTGTGCAGGAAGGCCCGCAGTCCGGTGTAGTACGACGCCCGGCTCGACGGGTCTCCGACCCCGTTCAGCACGGCGCCCACGCTCGGCCATGCCTGCCAGACGACCAACGGCACCGCGACCAGGACGAGGACCCGGCGGCGTGCGATCCGGTCGAAGACGAGTGCGGCCAGCGGACCGCCGGCCAGGGCACCGAGCCGGGCGATGTTCCCCCCGACGGCGTTCGGGTAGGAGAACACCACCAGGGAGGCCGCGGCGTACATGAGCAGCCCCCACAGCACCGGCCTCGGCAACGGCCGGACCAGCCACAGCCCTCCGGCGCAGAACCCCAGCACGGTCAGCAGGGAGATCCCGGGGAACGGGAACCAGCCCCCACCCCCGAGCAACCAGCCGAAGCACACCCCGACCCCGGACGCCGCCAGCGGGTAGGTGCGCCGCCAGCCGGCCTGGGTCCACCACGCCACGGCCAGCAGCAGCACGAAGGCCCCGGCCAACGGGCTGGACAGGGAGGCCAGCACGGCGCAGACGGCGGCCACCGAGCGCCGGCCCTGCCGGGCCGCCAGCAACGCGGTGAGCCCGAAGGACACCCCGAGCGCGAAGGGGTACTGGCCCTGGACGAACTGCCCGACGAACGCCGCCGCGAACCACAGCGCGGCCAGCCGGTGCCGCAACAGGGCGCCCGCCGCCGCCGCGCCCCAGACACAGGCCAGCAGCCCCAGGACCCGGACGCCGACCACGGCGGCGAACGCCGGGTACACGACGCTGTAGCCGAGGACCAGATGCCCGCCGTACCACTGGTTCTGCCACAGCAGCGGCCCGTGGGTGCGGAACAGCCAGGCCCGGAACTCCTGTGCGGCCACGTCGGCGCCGACCGGCGGCAGTGTGATCATCACCGCGATGCTGGCGGCCGCGGCGACGACGGCGGCCAGTACGGCCGGGCGGCGCAGCGCCTCCAGGAGCAGTGCGGGCCGGCGGCGGACCTCCAGGGCCCAGGCCAGGAGGTCCCACAGCCGCTGTGTGCTGAACAACGGCTCCGGAGCGGCCGGTGTACCGGGAACCGCGACCGGCACCGGCACGGCGGGTGTGAGCACCCGCGGTACCGCCGGTTCGGCTGCGGCCAGCGTGGCTCCCGGTATCCCGCTCACCGCCCGCTGGGCCCTTCCCCGGCCAGACTGGCCCGGCTGTCGACGACGGCGTCCGGGACCGGCGTGCAGCTGCACTCGCCCGCCTCCGCCTGCCCCGGCTCGAGCTGGCCGGTGCGCGGGCCGCGCCGGATGACGTACCAGGTCCCGGCCACGAGGCTGGTCCCGGCGACGGCGTCGACCAGGAAGTGGTTGCCGGTGGCGATCACGACCAGGGTGGTGGACAGCGGGTAGGCCCACACCAGGTACCGGCCCGGCCCGCGGCCGATCGCCACCGCCAGCGCCAGCGCGACCCACACCGACCAGGCCACGTGCAGGCTCGGCATGGCCGCGTACTGGTTCGCCAGCGAGCCGGGCCAGGACGGGGTCCCGGCGGACAGGATCTGGTCCACCTTGAGGGTGTCGATGATGCCCGGGACGGACAGCCGCGGTGGCGCCATCGGCAGCAGCCAGAACACCAGCAGGGCGACCAGGCTCGCCCCGACCAGGGTGTTGCGCAACGAGGCGTAGACGTGGCGGCGGCGCAGCCGCAGCCACACCAGGACGGACGGCGTCACCAGGAAGTGCAGCATGCTGTAGTACAGGCCCGCGACGACCACCAGCTCATGGTGGCCGGACAGCAGCTGGTTGAGAGGGATCTCCGGGTCAAGGTGGAAGGTGCGCTCCCAGGACCACAGGTCGAGGGCACGCGTCACCGCGGCCCTGGCCGAACCGGTCACCAGGACCTGGACGAGCTGGTAGGCGACGTAGGCGACGACACCCACCAGTACCTCCACCCACCAGGGCGGCAGGCGGTCGTCTCCCGACCCGCGACGCATGACGTCAACCCCCTCGTTCCTCGCGCCCGACCCGGCCGCCCCGGCCCGCCGGCCGGTCATCCAGAACCTCGGCAGGACCGCCCGAGGACAGCACCCCCGGCAGCCTGGAGTACCGCTGACGGCCGAGCCCTGAAGGCCACGGCCGGGCAGCACAGTGCCCCCATGTCGAAGCGCACCCCGTCGTGCTGCGTTCCTGGACCGCCCCTCACCCTGTCGTTCCCCGGCACGGACGGACCTCGTCGGCCTGGGCCGGAGGGCGATCCTGGCGAAGGGTCCCCGGTCCCGGCCGGCTGCGGCGGGAGCCCGGGACCGGGCCCGCCGGGAGCCGTCCGGCACGGAGCGGGCAGACCACGGTAACCCGCCCCTGCCGGCTGGCGGGGGCCGATCCGGTGGTCTCGACAGCCCAGTGCACGGCCGAAGACTACCCGTGGTGGCTGTTTGCGGAGATGTCAGATCGGTACCGATGCCTTCGTCGCAGGGGTGGGAGGCCCGGCGCCGGGGTCCGCGACGACCCCGGTGCCGGGGAGACCGGCCGCCCCCGTACGGCCCGCTGAGCAGGGCCGGGCGCACAGGTCGAGCCTGCCGCGGGGCCTTGGTCGCAGTGGCGGAGGGCCGGCCCCGGTCGGCCTCCGCGGGACGTCATGGGCCCGTTCTACTCCCAGGTGACTCCGCTCACACCCGGACCCGACCGTGGACCACCCCGTCCGGACCGGCGGGCCAGAGCGCGGGCGCCGGGAACCAAGGTAAGCCTTACCGTCCTGGTGGGACGCCGACCTCCGGGTGGCAGCGCGGGACCCATCGGCTCTCGGGCCGGCGCGCGGACGGTGACCTCCGGCTGCCGTCCGTTGACCCGACGCTGACCAACGCGCCCCTCGGGCCGTTCCCTGACGGGAGAGCATGACGGAGGAGGGAGTGCCCCTACCGCGGTGGCAGGTCCCGCCAGCCCGTCCGGAGGACCCAGATGCCCGTCCGGAGGACCCAGATGCCAGACCCGAAGCGGCCACACCCGACCCGCGCGACCGCGGCGGACTCGGGCCGTCCGTGGTGGGAGGAGGACCTGGACGGCTCAGGGCTCCACGCGCGGTCCGCCGGCACCCTCACCGATGGGCGCGCAGCCGGACGGCCCACCGGGATCCTGCCGGACCGGGACCGCCGGCCGGGTCCTGCTCCCACCCGGACCGGGAGCCGCGGACCGGGCGGTTCCGGCCGGCCGCCGCACCGGCGCAGCACGGCTGGCCCGCTCTTCCCTCTCACCCGTCGCGATCGACTCCGACGCACCCTGCTCCTGGCGGGCGCCGCGCTGTGCACCCTCGTCCTGAGCGGCCTGCTGCTGGCCTACGGGCACCTCAACGCGAACCTGCGCAGTTCGCCGTTGTTCGCCGGGCTGTCGGGCGACGCCGGATCGGAGAAGCCGGACCCGTTCGGGCGGGAGCCGATCAACGTGCTGCTGATCGGCTCCGACACCCGGGCCACCGCCGCGGACTGCCAACTGGGCGGAGGCTGCGCGGACGGCGGTGCCGGCGCCAACGCCGACGTGGAGATGGTCGTGCACGTGGCCGCCGACCGCAGCAACGCCACCGTGATGAGCGTCCCCCGGGACACCATGACCGACCTGCCCGCCTGCACCACCCCCACCGGCGGCGTCGTGCCCGCCCGCCACGGACAGATCAACTCCACCCTGGCCCACGGCCCCGGCTGCACCGTCGCCGCCGTCCACCACCTCACCGGCATCCCGATCGACCACTTCGTCATGGTCGACTTCGCCGGCGTCATCGCCATGTCCGACGCCGTCGGCGGCGCCCAGATCTGCGTCAGCGGCAACGTCTACGACAACTACTCCCACCTCAAGCTCACCCAGGGCACCCACACCCTCACCGGCCTGGCCGCCCTGGAGTTCGTCCGTTCCCGCCACGCCTTCGGCGACGGCAGCGACCTCGGCCGCACCTACGCCCAGCACCTCTTCCTGTCCGCCGTCATCCGCAGCCTCAAGAGCGCCGGCACCCTGGCCAACCCGGCCCGCCTGTACGCCCTGGCCGACGCCGCCACCAAGGCCCTCACCGTCGACACCGCCCTGGCCAGCATCCCCAACCTGATCGGCCTGGCCACCGACCTCGACAAGGTCCCCCCGCACCGGATCACCTTCACCACCATGCAGACCACCCCGGACCCGGCCGACCCCAACCGCGTCGTCCCCGCCCCCGCCGCCCGCAGACTCTTCGACCTGATCACCGCCGACCAACCCCTCACCGGGGCCAGGACCGCCGGCACGGGACCCGGTGGCGCGGGAGCGGCGAGCACTCCCGCCGCCGGGTCTGCCGCCGGCCCGTCGCAGGGCCCGACCCTGAACGCCGCCACCCGGGCCCGCACCGTGGTCCGGGTGCAGAACGCGACCGGCCGCACCGGACGGGCCGCCACCATCGCCCAGACCCTGATCGGCAGGGGATTCAGTCCCCGCAGCACCTCCACCACCGCGCCCACGGCCGCGGTCACCACCCTCGACTACGGCACCGGGCAACTGACCCGCGCCCAGGCCGTCGCCCAGGCCCTCGGCCTCCCCGCCTCCGCCCTGCACCAGGCGGCGGCCACCGGAATCACCCTCACCATCGGCACCGACTGGCCCAGCGGCACCACCTACCCCGCCGGAGGCACCGACCCTGTCCCCGCCCCCGCCGTCACCGCCCTCGCCCAGGCCCACGCCCAGACCGCCGACACCACCGGCACCTGTGCCCCCGTCAGCACCCAGGCCACCGTCACCTACAACGGCACCCCGATGACCCCGGCGCAGGCCTTCCAGCGCAGCACCGACGTCCCCCTGTCCGCCCCCTGATCTGCGACCGCCGCCGACTCTCCGTCCCTGGTCGCAGGCCCGGACCTTCCCGGGCACGTCCCCCGACGGCCGGTCCCGGCCCGCGGTGTCCGATCCGCCCCGGGCCGTCCCGTGCTGTCCCTCGCCGCCAGGCGCATCCCGGCACGCTGACGGCCGGGGAGGTTATCGTTCCCTCCGACTCCCCGGAACGGTGAGCACGGTCGGACGATCCGCCCCCGGCCCCGCACGCCGTCGACGAGGAGGCCGTCTCGATCAAGAACTGGGTGGGGGATCGTGGTACGTGTGGATGCTGACCGTCGCCGTGCCCGGCGCAAGCGCGACCTGGTACTGACGTCCGGGGCGGTCGCCCTGGCCGTGCTCGCCACCGCCTGCAGCTCCTCCGGCGGCCACAGCACCACCGGCGCGAGTGGCAGTTCGTCGGCGGCCGCGGCGTCCACCACCCCCCCGGTCAAGAGCCCGACGATGAAGGTGTCCGGCGGCGCCGGCGCGGCGTCCTATCTCAACCCTGTCCAGCTCGTGGTCAGCGACGGCTCCTTCGCCTCGGTGCAGACCACCTCCAGCGACGGGCAGGCCCTCGACGGCGGCGTGTCGGGTGACGGCGCCTCGTGGTCCTCGGAGGAACCCCCGAAGCCGGGAGCCACATACACCGTCAACGCCACCCTCAAGGACAGCGACGGACAGACCCGCACCGCGACCACGACCTTCACCGTCGCCCAGGTGCCCTCCGACCAGCGGGTCGCGTTCTCGGTGACACCTGCCGACCGCTCCACGGTCGGCATCGGCCAGCCGGTGGTGGTGCGCTTCCTCACCCCGGTCACCCAGCGCGCGGACGTCGAGAAGGTGCTGCTCGTCGACGCCCGGACCGCCGACGGCAAGCAGGTCACCGGAAGCTGGCACTGGCTGGGCAACCAGGAGGTGCACTGGCGGCCACAGGACTTCTGGACACCGGGCACCAAGGTCACGCTCGACATGAAGATCGCCGGCGTCAAGTTCGCCGACAACCGCTTCGGCCGCAAGGACTACTCGCAGTCCTTCACCATCGGTGCCTCGCACATCACCCGGTACGACGCCTCGACCAAGCGGCTGCGCGTCTACCAGGACGGCAAGCTCGTCAACGACTTCCCGTCCGGCTCCGGCAAGACGGGTCTGGAGACCTACAGCGGGACCTACATCGTGCTCGGCAAGGCACAGGTCGTGAAGATGGACTCCTGCAGTGCGCGGATCACCTGCGACAAGCAGAGCCCCGAGTACTACGACGAGAAGGAGTACTGGGCGACCCGGCTGACCGCCTCGGGAACCTTCGTGCATGCCGCCGGCTGGGACCCGCTGATCGGCAAGGCGAACGTGTCCCACGGGTGCATCCACCTCAGTGACGCCAACGCCCAGGACTTCTACAAGAACGCGGTCGTCGGGGACGTGGTGATCGTCACCAATACCGGCCGCGGAGCGCAGGAACGGATCAAGACCCAGGACCCCGGCCTGATCGACTGGAACCTGTCCTGGGCGGCCTGGACCGCGGGCTCCGCCCTGCACTGACCCGCGCTGTGGTGCTCCCGTCGACACGGCCCGCCTGTCGACACGGCCCGCCTGTCGATACGGCCTGGCGCGGGGATGCCGGCATCGCGTCCGTCCGGGACGGGTAGCGTGACCATGCCCGCAGGTCATGTCCTCCCGGCGGGTGTTCCGGTCGGTGGAAGGGGTCTGCGGGAATGCACGTCGAGAGAGCCTTCGCCGCGGTGGGCCGGCTCAGCGTCCGGTTCCGCTGGCTCGTGGTGGTCTTCTGGGTGGCCTCGGCGATGGCGGCGTCCACCTACCTGCCCGCCCTGTCCACGGTGACCCAGGGGAACAACAGCAAGTTCCTGCCCGCGAGTGCTCCCAGCATGCATGCGGCCGACTTGGCCGCCCCGTTCGGGACCGCGAACCTGATGCCGGTCCCGGTGCTCGTGGCCCGCAGTTCCGGACCGCTCACCGCCGACGACCAGCCTGCGCTGGACCGGCTGCAGGCCCGGTTGCGTGCCGTCCGCGGCGTGGACCGGGTGGTCGACGCCGGGCGCTCCACCGCGGGACCAGCCGCAGGGCAGGCGGGGCAACTCGTGGTGTTCGCCGTCCCGCCCGCGGGGGACGCCGCAGGGGCGGTCACGATGGTCGCCGCCCTGCGCTCGGCGATCGCAGCCGCCGAGCTGCCTGCCGGGATGTCCGCCCACCTGACCGGTTCGCTGGCGGTCCAGGTGGACCAGGTGGTCGAGAGCGGCAGCCAGGGCAACCGGGTGCAGGACCTCTCGGTGCTGTTCATCGTCGTCCTGCTGGTGCTCATCTTCCGGTCGCTGACCCTCAGCCTGACCACGCTCGCCCCGGCCTTCGTGTCCGCGGCCATCGCCGGTCCGCTGGTCGCCGAGGCCGCCCAGCACGGGCTGCAGGTGTCCCCGATCGCCCAGCTCCTGCTCATCGTGCTGGTGCTCGGTGCCGGCACGGACTACGGGCTGTTCCTCGTCTTCCGGGTCCGTGAGGAGTTGCGGGCCGCCGAACACACGACCGACGGCGCGACCTATCCGGGGGCGTCCGGTACCGCCCGTAGCGTGCTGGCCGACCTGCTGCGGCCGCGGCAGTCCGCCCGGTCCGCGGTGGTCGAGGCCGTCGCCCGGGTCGGCGAGTCGATCAGCGCCTCGGCCGGCACCGTCATCCTCGCGATGCTCACCCTGGTGCTGGCCAGCTTCCCGTTCTACGCCGACCTCGGCCTCCCGTTCGCGATCGCGATCGCCGTGATGCTGCTGGCCGCGCTCACCCTGCTGCCGGCGCTGCTGTCGGTCCGGCTGTCCCTGCTGGCCGTCAAGCGGACGCTGTTCACGGCGGTGTTCGGCCGCCCCAAGCTGCTCCCCTGGAGCATCCAGGGCACCGGACGGGCCGGGCTGTGGGGGCGGATCGCCGGGCGGATCGTCCGGCAGCCGCTGCCCACCCTGGTCGCCGGGGTCGTGCTGTTCGGGGGGCTGTCGTTCGGCGTCCTCGGCTACACCTCCGGCGGCTTCGGCGGGAACACCGAGCCCCCTGCGGGCAGTGACTCCGCCACCGGGCAGGCCCTGATGCACCGGTACTTCCCGCAGTCGTCGGCGAACCCGACCGGCATCCTGCTGAAGCTGCCGTCCCCGCTCTGGCAGGACCCTGCCCCGGTCGCGGAGGCCACCCGCCTGCTGTCGTCGGACGCCCTGTTCACCAAGGTGACCGGCCCGCTCAACCCCGCCGGAGTGGCCCTGCCCGGCGCGCAGTACGCACAACTGCACGCACTGCTCGGACCGGCCGGTGCGCTCCCCCCGCAGCCGTCCGCCGCGATCGCCGCCAAGGTCCCGGCGGGCGCCTACCAGCTCTACCGGGCCACCGCGAACTACGTCAGCCCGGACGGCCGGACGGTGCAGTTCGCCACCGACCTCAGCGCGGGCGACGCGGGCGGCACCCCGGCGATGGACGCCGTCCCGGCGATCCGCAGGGCTACAGCCGGGATCGCCGGGAGGGTCGGCGCCGCCGACTGGGCGGTCGGCGGCCAGGCGCCCGCCCTGTACGACATCAGCAGCATCTCCGCCGACGACCTGGTGCGGATCATCCCGATCGCCATCCTCGCCATCGGCATCCTGCTCGGCTTCGTGCTCCGCAGCCTGGTCGCGCCGCTGTACCTGATCGCCTCCGTCGGCATCTCCTACCTCGCGGCCCTCGGCCTGGCCGTACTCGTGTTCATCAAGCTGGGCGGCAGCGAGGGCCTGGTCTTCTTCATGCCGTTCCTGATGTTCATCTTCCTGCTGGCCCTCGGCGAGGACTACAACATCCTGATCATGACCCGGATCAGGGAGGAGGCCCGGCGCCGCCCGCTGCGGGAGGCCGTCGCCGAGGCGCTGCGCACCACCGGCACCACCATCACCTCGGCCGGCCTGGTGCTCGCCGGCACCTTCGTCGTGCTGACCATCGCCGGGGGCCAGGGCTCCGGGGGCAGTCAGGTCCGCGATATCGGGCTGGGGCTGACCTTCGGCATCCTGATGGACACCTTCCTGGTCCGGACCCTGCTGGTGCCCTCCACGGTGATCCTGCTCGGCAGGTGGAACTGGTGGCCCTCGGCGCTCGGCCGCCGGGAGGTCCAGGCCCCGGGCACTCCCCCGGCCGATCCCGCTGCGCCCGCTCCGGGTGCCGATGGCCGTCCCGTCGAGCCGGCCCCTGCCGCAGACCGCTGACCGCCCCGCCGAGGCCGGACAGTTGCGCCCCGGCCCGTACACGCACGAGGCGGGGCGCGACTGTCCCGTCAGCCGTAGCTGGCCGTGGTCCCCGCGCGCGGGACCGACGAGGCGTCATGCATCGTGCCGCCCGGTCCGGGACTGCCGGTGGGCCGCCCCGCCGGAGCGCGCCCGGGAGCCGTCCCCGGCTGTCCATGGCCGTCGTGACCGGGTCCGGTCCCCGTCGTCGGCGAGGCCGTGGGAGACGTGGCCGAGGGACCGTTCCCGGAGCCGCCGTGCGCCGGGGTCGACGCGGTCGGCGCCTTCGGGGGCATGTTCTGCCGCGCCGCGATCCGGTGCGGGTCGAACCCTCTGGCCGTCCTGCCCAGCCAGGTGAGGGACTCCGGCAGCAGGGGCTGCCACACCCCGACCCGGTGCCCGGCATGCTCCAGCACCAGGGAGTGCACCGTCAGCGGCGCCCGAGCCTTGGCCAGGAACTGCGACGAGGTGGGGTAGGAGACGTGGTCGGCGTGCGAGGTCTGCACCCAGAGCGACACCGGCGGCGGGCGGTCCCCGGCCAGTGCCACCAGGTCGTAGCGGCGACCCTGCGGTGAGGCGGCGTCGAAGGGCCGGTACAGCGAACCGAACTCCGGCCGGAAGTACCCCCCGAGCACGATCGCGGCGCTGAACCGGTCCGGGTGCAGCATCGCCGCCATCGCCGCGCACCACCCGCCGCTGGACCAGCCCAGGGCCGCCCACGACTCCCGGTCGGCCCGCACGCGCAGGGTCCGCAGCGTCCAGGCCGGCAGGTCCTCGGTCAGCCAGGTCTCGATCTTCGGCTGGTTGCCCGTCCCGTCGACGCATTCGGTGTCCCGACCGGCCGGGATCTCCACCGACGGAGAGATGATCACGGCGTCGGCCATCCCCTGTGCGGTGACCGTGGACCGGACCGCCGAGTAGGGGTTGAACGGCCCGCCAGGGTAGCCGGGGAAGGCCTCGATCACCGGGAACAGTTCCGCCGCCCGCCGCGGGTCGTAGTAGCCCGGCGGCAGGGTCACCTCGACGGTCCCGCGGATCCGGCTGCGCTCCCCGGTCACCGCCAACCGCACCACCCGGGCCTTGGCCAGCCCGCCCCAGGGCATCGCCCGGAACACCGCCGCATCGTCGGCGATCCGGCCGGCGGCCGCGTCCGGCCTGCCGGCGCCGCCCCCGCCGCCGGGACCGTCCGCCGAACGACTGTCCTGCGACTCCAGCCCGACCGCTCCGGTGAGGTCACTCCAGTCGGCGAAGAAACCGAACCGG
>DASTGO010000366.1:0-10899 GCA_035719045.1 Kineosporiaceae bacterium | reverse complement strand
ACCGACGGGTTCGCCCTGCAGGTGCGCGAGCAGGCCGGGGAGGGCGACCGGCGGCGGCAGCAGCTGGGTCAGCTCCTGCTCGGCGGCAGCGCACCGGCCAGCGTGGTGACCGCGGCCGCGGCCGGGATCGGCTGGCGCGGGCTGGACGTCGTGGTGCCCGTCCTGCTCCCCCTCGACCAGGCCCGCGACGCTCGGTTCCGGTACAGCGCCGACGGCGTCGTCGTGGAGCGGGACCGGGACGCCGTCCTGCTGCTGCGGTCCGGGCCGCGCACCGCCCGGGCCCCACTGGCGGACGCCCTCGCCGGACGCCGCGCCGTGGTCGGGCCAGCACTGGCCTGGAGCCAGGCGCCCGAGGGGGTCAGGCTGGCCGCATTGGCCGCCGAACTGGCCGGGACCGGCCCGGTGCCCGTCTTCGCCGACGACCACCTGGCCGCACTCGCCCTGCGCGGGGAACCGGGCGCGCTCGCGGTGCTGGCCGCCCGCCGGCTGGCCCCGTTCGCCACCGTCCGGGACACCACCCGGGACCGCCTGCTGCAGACCCTGCACAGCTGGCTGCGGCACTGGGGGTCGCGCGCCGAGGTGTCCGCGGAGCTGTTCGTGCACCCGCAGACGGTCAGCTACCGGCTGAAGCTGCTGCGCGAGCTGCTCGGCGACGACCTCGACGACGCCGATGCCCGGTTCGAGCTGCTCCTGGTGCTGGCAGCCCGGTCGCGCACCCTGCCCGGCCCCACCCCCGACGGCGCCCCGGCGGCCTGATCCCGGGAGCCCGTCCCGGGAACCCGTCCCCGCAGGTCAGGCGGCGGTCATCCCCGCCCGCAGCCGGGCGAGCACCTTGGCCAGCAACCGGGACACCTGCATCTGGGTGACCCCGATGTCCCCGGCGATCTGCTGCTGCGTCCAGCCGTGGAAGAAGCGCAGCGTGACGATCCGCCGGTCCCGCTCAGGCAGCCCGTCGAGCAGCACCTTGAGGGTCACCAGGTCCTCCACCTTGGCCAGTTCGGGATCCGGGCCGCCGAGGCTGTCGGCCACCGTGAGCTCCTCCCCGCCGGGGACGGGCGCGTCGAGGGAGCTGACGTGGTAGGTGTCACCGGCGCTGATGCACTCGATGACGTCCTCCTCGTCCACCTCCAGCTCGGCGGCGATCTCGGCGAGCCGGGGGGACCGGCCCAGGGCCTGGGTCAGCCCCGCCGACGCCCGCTCCACCCGGGGGCGCAGCTCCTGGATCCGTCGCGGGGGACGGATATCCCAGCCCTGGTCGCGGAAGAACCGCTTGACCTCCCCCGCGATCGTCGGCACCGCATACGCCATGAAGTCGTTGCCGCGCCCGGAGTCGAAGCCGTTGACCGCCTTGACCAGCCCCAGGTGGGCGGCCTGGACGAGGTCCTCCAGGCTCGCGCCGCGCCTGCGGTAGCGCATCGCGATGCTCGTGGCCACCGGCATCCCGGCCACCACGAGCTGATGGCGCAGCCGTTCCTGCTGTGCGTGGTCCCCGCAGCCGCGCAGCTGTTCCAGCAGCCGCGTGGTCTCCAGGCGGACGTCCTCTTCCTGCACCGGCAGTTGCCCGTTCATCAATTCGCCTCCCCGTTCCCCCGTCCCCGCCGGCCCGATCCTCCGTGGTGAACAGTTCGGGGGCTTAGTGAACCAACATCCCCAAATTGGGTCAATTGGATCAATTCACCCTGATGTTGGTCACTGGGTGCACATGGCCTGTATGCGTAGCGTACGGGTAGTTTGGTCGTTTATCAGGCGAAGACCCGATGCCGGCCGGCACTCCCCCAGCGGCTCGACCCCACCGTCACCACCCGGGTCTGCCACCACCGGGTCCGCCACCACCGGGTCCGCCACAACTCGCCCAGGGTCCGGGTGAACTCCTGCTCCCTGCCCAGCCCGGCCGGGGTCTGCCCGCCACCGCCCGGACGTTCCCATCCCCCACGGGCACGGATCCGGCCACCTTGATGCCCGGGAGATGACCTTCGGGTAGGTTCAGGTCCCCAGCGGCGGTTGAGCATGCGAGAGACCCGTCCGGCCGGTCTCCCCGGAGCCGGCCAGAGGGCCACTGCCGCATCTGGTACGTCACCGCTGAAGACAACGGGCGGGCAGCCGGGCGCCACCCTGCTCCGAGCGGAGGAGTCATGGCCGGTGACATCCCACCCGCCCTCCCCGACGACGTCCGCGATCAGCTACGACTGCTGGAGAAGGTCGTCGAGGCGGTGGCGGTCTGCCGGCACGACGGGACGTACCTGCACCTCAGCCAGGGGGCCGCGGCGCTGATCGGCGAACCCTGCGCGGAACTGGTCGGCCGGCGGATCTGGGACGCCTCACCCGACCGTCTCGACACCCCTCTGCACGCCGCCTGGGCACGGGCCGTCCTCGGCGGCGAACCGGTGGACCTCACCTGGTACAGCAGCCTGCAGGACCGCTGGCTGCAGCAGCGGATCGTCCCGTTCGGCGAGCTGGTCCTCATCGCCAGCTGGGACGTCACCGCCCGGGAGAGCCTGCGGCTGCGGCAGGACCAACTGCTGCACATGGGCGAGGCCCTGGCCCGGGCGGTCAGCCCCGAGGAGGTGGCCGAGGTGGTCGTGGGTCTGCTGCTGGCGGACCTGCCGGTGAAGGCCGCCGCCGTGATCGCGATCGAGCCGTACCGGCCGGCCACCCTGCTGGCCGCCTCCGGATTCAGTCCCGACGCGCTGCGGGAGATCACCGGAGCGGCCGGGGCGCGGGCCGCCGCGCTGGCCGGACGCACGGTGGATCCCGACCGAGCGGCGCAGCGGTCCCCCGGTGACCTCGCGGGCGGGACGGACCAGAACCTGACCTGGGTCCCGCTGCGGGCAGGACGGTCGTTCCTCGGCCTGATCGTGCTGGCCCGCGAGAGCTGCGCACAACTGGGCGCGGAACAGGTGGAGTACCTGAGGTCGGCCGCCGCAGCGGCGTCCCAGGCCCTCTCACGGACCCTGCGGTCGGCGACCGAGCACCGGGCGGCGGTCACCCTGCAGCGCAGTCTGCTCCCGGAGGTCGGCGGCCGGATCGGCCAGGTCGGGCTGGCCGCCCGCTATCTGCCCGGTGACCCCGGGGTCGAGGTCGGTGGGGACTGGTTCGACGCGGTCCCGGCCGGGGAGGGCCTGTTCCTCATCGTCGGCGACGTGCAGGGACATGACATCGAGGCGGCCGCGATCATGGGCCAGCTGCGCAGCGTGCTGCGGGCCTATGCGGCCGAGGGACTGCCGCCGGCAGGCATCCTGCGCCGTGCCGACCAGTACCTGACCGGGCTGGACGTCGAGCGGATCGTCACCGTGCTCATCGTCTACCTGCACGGCGAGGGCGAGATCGCCACCCTGGCCTGCGCCGGCCACCCGCTGCCGCTGCTGCTGGCCCGGATGACGGCCGATCCCGGCTCCACCGACGAGGCCGACCGCCCCGGCTGGGCCTGCCGGGAACTCGGCGCGACCACCGGACCGCCGCTCGGGGTCCCCGGGACCGGGTGGCGGGAGGTCACAGAACTACTGCCGGCCGCGGCCACCCTGCTGCTGTACACCGACGGGCTGGTCGAGACGGCTGCCTGGGGAGGCAGCGAGCGCGGGACCGCGGCACTGCACCAGGTCCTGCGCCGGCTGCCCGCGGACGCCTCGCCGGACACCATCCTGGACCGGGCGCTGGAGGTCATCCCGGCGGGGCTGCGCGGGGACGACGTGGCCGTCCTGGTGGCCCGGGTGGCCGCCCAGCCCGACCACGACGGGCGGTCGGCGCAGCGCTGGTTCTCCGCCCACGCGATGTCCGTCCCCCTGGCCCGCAGCTGGCTGCGCGGACTGCTGGCCGGCTGGGAGCTGGCGGGGATCACCGACAGCGCGGCGCTGGTGCTGTCGGAGCTGCTGAGCAATGCCGTCCGGCACAGCGAGGAGCCGGTTGCGGTGCTGGCCCGGGCCGTCGACCACGAGGTCGTGGTGGAGGTGTTCGACCGCAGCCACCGGCTGCCGATCCCGCGGGAGGCCTCCGAGGACGACCCCTCCGGCCGTGGTCTGGTCGTGACCGAGGCGCTCAGCCGGGAGTGGGGGGTCCGCGAGCGGCTGGACGGCAAGGTGGTCTGGGCCCGGATCGGGGAGATCACCGGGGAGATTCAGGTACCCGGGGGGTGAGGTCCCCGCGGCCGGGGAGGCCCTGGACCAGGTGGCCGCCGCCCTGACCCGGGCCTGGGGCTGACCACCGGGCCGGAGCCGACCACCGGGTGCCGGGGCACGCAGAACCGTCCCCGGCACCTGGCCGGCGGCTACAGGGCTGGATAGGCCGGGAAGCTGCAGGTGGGCCGCGATCCCGTCGCGGAGCCCCGGCCCGCCGCGACTCCGGTGCCGGAGAGGATCAGGTTGCTCGCGGCGCTGGTCACCCTGGCGTACTGGGCGGTGTTCGCCGTGACGTCGAGCGTGACCTGGCTGAGGGACAGGCCGAGCGGGTGCGCGGCGTCCAGGCCGACGAAGACGGACTTCGCCCTGGCCGGGGATCCGGTGGCCACCAGGCCGATGACGCTGATCCGGGTGAAGTACGGGGTGCCGGAGCCGGTCTGGCCGGCGTAGTGGGTGTCGAACACCATCGGCGCCTTCACCGCCCGCAGGCAGGTGTTGACGTAGGCCACGTCGGAGACGGTCCCACCGTTGGCCGGGGAGCTCTTGATCCGGATCCCGGTGCTCGACCCGCTGGCCGTGCCCCACGGGTCGGTGCCGTCGACGGTGTTGTCCCGGACCAGCACGTTGCTCACCCCGCCGGCGGTCTCGCTGCCGATCGAGATGCCGTGCGTGCCGTAGAAGTGGTTACCGGCGATCGTGATGTTGTGGCTGGCCTGGTTGCCCTTGATCGCCACCCCGTCATCCCCCGCGGCGATCGAGGAGTCCCGGATGGTCACGTCGGTGGCTCCGGCGGGGTCGATGCCGTCGGTGTTCCGCGCGGTGGCGGGGGTCTTGATCCGCACGCCCCAGACGGTGAACCCGGTACCTCCCGAGTAGACGAGGTGGAAGTTCGGCGAGTTGAGCAGATCGATGTCGTAGACGGTGAAGTTGTCCGACCTGGTGGCCTGGATCAGCCGCGGGTTCTGCTGGTTGCCGCCCTGCACCTGCGCCTGGTGCGCCAGGTCCCACCAGCTGCCGGAACCGCCGAGGACCGTCGCGTCGCCGCGGCCGTCGATGCGCCCCTGGCTGCCGTCGGCCGCCCGGACACCCTCGATCCCGGCATTGGCCCCGGACACCGCGAGGAACGCCCGGCAACCACCCTTGCCGGAGGCGACCGTGCCGCAGGCAGGGCTGCCGCTGACCTGGTACAGGGCGGGATTGCGCGCGGCGTACAGGGTGACCCCGCTGTCCACGACGAGCACGACACCGCGGGTGACGGTCAGCGGGCCGGACAGGAAGTCCCGGTGAGCGCCGCCCGCGACGAGCTCGACCGCCACGGAGGCGCTGCCGGTCTGGGTGCAGCGGTCGATCGCCTGCTGCAGGCGCGCGGTGTCCGGCGGGTTCTGCTCCTGGGCGGCCGATCCGGTCCGGTTGGCCAGGGTCAGGGTCGCGGTCAGGGTGGCGCAGGTGGACGGGATCACCGGCCGGGACACCGTGCGGGTGTCACCGGTGACGTTGCCGACCGGCGTGACGGGACCCGACCCGGCCGAACCCGGGGTCCCCGACCCGGCGGAGCCCGGGGTCCCGGAGCCCGTCGGGTTCCAGCCGTCGGTGCCGGCCAGGTACCTCGCCGCGGTGTAGTCGGCGGCCTGTGCGGCGGTCAGCTGCGGGCGGTTGCCGTTGACCGCGGCGCCGGGGCCGGTGTTGCGGTACTCGAAGAACCGCGCGGACCTCCAGGAGAAGCCGCTCATGTCCGTCCACGGAGCGGCAGACTTGATCGCGGCGGGCAGCACGGTCTCCCGGATGACGACCTGCGCCACCGCGGAGGCCGTCGGATGCCACGGCCGGCCGAGATACCCGGTGTTCGCCGCACCGGAGGCATGGACGGTGCTGTTGGTGATCAGGAAGCCGTACTTCTTGCCCGAGTCGGTGTTCGCCGCGGTGAGGTAGCCGTTGTTGCCGCCCGCCGCTGCCCCGAGGTCGGTGGCCTGGAGGTTCACCCGGTCGAAGACCGCGGTGGCGTTGCCGAACACGAAGTCCACGGTCCCGGCGACGAAACAGTTGCGGAAGTACTGCCGGGTCTGGGCGGTGGCCTTCGGTGACCACGCGAGCAGGGTGTCCTGGGTGCTGATGATCCGGTCGTTGGCGTACACCTGCCGGTCCCCCTCGGCGGCGAGCGCGACCGCCTGGGTGCCGGTGACGCCGGGGTTCGCCGCCGGGTTGAACGAGTTGGTGATGGTGACACCGGTGACCGCCAGGTCCGCGGCCCGGAAGGTGGCCGTCGCACTGCCCTCGGTCCCCCAGGTGCCGCCGCCCGGCCTGGCCAGCCCGGCCGCGTGGCCCTCGGTGATCACCACGTCCTCGGGGTTGCCGGTGGCGCCCCTGATGGTCAGGTGGGTCTTGGCCGCGGGCACGTCCACGGTGCCGCGGTAGGTCCCCCTGGCGATGACGATCGTGTGCGCGGTGCCGTCCGCCGGGACCGCGTCGACGGCGGCCTGCACCGTCCGGAACTGCGCGGACCCGTCGGCCGCGACCGTGAAGGTCGAGCCGCCGGCGGCGGTCGCCCAGGGGATCACCACGGCCCCGGCCGCCACCACGATCGCCGCCGTCCCGCCGGCCTTCCAGGCCGGCCTGCCCCGGCCACCCGCTCGCCCAGGACGTCCCGGTCCGGACCCGGAACCTGTCGCTGCCACCCCGACCGCCCCTCGCCACCTGCCCCTGCCGGCCGGACCACGGGCCCGGACCGCCTTGATCGCTAGTGGTCCGGGCACCGGCAGATGGTTGCCCAGGTCGGCAACCCTTTTTCGATCTTCGATCTTCGATCCCCGATCTGCCAGGGTGCCGGGTGCAGGGGGCCAGGGTGCCGGGTGCGGCGGATTGCTCCGGAGGCCGGCGGATCGCTCGCGCGGGTACCGGGGGCGCCCGGTACCGCGACACCGGCACCAGGGGCACCCGGATCAGCCGGGCAGCATCCCGGTGAGCAGGTCGCGCAGGCTCCGGCGCAATTCCTCCAGACCCGGCTGATGCGCAGACCCGGCGCCCGCGACGGCGTCGAGGACCAGCCCGTCGCAGCAGGCCACCAGCAGCCGCCCGTGCCGTTGCGGATCCGGGGAGCCGAGCCCGGCGAGCAGGTCGGCGGCCACGGTGCGGAACGGCGCGCCCGTGGTGACGAGCACCTCCCGGACACCCGGGTGGTGCACCGCCTCCAGGGACAGCTCGTACCGGGCAAGGGTGCGCTCGCGGTTCCCGGTGAGCCGGCCGTGCACGTAGCCGGCGAGCAGGTCGGCGAGGCTGTCGGCATCGGTCGGTGCCGGAGGTTCGGCCCGGCCACCGGGGTCGAGGTCGAGTTCGGCCAGCCGGTGCACGACCAGTTCGAGCAGGGCGGCCCGGGTGCGCGCGTAGTACGAGGTGGAGCCGGCGGGCAGGCCTGCCTCGGCGTCCACGGCGCGATGGGTCAGCCCGGGCCGGCCGCGGCGGGCGAGCAGGGCGATCCCCGCATCGGCGATCCGGGCTCTGCGCTGCGTCACCTCACACCCCGGTTCCCTCGTCCCTGCCCGCCGGGTACCTTACTGACCCATCGGCTCTACGATCGTAGAGGAACAGGAGGCGGGGATGTCCGGACAGGCCGTGGTGGCCGGGGGCGGGATCGGGGGTCTGGCCGCGGCGCTGGCGCTGCACCGGACCGGCTGGCAGGTCCGGGTTCTGGAGCGGGCACCCGGCCTGGAACCGGTCGGAGCCGGGCTCAGCCTGTGGCCGAACGCTCTGCGGGCCCTCGACGTCCTGGGCGTCGGAGGCGGGGTCCGCCGGGGCGCGGCCCTGTCCGGGGAGAGCGGGATCCGCCGGCCGGACGGGCGCTGGCTGGCCCGCTCCGACGTCGGCGCGGCGGTCCGGCAGCGGTACGGCGACCCGCTCGTCGTGGTCCACCGCAGCGAGCTGATCGACCTGCTGGCCGCCGGGCTGCCGGACGGCGTGGTGAGTACGTCGACCACCGTGCTCGGGGTGGACCCCGGCGACGGGGACGGCCCGGCCACGGTACGCATCTCGGCCGGCGGTCAGGAGTCCACGCTGGCGGCGGACGTGGTCGTGGCGGCGGACGGGATCCGCTCGGTGCTGCGGCAGGGCCTGTTCCCCGCGCATCCCGCACCCCGCTACGCCGGGTACACCGCCTGGCGGATGGTCGTCCCGGCCGGGGAGGCGCGGCTCGCGGGCTTCGAGACCTGGGGACGGGACGGGCAGCGCTTCGCCGTCGTGCCGATGAGCGGGGACCGGTGGTACTGCTACGCGACCGCCACCACCCCTCCCGGCCGACGGGCCGCCGACGAGTGCGCGGAACTGTCCGCACGGTTCGGGTCCTGGCACGAGCCGGTCGCCACCGTGGTCGCCGGGCTGACCCCCGGCCAGGTCCTGCACCAGGACATCGAGGAGCTGGGGGTAGCGCTGCCCGCCCTGCACTCCGGTCGGGTGGCCGTGCTCGGGGACGCCGCGCATGCGATGACCCCGGACCTCGGCCAGGGGGCCTGCACCGCGCTGGAGGACGCCGTCGTACTCGCGGCGGAGCTGGCCCGCCGGCCGGTCGCCCCGGCCCTCGAGGAGTACACCCGGCAGCGCCTCCCCCGGACGACCGCCATCGCCACCCGGTCCCGCCGGGCGGGCCGGGTCTACCAGGCGCCGTACCCGGTGCAGGGCCTCGTGGCCCGGCTGATGGGCCTGGTCCCGGACGTGGCCATCGCCCGCGGCCTGGGACCCGTGCTGGACTGGCGTCCGCCGTCCTGAACGGGACGTCCCCACCGGACCGGACTCCGTCCGCCGGCCCGGGCCGCACACAGACAGCGGATGCCGATGACCGAACCCACCGCCCCCGAACCCACCGCCCCCGAACGCGCCACCCCCGGACCCGCCGCCCCCGAACCCGCGGTGATCCTGCTGGTCCCGCCGTCGCTGCGGCTCTTCCTGCCCGCCGGACGCCGGGCGGAACGGGTGCCGGTCCGCTGCGACGAGACGTCGACGCTCGGGCACCTGGTGTCCTCGGCCGGGATCCCGCCGACGGAGGTGGGCGGGCTGCTGCTGGCGGACCGTCCGGTCGGTCCCGGACACCGCCCGGCGGGCGGCGACGAGGTCCGGGTGCTCCCCGTGACGTACCCGCAGCCGGCGCCGACCTCACCGCCGCGGTTCCTGCTGGACGTGCACCTCGGGACGCTGGCCCGGCGGATGCGGCTGCTCGGCCTGGACACCGCCTACCGGTCCGACGCCGACGACGACCAGCTCGCCCGGCAGTCGGCGCAGCAGCAGCGGATCCTGCTCACCCGTGACCGCCGCCTGCTGCACCGCCGGGCCGTCCGCTGGGGCGCCCATCTGCGCCAGGACGCACCGGACGACCAGCTGGCCGAGGTGCTCGACCGGTTCCGCCCGCCGCTGGACCCGTGGACCCGCTGCCCGGCGTGCAACGGGTCACTGCGCGAGGTCGGCAGGTCCGAGGTCGAGCCGCTGCTGCAGCCGGGCACCCGCCGCAGCTACGCGGACTTCCGGCGCTGCACCGGCTGTGGGCGGGTCTACTGGCGCGGCGCACATGCCGCCCGGTTGCGCGGGATCGTCGACGCCGCCCTCACCCGCGCCCGGCCCGCGGACCCGGCCTGAGCGCACCTCCGGGAGCCGGCTGATGACCGAGCCGGTCCGGTCAGGCGGCCCGGCCGCGGCCGAGTTCCTTGGCCCGGTACAGGGCCCGGTCGGCCAAGGCGTACAGGTCGCGCAGTTCGGCGTCGGTGTCGGCGGGCACATGGCCGACCCCGACGCTGAGGCTGACCGGCAGCACCAGCCCGTCGGCGCCGACGAAGGGTGTGGCCGCGGCCACCTCCACCAACCGCCTCCCCTGGTCCAGCGCCGCCCCGTAGGGGCAGTCGAGCAGCAGGACGCCGAACTCGTCCCCGCCGAGCCGGCTGATCACGTCACCCGGACGGCAGCTCGCCCGCAGGACCCGGCCGACGTGGGCGAGGAAGTCGTCGCCGACGGGATGGCCGTAGGTGTCATTGACCACCTTGAACAGGTCCAGGTCGATGACCAGCAGGGACGTCCCGTGGTCGCTCCCGGCGCCCCGGCGTTCCGGCCGCTGGTGCAGCGCCTGGTCGGCCACTTCGTCAAGCACCCTGCGGGTGGTCAGCCCGGTCAGGGAGTCCACCGTGGCCAGCAGGGCCAGCCGCTCGATCAGCCGGTCCTGCGCGGCCGCGGAGTGCACCAGCAGCCAGGACGTCGCGGCCAGCCCGGCTCCGACGTAGACGCTGTCGAAGACGGCCCAGCGCACCGGCTCCGAGCTGAAGGTCACGACGCATTCGGAGGCCATCGCCAGCCCGGTCAGCACCGCCGCGGCCGGGCGCGGCAACTGGGACGCGGCGAACAGCACCGGGAAGAACAGGAAGATCTGCCCCTCGACGTTCGCATCCCTACTGGTGACGTCCAGCACGGTGATCGCCACCAGCCCGAGCAGCGGAACCATGGCCCAGGCCGGCCCGGGAACCCGCCGGGCACAGCCCCGCAGGACGCCCGCGATCAGGAGGAACCCCAGCGGGATCCCGAAGGACCGCATCTCCCCGGCCAGCCCGCCGTGGAGCGGGGTGAGGAGGACGTTGCCGAGCTGGACCAGGGCTGCGGTGACGATGAAGCCCATGGCCAGGCGCGCGGCCAGCACGGGGTCACGCGGGCGGGTCAGGGCGGCCCAGCTCACCCTCCGGCTATCGGCCCGGCCCGGGAGGGGCTTGAGCCGCCGCCGGACCCACCGACCCGGCCAGACCCGCCGACCCGGCCCGGCCCGGCGGCA
>DASTGO010000365.1:0-3913 GCA_035719045.1 Kineosporiaceae bacterium | reverse complement strand
TGTTGCCCGCCAACGCAAACCAGCATGACCACGGCCACCAGCACGAACCCGGACACCAGAACGGCCACGACCTTGACGGTCTGGTGGCCACGATCGGAGGAACCCGATGAGCGCCCGCCAGACCCGGGGCAAAGCCCCCGCCCGCACCCGCAGCACAGGGACGGGCCGGCCCCGCCCGGCCCGCCAGCCGGCCCGCCGGTCGTCGTCGGGGAAGTCGGGGACGCGGGTGGTGCAGGTGTCCGGGATCGGGTCGCTGATCACGCTGAACCTGTTCGGTCGTGGGAGTTCGGGGCGGGGTGGGCTGTTCACCCGGCTGCGGCGGGTCGCCACGTCGGCGGGCAAGGCGTTCGGCCGCTCGGCGATGACCGCCGCCGGCGCCGCCCGCGGACGCAGCGGATCCGGTGGTGGCGGTGGTGGGGGTGGCCGGTCGTTCGACGACTTCGCCGCCTCGCGCCCGGACCTGTTCGACGACCCCACCGGCGACCCCGCGCAGGGTGCAGGCGAGGGCGACGGGATGGCCGACGACGTCGACCCGGCCGAGGGCTTCGGCGGTGGTGCCGAGGGTGGGCATGACGCGCCCGCCCCGCAGTCCTCGCCGGTGCGGTCGCGGCGGGTGGACCGGGCGCCGGAGACAGACGCGGATCGGCGGTTCTTCGACCTGCGCGCCTCCGGCTACCGGGGGCCGATCGCCCGCGACGGGTACGCGGTGGAGGACCCGGCGGGCCCGACCCCGCCGGCCCGCCGCGAGGGCCCGGGTGGTGTGTGGTGAGTCGCCGGGACGGGCGCAACGAGCCCTACTGGGTCGAGCGGATTGACGGGAACCACCGCCGGCTGCGCCGCCCGCCGGACGGGATGGACTTCCCCGGCGAGGCCTACTTCGACCGGTGGGGCGAGGACGGACCCGACCGGGAGCTGGGCCTGCACCGGCGCCGCCGCCGCTTCCCCTCGACCGACCTGCCGGTGCGGGTCCCGTGGTGGTGGCGGATCCGCCGGCTCCTGCGATGACCACCGACCAGACCGGTCGCCCGCCGACCCGGCGGGCTGGCACCGATCAGATGTCACCGGGGTGGACCGGTGGCGCGGGGACAGCCCTGGAAAGCATCCCGCGCCACCGGCAGCGGCCCCCTGCTAGCAACAGGAAGGCGAGGACAGCATGACCGAGTACCCGACCGGCCGCACAGACGGCCGAACGCACGAGGGGGAGGAGCGGCGGCACCTGCACGCCGTGGACACCCCACCCGACGGTGTCCCCACCGACACCAGCCCGACCACCACCACCGACACCGGCCCGACCGCCACCGCGGCGGACCCGCAGCCGGTGTCGGCGGGTGGTGGCCGGGTGGTGGCCGGTGAGGTGGTGCCGGGCAGTGTCACTGACCAGCCGATCGCCCCGCCGGCCGGCCGGCCCGGCGCAGGGCAGGGCGTGGGGGCGCCGGAGCGGGACGGTGGGGTGGATGAGCGGCTGCTGGGGGAGGACGAGCGGGGCACGACCCTGTCGGCCGGTCACGCCCCGGCCGTGCCGGGGCAGCACGGCGGCCCGGTGGACGCCCACGTGCTGGCGGTCCCGGCCCGCGGGTTGGGGCAGCGGCTCGCGGAGGCGGTGGACGCCGAGGCACGTCCGGTGTTGCCGGAGTGGGCCCGGGACCGGCAGGTGCTGGTCGAGTCCGTGACCCGCCTGGCCCGGGCGGCCGGGCACCGGGTGGCCTATCGGGCGGTGCGGTCCCCGATCGACGCGCTGCGCATCGCCTGGTTCGCCGGCGTCGGTGCCCGGCGGTTGGGGTGGCGGGCGATCCGGTGGGGATTCGACGTCGACGGCCACCCCCTGATCGGCGACGTGGTCGCGCAGGATGACCGCGCCTACGTGCGGATGGCCTCCGATCGGACGATGCGGCAGAAGTGGCGGCTGTCCCTGCTCGCCGTCCTGACCCTCGTGACGCTGGCGGGGGTACAGGCGGCGCTGTGGTGGGCCCCGTGGTGGGTCCTGCCCGCGGTCTTCACCGCGGCGGTGGTGGGGTTCGCCCGGCACGGCAAGCCGACCGGCACCAAGCTCATCTCCCCGGCCGTGGTCCGGGACATCCGGGTGCCGCTCACGTCGACGGCGATCGTGGAGGCCCTGTCCGTCCTCGGGATCACCGCGCTGACGAAGTCGCTGCAGATCGACAGCACGCGGATCTGGCGGTCGGACATCGTCGCGGTCCGCGGCGGCCACCAGGTGGAGATCAAGCTCCCCTCGGGGGTGCTCGCCACGGATCTGGTGCCGCACGAGCAGCGGATGGCCCACGCCCTGGACCGGCAGGCCGACTGCGTCATCGTCGAACCCCTCGCGGCCAAGACACCCGGGCACCTGCTGCTGCACATCCTCGACCGCCCAGCGCTGATCGGGATGCGCGGCCCCGGCCCCCTCGCGAAGGCCCGCAAGACCTCCTGGTTCACCCCGGTGAACATCGGGGTCACCAGAGTCGGGAAGGCGTTCACCCTGCACCTGCGGGGCGGGGCCTGGTTCATCGGCGGCCAACCCGCCTCCGGCAAGTCGAGCCTGCTGCGGATCGCCGCCGCGCACACCGCGCTGGACCCCCACGCCCTCCTGTCGGTGATCAACCTGAAGGGCAACCCCAGCTACGTGGCGCTCAAGCCGATCTGCCACCGGTACCTGTCCGGGGCCCCGGAGACCGACCGGCTGATCATCGCCCGCGCCATCGCCGCGCTGCGGGAGCTGCTCGCCGACACCGCGCAGCGCAACGACTTCCTGACCCGGCTGGTGGAGTCCGGGAAGGCCGACTCGGATGACGTGACCGAGGACCTGGCCCGCGCGCACGCCCTGCTGCGCCCACACACGGTGATCCTGGATGAGTTCCACCGGCTGTTCGACCCCTCGGTGAACCCGGACATCGAGGCCGCCGAGGAACTGCTCGGCAACCTGATCAAGGCCTGCCGGTCCGCCGGCATCACCCTCGTGCTGGCGACCCAGCTGGCCGGCACCGAATCCATCCCCCCGGGCGCGGTCCGGGCCGCGCGGGTCCGCGGGTGCCTGACCGTGCAGGACGAAGTCAGCTTCCGGCAGATCTTCGGTAACACCGGCCGCGGCGCCTACGCCGACTCCGGGGTCAACTCCCTCGCCCCCGGCACCGTCATCTTGAAGGCCGAGGACGGCGCCGCGGTGAAGGTCGGGACCTGGTTCATCGACCTGCCGCACATGACGGCGATCGGCAAGCGGGCCCTGGCCCTGCGGTCGGACCTGCGGCTGCTGTCCGGGGACGCGGTCGGCGACACGATGGCCGACCCCGCCGACCCGGTCGACCCCGCGGACCTGCTCCGCGCGGTCCTGGCCGAGATCCCCACCACCGCCCCGACCGGCGGACCGAGTGACCACGACGTGGCCTGGATCGAGGAACTCGAGGCCGCCCTGTCGCAGCGGTCCGAGTACGCCGGCCGGGCGCCCGGCTGGCTGGCCCCCGAACTGCGCGCCCGCAAGGTCGCGACCCCGCCCATCAACCGCAAGACCCCGGACGGACCGAAGGACCAGCGCACTACCGCCGGTGTCCGCGCCGCCGGGGTCCGGGCCGCCCTGGAGGCCCTGCTCACCGAATAGCCACCCCCCAGGTGGGGGCCCGAGCCGGGCATGCCCCGTGCCGCACGGACCGGACCCCACCACCCACCCCGATGATCACGCACAGTGACCGAACCTAGGGCCTGCACCGGGCCGCTAGGCCACCCCTGCACACCCTCCCGAGCGCCTGTTTTCGCAGGTCAAGCCCTAGACGCCACCCCTAGCGCTAGTCACCCGCTAGCGGCCGACCGCTGGCATCGCGGCTGGCCTTGCCCCGATAGCCGCTAGCCCACCCCACGCCACCCAGGCCCGGAACCGGGCCGGCGGGCCTGTCACGACACACCCCCGCTCGACCCGCAAGCCACC
>DASTGO010000364.1:0-4744 GCA_035719045.1 Kineosporiaceae bacterium | reverse complement strand
GAGGTCCACCGCGGGCGCGGGACAGTGCCACCGAGCCCCCCGCGGCCGCCAGGGTCACGGCAGCGGCCCCGCCGGCGAGCAGCGCAAGCCGGGACGGCCGGGGCGGAGATTCCGGCACGGACGGGACCGGATCCGTTGCCGCGGGGAGGGGGGCCATCCGAGCAGGGTACCGACACAAGGTGACTGTGAGTAAGGTGCCATCAGCGTAGAGTCGCGGCGCGGGGCTGGGCCGCACCGGTCGAGGAGAGCGGACCGCCGCACGCCCGGCCGACTGGCTCACACCCCGCCGACGGGCCTCACACCATGTCGACGACCCCGCACCCCGCCGACCGGCTCACACCATGTCGAACTGCTCCGTGTGCACGCGGGCGGCGTCCACCCCGAGCCCGGCCAGCGCCTGCGTGCAGTCCTCCATCATCGACGGCGGGCCGCAGATGAACACATGCGCCTCGAACAGGCCGTAGGCCTCGAGGATCTCCTCCAGCAGTTCCGCGTCGACCCGTCCGGTGACGCCCTTCCAGCTGTCCGGCGGGTCGGAGACCACCTCGATGACGTCCATCTGGAGCTCGTCCCGCATCTCCTCCAGTTCCCGGGTGAACAGCAGTTCCGCGGGACTGCGGGCCGCCACCACCAGGCAGTGCGGGCGCCGGTCGCCCCGGAAGGCGTGGGAGCGCAGGATGCTCATCATCGGCGCCATCCCCACCCCGGCACCGATCAGCAGCAGACTGTCCGCTCCGGTTCGGTCGTCGTTGAAGTCACCGTAGGGACCGTCCACGAACACCCGTCGCCCCGGTCTGAGCTGACCGATGGTGGCGGTGAAGTCCCCGGCATTGCGGATGGTGAAGCGCAGTTCGCCGCGGGTGTCGATCCCGGACGAGAGCGAGAAGGGGTTGCCCTGCAACGGCCCGAACGGGCTGTCCAGCCGGATCCAGGCGAACTGCCCGGGCCGGTAGCGCATCGGTCGCTGCCGCCGCCGGGCCGGGCTGAGCACCAGCGAGCTCACGGTCGGGCTCTCCCGGCGGATCTCCTTGACCACGTAGCCGTTCCGCAGTGAGGTGAACGGCCGTCGGATCCAGCGGTTGATCATCAGGGCACCGACCCCGACCAGGACCGCGAGGAAGACGGTGCGCTCCGCGGCGTTCCGCATCAGGTGGTTCAGCCAGAACACGTGCAGGTAGGTGCCGACCAGCGCGGCCACCGCGAGCATCGCGTGCACCCAGCGCCAGACGTCGTAGCGGGTGCCCGTCCGCTTGCGCCGGAACGACAGCCAGCACAGCAGGATCAGCGACACGGTGGCGATCAGGCCGGCGCGGGCCCGGTTGGCGCCGGTCGGTCCGGGTGACAGCAGCAGCACGTTGAGCGGCCGGTCGAGGACGATGAACCCGACATGCGCCACCACGACCACCGTCGTCACCAGCGCCAGCCACGTGTGCGAGCGCAGGACGGTCTCGATCCCGAACGACTCCGTCAGGGACCGCACCCGGGACGGCAGGACGATGGTCGCGGCCAGCGTGGACAGTCCGAGCAGCCCGGTGGTCAGGCACAGCTCCACCCAGATCCCGCCCTTGCTCCAGGGCCGGTGCTCACCTCCCGCCTCCGGGGCGAGGGCCAGCGGCACATACACCAGCACCAGGAAGGTGGCCAGCCACAGCGCCCTGATCAGCCGGATCCGGATCCGGTGCGCCCGCAGGTTCCGCTGCGTGGCCCGGGGCGAGGTGCGCACCAGGCCGCGGTTCAGGCGGGAGCCGCCCGGTTTCGCGATCCGCATCGTCGCCGGATCGTCCCGCCACCACGGCGATCCGCCCTCCCGGGTCCACCCGTCCTGCCACGGCTGCGCGGGCAGCTCATCCGACTGCGCAGACCGTTCACCGCCGGTCGCGATCACTTGTCCGACAAGGCTTTCCGCGGACCGGTGGAGCTGGGCGCCCGCTTCGGGCGGAGGAAACCCGCCGGGCGGTGGCCAGCCGGCTGCGGGGGCATACGGGAGGTATCCGTCCGGCGCGGGAATGCCGTTCCCGCGCGGAGGCGTGGCGAGGGGGGATCGTGTCTGGGCGGGCAGGCCGGTCGGGGCGGACCGTCTGTTGGTCATGCTGAGCACTCCTGGGCAACACGCCGGCAGTCAGGGTGGATGGATCGCCCCTACCTACGGGCCGCGCCGCCGCGAGGTTATGTCCGGGCGTCCGCAGGTGTGGGCAGCGGCAACCGGACCCGGACGTCGCCCAGCCCCCGGGCCAGCAGGAGTTCCCCGCCACCCGACAGCCGGGACCAGCCGGTGCCGTCCCAGCGCCGCCACAGCATCGGCTCGGTCACCACCCGGACCTCCGCCTCTCCCCCGGCCGGCACGCCCACCGGCTGCCAGCCCACCAGGCGGACCGGCTGGTCGGGCTCGGCAGGCCGCAGGTACACCTGCACCACCTCGCGGCTGTCCCGTGCTCCGGTGTTACGCACCCGGACCACCACCGCAGGCCCGCGCCCCGCCTCGCCCTCCTCCAGCCGGGCAGCGGTGTACTCCCAGTGGCCGTAGCCGAGACCGTGCCCGAACCAGAACGCCGGCTGCGGCACGCGCCCCGTGGCATGGCCCCGGTAACCGGTGAAGGTCCTCTCGGCATAGCGCAGCCGTCCGTTCACCGGGGTGACCGACCAGGCCGGGGCCGCGGTGTCGGCCACCGGGAAGGTGGTCACCAGCCGTCCCGCGGGCTCCAGGTCCCCCAGCAGGGCGGCGGCGACGGCGTGCCCGCCCTCCTGACCCGGCAACCCCGCCCACAGGACGGCGTCCACGTCGTCCCGCCAGGGCATGAGCACCGGGGTGGCGGCATTCACCACGACCACCGTGCGCCGGGCCGCGGCAGCCACCGCCCGCACCAGCTCGTCCTGATGTCCCGACAGCCGCAGAGTGGTCTTGTCGACCGACTCGGTCTCCTCCTGCTCGGTCAGGCCGACGGCCACCACCGCCACGTCGGCCCGGGCCGCCGCCGCGGCAGCCCGGGCGATCAGCTCCAGCGGGTCGCCCGGCGCCGGCCCGGCGATCAGGCCGAAGATCCCGGCGCCGCCCAGCGGGCCCTCGCCGGCGGGCAGCCGGACCTGCGCCTCGACCACGTCACCGGCGGCGAACTCCTCGACCAGGACGTGGAGGGGTGGGGCGATCAGCTCCGCGCCGATCCCGGTCCCCGTCGCGGCCAGCCGGTAGCCGGTGGTCCGCCCGCCGACGGTCAGCTCCCAGTCCCCGATCCCGAAGGTCCCCACCTGCAGCCGCCCGCCGCTGACCAGCCGGGCCGCCAACTGCACGGTGGCCACCGGGCGTGGGTGCTCCTCGGTGAAGCCGACGAGCGTGGTGGCGTCGAGCCCGACCCGTTCGGACAGCAGGGCTCCGTCGGCGGCCAGCAGCCGGAACCGCACCCCGGGCTCACCGGTCCGCGGATCGGTCACCGTGCCCGGACGGGCGGCGGCCGGACGGCGGTGGACCTCCACCCCGTCGGTCACGGTCATGGCGTCCCCCAGCAGCGCCCGCAGCCCGTCGGCGATGCTCACCTGGTACGGCGGGTTGACCCGGGCCGAGCCGCCGCCCATGCACACCGTCTCCACGGCATGCCGGCCGATCAGGGCCACGCGGCCACGGCGCGACAGCGGCAGGACGTCACGGTTGGTCAGCACGGTCATCCCGCTCGCGGCCAGCCGGGTGAGCTGCTCCCGCCGCACCGGGGAACCAGGCGCGGGCAGGTCCGCACCAGCCGGTGCGGGCCCAGGCGGCCCGAGCGCCCCGACCCGGTCGGCCAGCCGCAGCAGCCGCACCAGATGCTCGTCCACGGTGTCCTCGGTGACCTCCCCGGCCCGCACCGCCGCCACCAGGGCGTCCCCCCAGGGGCCGTCGGGGCCGGGCATCACCAGGTCGAGTCCGGCGTTCGCGGCGGGCGCGGCGGACTTCGTGGCGTACCAGTCGGACATCAGCAGGCCGTCCCAGCCCCACTCGCCCTTGAGGATGTCCACGATGACGTGGTGCTGCTCGGTGGCGGGTACCCCGTTCACGTCGTTGTAGGCGGCCATCACCGTCCAGGGCCGGGCCTGCGCGACGGCGATCTCGAACGGCAGCAGGTACAACTCCCGGAGCGTGGCCTCGTCGACGACACTGTTCACGGACGTCCGCTCGGTCTCGGACTCGTTGGCCACCAGATGTTTCGGCGCAGCGGCCACCCCGCTGTCCTGCAGTCCCCGGACGTACGCCGCGGCCAGCCTCCCGGTCAGCAGCGGGTCCTCCGAGAACGCCTCGAACAGCCGCCCGCCCAGCAGGGTCCGGTGCAGGTTGACCGTGGGGCCGAGCACGACGTGAACGCCCTGCGCCCGGGCCTCCTCGGCGAGCAGCCGGCCCACCTCGTAGGCGCTGTCCTCGCTCCAGGAGGACGACAGCAGGGTCGCATTCGGGAACAGGGCGACCCTCCGGCCGCCCACGAACTGCAGCCCGCGGACCCCGGCCGGACCGTCGGACAGGACGAGTTCACGCAGCCCGATCGCCGGTTCGGGGGCGAGGGTGAAGGCGGAAGCCCCGGTCAGCAGCCGGACCTTCGCGGGCAGGTCCAACCGGGACACCAGGGCCAGGTAGTCGGCTGCGGTGCGGCGGGCGTCGACGGTCATGGCTCGCTCCCTCCTTGGCGGACGCTACGTCGGCCCCTGGCACCGGGCCACCCGGCGCGTCGCCGCACCGCCCCGAGGCGGCGGGCGCCGGGCGCCGGGCGAGGGCAGCCTGCACGGG
>DASTGO010000363.1:0-2298 GCA_035719045.1 Kineosporiaceae bacterium | reverse complement strand
AGCGGCTCCGGGACGGGCCGCGGCCGAGGGCGGGTGGGTCGCCCGGCTGGTCCGACCGCGCCACCGGTCCGTCCACCGCCGTCCCGGCCGCATCACCCCAGCAGCCCCCGAACCGTGGACCGATCCGGCAGTCGATCGGCGCCGGATGCCAGACTCATGGCCGTACGCCCCGGCCGCGGACCGCCAGGAGTGGACGCTCGGGCGCCGGGCACGCCAGCTCTACCTGGACCCGGCGACCCTGGCCGGTGACCTTGCCCGGATCGGCCTGCCGGTGCCGGTCAACCAGTTGGACGCGATCCTGGCCGGCCGCGAGTGCGCGCCGCCCGTTGTCCTGGCCGGTCTCGTGGACACCCTGGAACTGCGCGACCCCGCCGTCCACGACCGCCCCCTCGTCCTGGCGGTCACCCGGCCCTGGCGGTCCGCCGGGTGGCTGGTGCCCACCGAGATCCTCACCATCCTGGCCACCGCCCGGAACCTGAGCGTGTCCGAGGTCCGCGATATCGCCGCCCACGACACCCCGACCGCCTGATTCGGGAGAGCAAGGGTTCGTGGCAGGCGGCAGCTCCCGGCGGATCCCAGAGGGCGGTCTACCGCCCGACCCATGATCCGAACTTGCCGGGCGGTTCCCGTGGGCTCACTGGCCCAATGATTGTGCAGTGTCCCAGGTGAGTTGCGTCGGGTCGACGATCGAATTGTTTGCGACAGTGAACGTCCCCTTTTGCAGCGGCACGTTCGCGTCGTCCGGGTTGGTCAACTGCTGGGCGAACGTTCCGGCTTTGGTGTCGAACCGCAACCGGTGGTACACACTCTTTCCATTCCAGTCAACAGACGGTAGCGAGATGTAGTGCGCGGTGTAGCTTGGATTGTCGAAGCCGCCGTCGATAACGTAGGTTCCGTAATGGTTCTCACCCTTCGACAAGATCGCGTAGACCCCGTTGTCGTAGTAGAGCAGCACTGCGTCGGGGAATGGCTTCTTGTCATACATCACCGTGTACTTCAGACGCGCCATCTTGGTTGGCTTGCCGAAGGCCACCTCGACGACACCGTGCCGCGCCGGATCGCTGCTGCGGGACAACAGATACGTGGTGGCCGAGCTGATCCCGGCGGCGGCAATAATGAGGCAGGCCGTCAGGGCGGCCTTCTTTGTTGATCTGATCATTCCGCTACTCTCCCGTCAGTTCGGAACACCGCAATGCCTTCGGCAATCGTTCCGGTGGCGCAGCGGATCGGTCGGTTGAGCCGACCCGGCTGCCCATCACGCCCGCACTCCCCCCCTGACCGCTCTCGTGACGAGGTCTCGATGTCCCGCTGCGCCTTCCGCCGACGACGTTCGGCCTTGCCCTGCGCTTCGCCTCGATCGACTCCTTCGAGGACGGGGTACCCGAAACGTCGCTACCAGCTCCGTGGCGGCGCTTCCGCTCCGTGATCCGCAGCAGGTTGACATCCCGAGGGCGACGCAACGCCACCAGTTCGACGTCCAGATCCCCTGCGGCCGACCGCAACTGCCCGCTCTCAGCACGAAAGCGGTCAACTGCTGACTGATCGGACACTCGGGACACAAGTCAAGATCCTGCACACCCGCAGGCCCGAGATCAAGTGCTGGCGCTGAGTGATCTTCTCCGCCTGTGGGACCTGGCCTGTGGGACCTGGTGCGCGAGACCGCCACCGCGACCGAGGACATCGCTGAGGGCACCCTCGCCATCACTCATGCCGCTGGATCGACCGCGGACTCGGCCACCCGACTGGCCCAACTGTCGTCCGAATCGCGTGCCCTGCTGTCCCGCTTCCGCTACTGACATCCTCGGCCCAGCCTTCCCCGCCGACTCCGCCGCATGCCGGGCCAGAAACACCGTTCGTCAGACACTCACGCAAGCGATCGTGACTGGGTTCTGCGGGTGATGGCGGAAATGTGGGGCGCGGCGGGCGTGAGGGTAACTGTCACCGGTCGCACTTCAGACCCACCTGCTGCGGCGCAGGGGTCTACGACCTTCCCGTCGTCGTCCCGGAGCGGCAGTATGGAGAGGGCTCACGACGGCGAGTCCCAGGCTCGCCGGAGGGGCCGGCGTCCGAATCCGTTGCAGCCGTAGGGGTGTGGGATCATGGGCCGCGGTCGCGTGGGATTTCCCCTCACGGCCTGGGAAGTCGGCGCCGGGACCACTGATGCGTGCATGAATGATTCCCGGTGTTGGTGCGAGACTGATCCCGACCCTGATCGGGGTGCCTGTCGCTGCCTTCTCGGCTCGGGTTTCTTGGCTCGGAGTCGGTGACGGTGATTCATGGACATTCATGATCCTGCAC
>DASTGO010000362.1:0-3684 GCA_035719045.1 Kineosporiaceae bacterium | reverse complement strand
TCGAACAGTTGGTGGACGGCCCGCAGGCGCTCGGGGCACTGGCCGCGCTGCTGGACCGGCTGCCCGCGCTGACCGTGCTGTGCACCAGCCGCACGGTGCTGCGCCTGCGCGGCGAGCAGTTGCTGTCGCTGGCCCCGCTGTCGTTGCCCGATCCCGCCGCCGGGGACGATCTGCCGGCCCTGCGGTGCAGTGACGCCGTGCGGCTGTTCCGGGACCGGGCCAGGGAGGTGCTGCCCGACTTCGAGGTGACCGCGGACAACGCCGCGGCCGTCGCCCAGCTGTGCCGGCTGCTGGACGGCCTCCCGCTGGCCCTGGAGCTGGCGGCGGCCAGGATCCGGCTGCTGGCACCGGAGCAGATGGTCGGGCGGATGACCCGGCGCCTGCAGTTGCTGTCCGGCGGCGCCCGGGACCTGCCGGAGCGGCAGCGCAGCATGCGGGCCGCCCTGGACTGGAGCGCCCAACTGCTCGACCCCGCGGAGGCCCGGCTGTTCGCGCAACTGTCGGTGTTCGCCGGCGGCTGGACCGTCGAGGCGGCCGAGGCGGTCTGCGACACCGGTGACGAGGAACTGCTCGACGTGCTGGCCCGGCTGGTCGACAAGAGCCTGGTGGTGGCGCCGGGCTCCGGCCGGCTGTCCATGCTGCAGACGATCCGGGACTATGCCGCCGAGTCGCTCGGCGCGGGCCTGGAGGCGGGGCCGGTGCGGGACCGGCACGCGGCGTACTACGCAGCCCTGGCGGAGGAGCTGGGCCCACGCACCCGGACCTCCCCCGACGCGACCACCCGCAGCCGGCTGGACGGCGAGGCGGCCAACTTCGCCGCTGCCCTGGAGCATGCGCAGGCCACCGGGGACGGCGTGCTGCTCGCCCGGCTGGTGCTGGGACTGCTGGACCACTGGTTCTTCTCCGGGCGCCTCGGCCAGGCCGACCGCTGGGTGCAGGCGGCGCAGGGGTGCCGGCTTCCCCGTCAGGTGGAGGCACGGCTGCTGCTGTCGGTGGGCAGTTGCGCCTTCGTCCAGGGCGATCTGGCCCGGGCGACCCCTGCCTTTGCGGGAGCCCTCCAGGCGGCCCGCGACCTGGGCGACGACCTGCTGCTGGCCCGCAGTCTGGCTGCCAACAGCGGTGCGGCCCGGTTCGGGGGCCGGCCGGAGCAGGCACTGGAGCAGCTGGACGAGGCGCTGGCGGTGGCCCGGACCGGAGGCCTGGACGCCCTGCTGATCCAGCTGGAGAACGAGCGCGGGGAGATCCTCGACGCCCTGGGCCACGGCGAGCAGGCGCGCCCGCTGTTCGAGGCCTACCGGGCCCATGCCCTGGCCGAGGGCGACCGCTGCAACCTCGCCTGGGCGGACGCGAACCTCGCCCTGCAGGCGACCGAATCGGGGCAGGAGCAACTGGCCCGCCGGCTCACCGGGACGGCGGTGCGGGCGGCCGACGACGGCGGGGCGGCCCCGGTGCAGGCCGACGTCCGGACGGTCGCCGGGCTGGTGGAGCTGTGCCTGGGCGATCCTGAGCCCGCCCTGGCCCTGCTGCTGGAGGCCCTGGACCTGACCCGTTCCGCCGGGCAGTTGCTGACCGCCGCCGACATCGTCAGCCTGATCGGCGCCGCACTGCTCGACCTCGGGGACCATGCGGCGGCGGCCCGGCTGCTGGCAGCGGGACGAGCCTGGCGGACCGCACGCGGGCTGGCCGTGGTGACCCGGGCCGCCCGGCAGCTGATCGATCGTGCGGAGGCGGAGATCGCGACCCGGCTGCTCCCCACGGAGCTGACGGTGGAGACCGAACTGGGCTGCGCCGTCCCGTACGGTCAGGTCCGGGGACTCGGCCTGCCGGAACGCCCGGCGGTCGACCTGCACACCGCGGACCGGGAGCCGGCCGGCTGACGGACCCGGACCCGCGACCGGTCAGCCGCCCCCGATGGTCCGCAGGAACTGGGCCGCGATCGGTGCCGCGACGGTCCCGCCGAAGGCACCTTCCTCGACGAACACGGCGAAGGCGGTGTTGCCCTGCCAGCCGACGAACCAGGCGTGGGTCTGCGGTGGGTTGGCGTTGCCGAACTCGGCCGTCCCGGTCTTGCCGTAGACCGGGCCGCCGGGAGCGCTGCCCGCCAGGGTGCCGGTCCCGGAGGTGACCACGGCCCGCATCAGCGGTTGGAGGCTGGACGCGACGGGGATCGGGTGCGAGGCGCAGGTCGGGCAGTCCGGGACCAGGCGCGGCTGCCGCCAGGTGCCGGAGGCGACACCCGCGGCGACCGAGGCCATCTGCAGCGGGCTGGCCTCGACCTTGCCCTGGCCGATCGCGTCCGCTGCGGCCTCGACCGCGCCGGTGGGTGTCGGGAACTGGCCGCCGACGCTGGCGATCGACAACGGCTGGCCCGCGTTGAACCCGTACAGCTGCGCAGCCTTCTGCAGGGCACCGGCGGGCAGGCCCTGGGAGAGCCGGATGAACGCGGTGTTGCAGCTCTCCGCGAACGCCTGGAGCAGCGAGGGCGTGCTGTCCGGCGCCTTCTCGGCGTTCTTGAACGCGTGCCCGTTCACGTTGAGGGTCTGCGTGCACTGGGTCGCGGAGTCGGGGGTCGCCCCGTTCAGCAACGCCGCCGTCGCGGTGATGATCTTGAAGGTGGAGCCGGGCGCGTAGTAGGAGGCGAAGGCCGCTGGCAGCCCGCTGGTCGGGTGGCTGGCCATCGCCCGTACCTCGCCGGTCCGCACGTCGATCGCGACCAGCGCCGCCCGGCCGTTGACGCCGTTCAGTGCCTGCTCGGCGGCCCGCTGGGTGTTGAGGTCGAAGGTGGTCGCGACGTCCTTGCCGGGTTCGGCCGACCACTGCTTGAGCACCTGCACGGCCTGGTTCAGCGCCACGTTGGTGATGACCAGCTTGGTCGTCGGCCGCCCGCCGAGCTGGTCGTTGAAGGTCCGCTGCAGGCCGCTGGCCCCGACGCCGTTCTTCGTCGAGCCGAGCACGTTGACCGCCAGGTCCTGGTCGTCGGACAGCGGCTTGCCGTTGCGGTCGAGCAGGTTGCCGCGGTTGGTGACCGCGCTGGCGAGGTCCAGCCGCTGACCGTTGGCCAGACCGGGGTACACGGTGTCGGAGGTGAACTGCACCTTCCAGCCCGCCGGCTGCTCGACCAGGTGGACGTTGCTGGACCAGCTGATGTCGCCGAGGTCCTTGAGGGTGGCGGTCGCGGTGTAGGGGAGGGTGGTGCCGACCTTGTCCAGGACGCCCGGGGTGACGGTCATCTTGGTGATGTGCAGCCGCTGCGCCATCCCGCCGTAGACGCGGTTCATGTCGTCGCGCTTGTCGACCAGTCTCGCCTGCATCCCGGCGTAGTTCCCGGACTGCCAGTCGGACAGGAAGCCGGTGCCGGCCTTCGTCGCGAGTTCCCGCGGGCTGGGCCGCAGCCCGAGCCAGACCCCGACCTGGGGGATGCCGAAGGCGGCCCCGGCGCCCCCGGCGACCAGCAGCACGACCACGACCGCGGCGATCCACCTGCCCCGCGAGCGGCGGCGCGGAGGCGGCGCGGACAGGTCGGGGAAGGCCGGCCGGCCCGAGCCGGCAGGGGGCGCCACGTCGGGCATGCCGTGTCCGGCGGTGTCCTCGGGGTCGGGCCAGCCGTAGGTGCCGTCCGGCAGCAGTTGCGGACGCGGGGCGGAGGCACCGGGGTGCGCCCCGCCGAGGGACCAGGACGGAGGC
>DASTGO010000361.1:0-19851 GCA_035719045.1 Kineosporiaceae bacterium | reverse complement strand
ATGTCCGGCGCAGCCGGGACGCGGCGGACGAGCGCCGGGTGCTGGTCGAGCTGACCCCCGCCGGACTGGCACTGCGGGAGCGGGCGGCGGGCGTCCCGCGGGCGATCGCGGCGCGGACCGGGCTGCCGGCGTCCCGGATCGCCCAGCTGCGCGACGAACTCACCCGCCTGGTCGAGGTCCTGCACGTCGGGGTCGAGTGAGCCGTCCGCGGGCGCCGCTCAGGTCACGCGCCTACGGGATCAGGGCTGGTCGGCGTCGGGCTGTTCGGTCAGCAGGTCCGCCAGGACGGCGGCCTGGGAACGCTCGACGTCGCGGGTGGCGGTGAGCAGGGTGAGCGTGCCCGACCGGGCCAGCCGGCGCAGCCGGTCCAGGGCCTGCGCCGGTCCGTCCCGGGACAGTTCGGCCCGGTAGCGGCGGGCGAACTCCTCGAAGCGGTCCGGGGCGTGGCCGTACCAGCGGCGCAACTCGTCCGATGGGGCGACCCCGCGCAGCCACTCGTCCAGATGGGCCGCGTCCCGCCGCAGTCCTCGGGGCCACAGTCGATCGACGAGCACCCGCCGTCCGTCACCGGCGCCGGGCTCGTCGTACACCCGCCCGATCCGCACCACACCGGCCATCATCCGCCGCCGCTGCCGGAGCGCCGCCCGAGCGGTCGATGCCGGGGTTCGCCGGCACGCGGACCTGCACGACAGGTGCGGCGTCCGACCGTCCCTCCGCCGAGGCCAGGTGTGCACTCGACTGCCGGACTGCCGGACTGCCGGACTGCCCGCACGGGCACGGGCAGCAGCATCGGACGGGGGCCGAGACTCTCGATCCGGCTCGCGCTATCGGCTCGACCCGGATCCGCCGTCGGAGTCCTGTGACCGTTCGCCCTGGTCTTTCTGGCTCTGGTTCTTGCGCGGGCGCCCGTTCTTGGGCGGGGAAGGAACCCGGGGATGGTCGGGGTGGGTGAAGACGATGACGTCACCGTTGTCGTACATCAGGTAGCTGACTTCCATTGCCCAGGAACGCATCCTGAGCAGGGGGGCCAGGAACACGAGACCGAAAGGAATGGTGACCCATCCCGCATCGCGGAAAGCCAGTGTCAGTGCCGCCAGCGGAAGGACCAATACACTGACGATGATGCAGGTGATGCGAATTCTCCGCCGTCGACGCTGCCTGCAGTCATCACAGAACGGCCAGTCCGGGACGGTCACCCCGAAACTGACCTGGCTCGAGTTGGCCGAATAATGCCTCGTGAACCGAACATTCTGCCGCAATGTTGCCGGCTGGGCATGTCGAAAGCAGACATCCCCCGTGGGCCCGCCGTGCACAAGGTCCATCCAGTCGAAACGAACCATCGAAAACGTCTTGCGATTCCTCTTCACGCTGGATGCCTCTCTCTGACTCTTTCTGAGGGCGGGCCGCGAACTGTCGATGCTTCGAATCTGGCTGTTTCGGTTCCGTGAGCCTAACCTACGCAAGAGCCGCGAGTGTGATCTCGGTCAAGATTGGGCAAGACCAGCCCCGGCATGGTGGAGGGAATTCCCTCGACCCTGCCGAACGTGCGGACCTGCCCGCACGTGAACGACGGAGGAAACGAACCCCCGGCGACGGCACCGCACCCGTGAAGAGAACCGCGGGCGACGACCGTGCGCCGGGACTGCCGGCGGTCGGTCCCGCGTCTGGAGTTTCGGGATGCGGGGCGACGCTCGACGATGATCGGATGGCAGCTCTCAGCGCAGCGCCTCGCTGGATCCGTGGCGGGTGCGCGAGGTGGAGATCCGCGGCCGGGCCGAAGCCCTGGTCGACCAGCCGCCGTGGCGTCCGGGGATGAGCCGGGAGCTGATCCGGATCCACCTGACCCGGGTGATCGCCGGGGGTCTGGACCCGCAGCAGGCTGGTCCAGGCCCGCGCTGACGCCGGGACGGCCTCAGCCCCGGACCCGCTGCCGCGCCCTGGTCAGCTCCAGCCGGGCCACCGAGCGCAGGTGGACCTCGTCAGGGCCGTCGGCCAGGTGCAGGGTCCGCAACTGCGCCCACATCCCGGCCAGCGGGGTGTCGTCGCTGACCCCGGCCGCGCCGAACGCCTGGATCGCGCGGTCCACGACATAGGAGGCCGCCCGAGGTGCCGCCACCTTGATCGCGGCGATCTCGGTGGCGGCCGCCTTCGCCCCGGCGGTGTCGATCAGCCAGGCGGTCTTGAGCACCAGCAGCCGGGCCTGTTCGAGGGCGAGCCGGGATTCCGCGATCCACTCCCGGATCACTCCCTGGGAGGCCAGCGGCCCGCCGAACGCGCTGCGTTCCAGCACCCGGGAGGTCATCAGGTCCAGGGCCCGTTCGCCCATCCCGATCGCGCGCATGCAGTGGTGGATCCGGCCCGGGCCCAGCCGCGCCTGGGCGATCGCGAAACCGGCGCCGGGGCGGCCGATCAGGTTGGTCGCCGGCACCCGGACGTCCCGGAAGGTGATCTCGCCGTGGCCGCCGTGCGAGGCGTCGTCGTAGCCGAACACGGTGGTGGACCGGTGCACGGTGACCCCGGGGGTGTCCAGCGGGACGAGGATCATCGAGTGCCGGGCGTGCCGCTCGGCGTCCGGTTCACTGACCCCCATCACGATGGCGATCCGGCACTCCGGGCGCAGCGCTCCGGTCGACCACCACTTGCGGCCGTTCACGACGTACTCGTCGCCGTCGCGGGTGATCCGGGCGGCGATGTTGGTGGCGTCGGAGGAGGCGACGTCCGGTTCGGTCATCGAGAAGCAGGACCGGATCTGCCCGTCCAGCAACGGTTCCAGCCACTGCGTCTGCTGCTCGGGGGTGCCGAACAGGGCGAGGACCTCCATGTTGCCGGTGTCGGGGGCGGCGCAGTTCATCGCCTCCGGGGCCAGTTCGATACTGCGGCCGGACAGTTCCGCGATCGGCGCGTAGTCCAGCACCGAGACCCCCGCGCCGTGCTCGGCGTCGGGCAGGAAGAGGTTCCACAGCCCGCGTTCGCGGGCGGCCCGCTTCAGATGCGTCATGACCTCAGGGGTCCGGTACGGGTCACCGGACTCCCGGTACTCCTGCGCCTGGCGGTGGAACAGTGGTTCGGCCGGGTAGACCACCTCGTCGAGGAACGCGCGGACGGCCTCCTGGAGCTGTGCGCTGCGGGCGCTCGGGGCGAAGTCCATGGGGAGATCTCTCTTCTCGGCGGGGTCTTCTCGGCGGGGGTTGGCGGGTCCGGTGGAGGCCGCTACGGGTGACCGGACCGGATCAGGTCGGCAGGTGGCTGAGGGCGGCGTCCAGGGCCAGGTCGACCACGGAGCCGAACGCCTCGAAGCCCTCGCCGACGGTGAGGCCGGCCCGGTGGCGGGCGTGGATCCCCGCGGCGATCGCGGAGATCTTGAAGTACGCGAAGGTCAGGTACCAGTCCAGCGCCTCCCCGGGAGTGCCGGTCGCTGCGCAGTACCGGGCGACCAGCTCGTCCGGGCCGAGATAGCCCTGGGCCGGTCCGAAGTCCGCCAGCAGCCCCGGCGCCCGGGACGCCAGGCTGTGGTAGGCGTGCAGCAGGGCCACGTCGGTCAGCGGGTCCCCGAGGGTGGCCATCTCCCAGTCCACGACGGCCGCCACGGCGGACAGGTCCGGGCGGTACATGAGGTTGGTGAGCCGGTAGTCCCCGTGCACGATCCCCGTGGGACCGTCCGTCGGGACGCCGCCGCGCAGCCGCCGGACCACCTCCGTCTCGACCGGGTGGTCGCCCTCCCAGGACGCGGCGAACTGCCGGTGCCAGCGCTCCACCTGCCGGGTCCGGAAGCCGTCCGGGCGCCCGAGGTCGCCGAGGCCGACCGCGCCGGGATCGACGGTGTGCAGGGCCACGAGGGTGTCGACCAGCAGTTCGCCGACCCGGTGCCGGGCGTCGGCGGGGACGGCCCGCGGCCGGGAGAGCACCACGCCGTCGACGAAGTCCATCAGGTAGAACGGGCAGCCGAGCACCGACGGGTCCTCGCAGAGCCCGACCGCGACCGGTACCGGCACCTCACTGCCCCGCAGTCCGCTGATCACCCGGAACTCCCGGGCCATGTCGTGGGCGGTGGGCAGGACGTGGCCGAGCGGGGGGCGGCGCAGCGCCCAGACCGACCCGCCGTCCTCCAGCCGGTAGGTGAGGTTGCTGCGGCCTCCCGCGATCACGGTGCCACGCAGGTGACCGGACCGCAGGCCCGGCAGTTCGGCGTCGAGCCAGGCCTCCAGACGGGCCAGGTCGAGACCGGGCGGATCCTCGCCGGGGCCGGCACCTCCGGCGTGGCCGGCCGGTGGTTCGGACACCGGACGGTCCAGTGACGGCCTCTGCCGCGACGGGCTGTCCGGCGACGGGCTGTGCGGCGGCGGGCTGTGCGGGGACAGGCTGTCGGCGTCGGGTGGCGGCATTCCGGTCCACGCTCTCCCGTCGTGATCGCCCTGGGGCTCCTGCGGCCGGGACGTGACCGGAGAAGAGACCCTGGCATCCTGAGACACTTCCGGAAAGCGTCTCAGGATGGTGAGGTGGCGTCAATCGTGCGCGCGGTCGATCCCGAGCAGCACCGCGATGACGGCGAGCGCCTCCTCGATCCGGGGTTCGCCACCACCGAGCAGGTGGGAGTAGAGCGGCCCGTCGGCGATCCGGACCAGCGCCTGGGACAGGGCGGGGACCGGCAGCGGCGGGGCCAGCCGCCCGGCGGCGACCTCCTGCTCCAGGAACGCCTGCAGCAGCTGCGCCGAGCGGGTCTCGATCGCCCCCGGGCTGGTCGCCAGCCGGACGAACAGCCGCGGCTCCCGGGCGGTGAGGGCCTTCAGTGGTTCGGCGGCCAGCACCTTGTGCATGAAGCACTCGACCACGGCCAGCACCTGCTCGGCCCCCGTGTCGGGAGCGTCCCGCCGGTCGCGGACCTCACGCAGCGCCTGCCGGAAGGTCCGCTCGGTGGCCTCGGCGAGCACGGCGCCGAGCAGGTCCTCGCGGTTGCCGGCCCAGCGGTACAGGGTGGCCCGGCCGACGCCGAGTTCCTGGGCCAGGGCGGACATGTCGAGGGAGTCCCCGCGCAGGTAGGCCGCCCGGGCCGCGGCATGGGCCGCCTGGCGCCCGCGGGGCAGGCGGGGACGGCCGGACTCGGTCCGTCGAATGAGGTCGGCCACCACGCGCCTATGGTTACACGTCCCCGAGCAGGGGCTTCGTCGGAAGAGCGGGAGCGGGCATGAAGGTCGCGGACCGGGTGGTCGTGGTGACCGGCGGGGGAGCGGGGATCGGGGAGGCACTGTGTCGCCGGTTCCGCCGGGAGGGCGCGGCCGCGGTCGTGGTCGCCGACCGGGATGCGGCTGCGGCGGAACGGGTCGCCGCCCAGGTCGGCGGCCTGGCCGTCCGCGTCGACGTCACCGACGAGGCCGCGGTGGCCGGGCTGGTCGAACAGGTCGAGCGGGAGGCCGGGCCGATCGGGCTGTTCTGCTCCAACGCCGGGGTGCTGTTCACCGACCCCGACCAGCACAACGCGGCCTCCGGGACCGACGAGCAGTGGCAGTTCGGCTGGCAGGTGCACGTGATGGCCCACGTGTACGCGGTGCGTGCGCTCGTGCCGCGGATGCGCGCCCGGGGCGGGGGACACCTGCTGCACACCGTGTCCGCGGCGGGACTGCTCACCCAGCCCGGGGGTGGGGTGTACGCGACCACCAAGCACGCCGCGATCGGCTTCGCCGAACATGTCGCGATCACCCACGCCGGGGACGGGATCAAGGTGTCGGTGCTCTGCCCGCAGGCGGTGGACACCGCGATGATCCGGCAGGCCCGTGACACCGCCCCCGGACCGGCCCATGCCGCCGCCCTGGACGGTGTGCTCAGTCCTGAGCAGGTCGCCGACGAGGTGATCCGCGGGCTGGACGCCGAGCGATTCCTGATCCTTCCGCATCCTCAGGTGCTGACCTACCTGCGCCGCAAGGGCGAGGACTACGACCGATGGCTGGACGGCATGTCCCGGCTGCGGGCCGGGCTGCTCGGGGCGGCCGGCCCCGACCGGGACTGATCCGTACCGGACTGACCCTGACCCGCATGGACCTGGGTCCGGGCGGTGCCCCCGTTGCACCGCCCGGTCCCGTCCCTGCGCACCGACCCGGGCAGGTCGGCGCGCAAGCTCACTGGTCGAACCGCACGACCGGCTTGATGGTGACGCCGTGGTGCATGTCCGCCGCAGCCTCGTCGAGGTCCTCCAGCGCGTAGTGCTTGACCAGCTTCTCCAGCGGCAGCTTGCCTGCCCGGTGCAGGGCGACCAGTTGCGGGATGAGGGTCTCCGGCTCGCCGTCGCCGAGGGTGACCCCGACGATCCGCTTGCCGGGCAGCAGGCTCTGCACCTCGAAGGACACCTCGGTGCCCTGCGGCGGTGCGCCGACGATCGCCGCCGTACCGCGGACGCCGAGGGCGTCCACCGCGGTGCGGACGACGGCCGGGACGGCCGTGGTGTCGATCGCGCTGCCCAGGCCGCGCCCGCCGGTGATCTGTGCGATCGCGGCGGCGACGTCCTGGGTGCCCGCGTTGACCGTGTGTGTGGCACCGAGTTCCCGGGCCAGTTCCAGCCGGGAGTCGACGAGGTCGACGGCGATGACCGCCTGCAGGGGCAGGCTCGCGGCGGCCATCACCGCGGCCAGGCCTACGGCACCGGAGCCGAAGACCGCGAGGGTGGTCCCGGGTTTGGGGTCGAGGATGTTCCAGACCGTGCCGAAGCCGGTCTGCACGCCGCAGCCCAGCGGGGCCAGCAGTTCCAGCGGCGCGTCGTCGTCGACCTTGACCACGCTGCGCTCGTCGGCGACGGCGTGGGCGGCGAAGGAGGACTGGCCGAAGAACCGCCCCCCGATCTGCTGGCCCTCCCGCTCGACGGTCGCGCTGCCGTCGTCCCGGGCGCCGAAGATGAGGTTGCGCGGCACCCAGGTGTCGCAGTACGCGGGGTGGCCGCCCCGGCAGGCCGGGCAGGTGCCGCAGGAGGTGAAGCTGAGCAGCACCTTGTCGCCCGGCTTGACCTTGGTGACCGCCGCGCCGGTCTCGACCACGACACCGGCTCCCTCGTGGCCGAGCACGCCCGGCAGGGGGAAGGGGATGCCCCCGGCCTGGACGCCGAGGTCGGTGTGACACAGGCCGGCCGCGACCATCTTGACCAGGACCTCGTCGGGCCGCAGGTCGGCGAGGGTGACCTCGTGCACCGTGAACGGCGCACCCGGGGCCTCGACGACGGCTGCCTTGGTGGTGAGCATGGACCATCTCCTCCGTGAGAGTGCGGCGGCCGATCAGCCGAGGTTGACGACGACGGACTTGGTGCGCAGGTAGGCGTCCAGGCCCTCCGGCCCGTTCTCCCGGCCGTAACCGGACCGGCCGACGCCACCGAACGGCATCGCCGGGTCGAGCAGCGACCAGCCGTTGACCCACACGATGCCCGCGTTGAGCTGGGCGGCGACGCGGTGGGCGCGGGTGACGTCCTTGGTCTGCAGGCCCGCCGCCAGCCCGTAGGCGGTGCCGTTGGCCAGCCGGACGGCCTCCTCCTCGGTGTCGAACGGCTGGACCGTGACCACCGGGCCGAAGATCTCGTCCTGGACGAAGGTGGAGGACTGCTCCACGTCGGCGAGCACGTGGGGGGTGACGAAGTAGCCCTCGGCGCCGGCGGGCTCCCCGCCGCTGAGCACCCGGACCCCGGGCGTGCCGGCGGCGGCGTCGAGGAAGCCGCGCACCTTGGCCAGGTGGTTCGGACCGGCCATCGGACCGACGACGGTGCCCTCGGCGAACGGGCCGCCGACCGGGATGTGCGGGGCCGCACCGGCGAGCGCGCCGACCACGGCCTCGTAGACCGGGCGCTCGACGAGCAGCCGGCTGCCGGACATGCAGAACTGGCCGGTGTTGAACACGAAGGCCGCGATCGCGGTGTTGATCGCCGCCTCCAGGTCGGCGTCGGCGAAGATGATGTTCGCGCCCTTGCCGCCCAGTTCGACGGTGACCTGCTTGAGGGTGCCCGCGGCCAGCGCGGCCACGCTGCGGCCGGTGGCCGAGGAGCCGGTGAAGGCGATCTTGTCCACCCCGGGGTGCTCGACGATGCCCGCACCGACCGAGCCGTCGCCGGTGACCAGGTTGTAGACCCCGTCCGGGACCCCGGCCTCGGCCAGGATCTCGGCGAACCGCAGCGCCGACAGCGGGGTCTCCTGGGCGGGCTTGTGCACCATCGTGTTGCCGGCCGCCAGCGCGGGGGCGATCTTCGTCGCGGACAGGATCGCCGGGAAGTTGAACGGGGTGATCGCACCGACCACGCCGATCGCCTCCCGGCGGGTGTACGCCAGGGTCGGCATCGTGGTCGGGCGGGTCGCCCCCTCGATCCCGGCGGCCAGCGCCGCGTAGTACTCGAAGGTGTCCACCACGGTCGGGATGTCCACCGTGGAGGTGAACATCAGCGGCTTGCCGACGTCCAGGGACTCCAGCCGGGCGAACTCGTCGGCCCGGGAGGCCAGCAGTTCGGCGGCCTTGAGCAGGATCTTCCCGCGCTGCCGGGGGGTCATCCCGGACCAGGTCCCGGAGTCGAACGCGGTCCGGGCCGCGCCCACCGCCGCGGAGACGTCCGGTGCACCTGCGGCCGCCACCGTGGTGACCGGCCGGCCGGTGGCCGGGTCCTCGATCGTCCCGGTCGCGCCGTCGGCGGCGTCCTGCCAGGTCCCCCCGATGAACAGCTGGCCGGGCCGGACCTCGACCCCGCCGGGCGTGGTGCCGGCCTGCGGTTCCACCACCGTCATGACCGTGACCTCCTCGTCATCGTCCACAGATGTGGTGACGAGCGTCACTTACCTGGCCGGAAAGGGGGAGGGTGAAGTCACCCCCTCCGGTACCCGTTCCTTCCCGGGTGCCCCGGTCCGGGCCCTCGGTCCCTGGTGGATGGCCGGTCCAGGTGGCAGCTCGAAGGGGCCGCTGTCAGCCCGCGGGTCGCGGCCGGGCCGGGCAGCCACGGGGGGGTCAGCCGGCAGGCCTGGCGGACTCGGTCCGGGCCTGCCGCAGCACCAGGTGCAGCAGGCCGAGGACGACCTGCTTGACCGGTTCCCGGTGACGGGCGTCGACGGGCAGCACCGGGACCTCCGGGTCGACGTTGGCCGCCTCGCGGACCGCCTCGACCGGGACCCGCGGCCGTCCCTCGAACTCGTTGACCGCCACCACGAAGGGCAGCCCCAGCCGCTCGAAGTAGTCCATCGCCACGAAGCCGTCGGCGATCCGCTCGGTGTCCAGCAGGACGATCCCGCCGAGCGCCCCGGTGACCAGGTCGTTCCACATGAAGCCGAACCGGTCCTGGCCGGGCGTGCCGAACAGGTAGAGGATCATCGCCGGGTCGATGGTGATCCGGCCGAAGTCCATCGCGACCGTCGTCGTGGTCTTCTCCCCGGCCAGCCCCGGCCGGTCGACGCCTGCCGCGACCGTGGTCATGGCCGCCTCGGTGGTCAGCGGCTCGATCTCCGACAGCGCGCCGATGAACGTCGTCTTGCCCACGCCGAAGCCGCCGGACACCACGATCTTGACCGGGGTCGGGGGTGCGGGCGCGAGGTCGGTGACCGGGGACGGTCCGGGGTCAGAGAGCGGATACACCCGCGATCAGCCTCTCCAGGAGTTCGATGTCGTGGGCCTGCTCGCGGCGCACCATGGAAGCGTCGAGCAGGCCGTCGGCGAGCAGGTCCGCGACCAGGACGGCGGCGACCCCGAGCGGGAGCTGGAGCCGGGCCGCCACCTCGGCCACCGAGCAGGGGTGCTGGCATTCGCGCAGGATCCGGGCCCGTTCGAACGCCTGCCGCGGGATCGGGCCGCGCCGGGCGAGCCCGCTGAGCACGATCACGGTCTCCATGGCCACCGGTGGCCCGGCGGTCTCGGTCCGCCCGCCGGTCATCAGGTACGGCCGGACGTCGTCGTGCGGGCGCGTCGGGTCGGCGGGGGAGTGCGCGGGATCGGGTGCGGGCGGCTGGTCGACCGGCGACCACGTCCACCCGTGCGGCCGGGAGGCCCGGTCCACGAACGGCCGGCCGAGCAGCTCCCGCTCGGCGTCGGGTGCTTCCCAGTCCCGGGTCACCGCAGGAGGTTCGTCTTCAACTCGGCGATCAGCTCCGGGCTGAGCAGCTGACCGATCCGCTGCACGAGCAGGGTGCTCTGGTAGCCGACCAGGCCGAGGTCGCACTGCCCGGAGGTCACCACCCCCAGGCAGGACCCGTCGCCGATCGACTGGACCAGCAGGTACCCCTGGCCGAACTCCGTGATGACCTGCCGCAGCGGACCCTTGCGCAGCACCCGCGATGTGCCCAGTGCCAGGCTGATCAGCCCGGACAGGCTCGCGGCGAACCGGTCGGCGTCCGCCCGGTCCAGCGGCGAGGAGATCGCCATCAGCAGCCCGTCGGCGGAGACTCCCACGGCCTGCTCGACCCCTTCGGTCTGGGCGACGAAGTTGTCCAGCAACCAGTTGACGTTGCGGGCGCCCTCGCTCAGCCGTGGCTGGAACACCTCGTTCATGCGCCCTCCCGGCCGCGGTCGTAGGTCCGGTCCGGGCCGGGGCGATCGGTGTTGGTGCGGCCGCCGTCGGCCCGGTTGCCGTTGGTGTGGGTCCCGTTGGTCCGGGTGCCGTTGGTCCGGGTGCCGTTGGTCCGGGTGCCGTCGGCCGGGTAGCCGGTCCACTCGGTGCCACCCGCCCGGGCCGGGTCCGGTCCGGGCCGGGGCCGGTCGCTGCGCGGTCGTTCGAGCCGGGTCAGGTCGATCCGGTCGGGTCCGGCACCGGGCAGGTCGATCCAGTCCGGGCCGGGGCCGGGGCCGGGGCCGGGGCCGGTGTCGAGGGGATCCGGCCGGAAGGGGTCGTCGAACGAGGCCCCCTGTTCCCGCAGCACCCGGCGGGCGGCCTCCACGTCGAGCTGCAGGCTGCGCAGGTTCCAGCGGCTGGCCTCCTCCGGCTGCGCGAACGCCGGGCCCTCGTCCTCGCCGAGGTTGAGGGCGGACAGCTGTGCCCCGCGCACCCGCTTCGGCATCGGTGCGTGCTGGCCGGACCCGGTCCCGGGGACGGCGGCGGATCCGGATCCCACGGCCGGGTCAAGTCCCCGGGCGGTGGCGGCGGGCGGGGCGGTCGGTGCGGGGGAGGCGACCGGCACCGCCGGGACCGCCCGCGGCGACGGCCGGGCCGGCGTGGAGGGCTGGGCCGGTGTCGACGGCTGAGCCGGTGAGGAGGGCAGCGCGTGCGGGCGCAGGCCGAGCTGTTCGGGCAATGCGGTGTGGCGGGACTGCGGCTGCCGGATCCGCGTGCCGTCCGGGTTGCGGGTGGGCCCTGTGGTCACCGTCACCACGGGGGTGAGCGGCCCGGTGCCGGGGGTGCCCTCGCCGAGCGCGGTCGGCGGGACGAGCACGGTCGCGGTGATGCCCAGCGTGGCCGACGGCTCCAGGCTGACCTCGATCCCGCGGCGGGCGGCCAGCCGGCCCACCACGTACAGGCCGAGCAGCTTGCTGTCCGACCAGCCCATTCCGGCCCGGAGGATCCGCTCGTTGGCGTCGGTGAGCTCCCGGTGGGTCATCCCGACGCCCTGGTCGGTCACCCGGATCCGGTACCCGTCGCGGACCCGCTGCCCGACCACCGTGACCCGGGTGTGCGGCGGGGAGAAGTTCGTGGCGTTCTCGATCAGCTCGGCCAGCAGGTGGACCACGTCGGCGGCGACGGACCCGGCGACCGTGCCCTCCTCGATGTGGTAGAGGTCGACCCGGACGTAATCCTCGACCTCCGACAACGAGGCCCGGATCACGTCCTCGAAGGGCACCGGGACCGCGAAGGTCCGGGTCTGGGTGGCACCGGCGAGGACGAGCATGCTTTCCGCGTTGCGGCGGATGCGGGTGGCCGCGTGGTCGAGGTGGAACAGCCGGGCCAGCACCTTGGGGTCCTGCTCGGTCCGCTCCAGCTCGCTGACCTGGGACAGCAGCCGGCTGAGCAGGTTCTGGTTACGGCGGCCGAGGTTGATCAGCATCTCGGCGGCCTCCCGCTCCGACCGGTGCTGCTCCACGGCCAGCTCCACCGCCCGGTTCTGGACCTGGGTGAAGGCGTCGGCGAGGTCGCGCAGCTCGTCCCGGGTCCGGACCTGGTAGCCCGGCAGCACCGGGGGTTCGGCGTCGGCGGGTCCGGAGCGGATCGCGGCGATCGCCTCCGGAAGGGTCTGCTCGGCCAGCTTGCGGGCGGTCCGGGTCAGGCCCCGCACCGGGGTGACGAGCTGGCGGATGACCAGGGCGATCATCAGGGTGAGCACGGCGACCAGGGCCGTGCCGACCAGCAGGCCCAGCCGCTGCCGGGCGGCGGCGGTGGCCTTCTGCGCGGCGACCTCGGCGGCGATCCGCGCGTTGAGCTCGTCGACGGCGGTGTCGAGCAGCGCCGTCGGGTCGCGGTCCTTGCCACGGACCATCCGGTCGGCCGCCGCGGGGTTCTTGCCCTGCCCGGCGACGAAGACGTCATAGGCCGCCTGGTATTCCGTGTCGAGCTGTGCGTGCTGGACGCGGAAGCTGATCAGTTGGGCCTTGAGCTTGGTGTCCGTGGTGTGCTCGATGAGCTGGTCGCTGAGCTTGCGGACACCGGCGTCGCGGGCGTGGAAGTTGTCGGTGTAGGTCTTCAGGTCCGCCGGGGTGAACCCGCGCAGCAGGATGTCCTTCCACTCCTGGACCTGCCGCTTGAACTCCACCTGCATCTGCCGGGCGGCCAAGCCGTCGGCGACCCGGCCGGCCAGCAGCCGGTCGTACTCCGCGGTGGTCTGTCCCGCCTGCAGCAGCAGCGCGCCGGTCGCGGCGAAGAGCGTGAGCACCAGGCCGGCGGCGAGCAGGCCGACCTTGGCCCCGATGCCCCAGCGCCATCCCTCCTGGTCCGGCCCGGCGCCGACCAGCTGCCGCCACCCCGGGCGACCCGGGCGGTAGGTCTCCCCGCCCGGTTGGTCACTGTGGACTTCGACTGGGTCACCGTCGGTAAGAGGCACGGAGAGTTAATGTCATGAGACGATCAGCTACGTCAAGGGTATGGAAGGTGAACTTACTGCTTGTAAGCACCTTCTCGGCGTGTTGGTCACGGTCCGCAGTGATTCGACAGGCTTGGGGTGAAGTTGCTATGCGTGGCTGATCGGCGACGGATGGCCACCGAGAGGGTCAGCCGGCGGGGTCGGTCCGGGGTTGCAGCGGGGCGCCGAGTACCCGGGAGATCCCGCGCGCCGCGGCCCGGACGGCCGGCGCGAGGGCCGTGGGCTGGGCGCGGTCGGCCTGGACGACGACGGACAGCGCCGCCAGCACCCGGCCGTCCGGACCGATCACCGGTGCGGCCACGGACAGGGCGTCCATGGTGACCTGGCGGTCGGACACGGCCAGGCCGGTGCGGCGGACCTCGGCCAGGACCCGGCGCAACTGCACCGGGTCGACGACGGTCTTCGGGGTGAACCGCTCCATCGGGGTGGACAGTGCCTGCTCCTGGACCTCCGGCGGGGCGTAGGCGAGCAGCACCAGGCCCACGCCGGTGGCCGACATCGGAAACCGCAGCCCCACCCGGGTCAGCACCGGGACGGCGTGCCGGCCGGCGATCCGGTCGACGAAGACCACCTCGATCCCCTCGCGCACCGCGAGCTGGACGTTCTCGTGGGTGGCCTCGAACAGGTCGCTCATGTACGGCATCGCCGCCTCGCGCAGGCCCAGCCCGCGGGGGGCCATCGAGGCGATCTCCCACAGGTGCAGCCCGATCCGGAACCGCTGGTCGGGACCGCGCTCCAGCCCGCCCCAGGCGGTGAGCTCGGCCGCCAGCCGGTGCGCGGTGCTCAGCGGCAGGTTGCAGCGGCGGGCGAGCTGCGACAGCGTGAGCGCCGTGTGGTCGGCGTCGAAGGCGTCGAGGATGGCCAGGACCTTGCCGCTGGCGGTGGGGCGCACGGGCCCAGTATGGCCAGCGGGCCCGGGCGGATCAGAGATCCAGGACCAGACGCGGCCCGAGACAGCGGGACACGCAGACCATCATCGTCTCGCCGGCCGCCCGCTCCTGGGGGGTGAGCAGCCGGTCCCGGTGGTCCACCTCGCCGGACACCACGCCCACCTCGCAGGTGCCGCAGGTGCCCTCCCGGCAGGAGGACAGCACCGGGACCCCGGCCTCCTCCAGGGCCTGGAGCACCGAGATTCCCGGACCCACCGGGACCACCCGGCCGCTGCCGGCCAGCTCCACCTCGAACCCGCCGTCCCCGGCCGGCCCGGTGGCGGCCCCCGGCGCGGCGGGAGCCGGGGTGAACCGCTCGAAGACCAGGCAGCCGTCCGGCCACTCCTGCATGGCCGCCTGCACGGCTTCCAGCAGGGGGAGCGGGCCGCAGCAGTAGACCAGGGTGTCCGGACGCGGCTCGGCGAGCAGTTCGGTCAGCGGCAGCAGGCCCGTCTCGTCCTGCGGCAGCACCCGGACCCGGTCGCCGTGGGCCGCGAGCCGGTCCAGGAACGGCATCCCGGACCGGCTGCGCCCTCCGTAGACCAGTTGCCACTGCGCCCCTGACGCCGCGGCCCGGTCCAGCATCGGCAGGATCGGGGTGATCCCGATGCCGCCGGCCAGGAACAAGTACCGCGGGCTCGGGCGGAGCGCGAACGCATTGCGCGGCCCCCGGACCTCGACCCGCACGCCCGGGCGCAGGGTGTCGAACACCGCCCGGGAACCCCCGCGCCCTCCGTCGGGGGCGAGCTGGACGGCGATCCGCAGTGCCGAACGGTCCGCAGGGTCGCCGCACAGCGAGTACTGGCGAACCAGGTCCGGGCACAGCACGAGGTCGAGGTGCGCGCCCGGGTCCCAGGCCGGGACCGGTTGCCCGTCAAGGGTTTCCAGCCACAGCTGCACGACGTCGGCCGCCTCCTGCTCGCGACGGGCCACCCGCAGGGTCAGGCCGCCGCGGACGCGGGCCGCAGGGTGCACGGGGGGCGCGGTGAGCGTCATGCCGGAACCTCCGTCAGCTCGTCGGGGGCGGGTGCCGCCGGCAACAGGTCGTGGCCGTGGGGGTGGCCGTACAGCCATTCCCACAGGGAGATCGGGTCCACGTCGAGGTGCTGGGCGCGGCAGAAGCAGGTCCCGAGCAGGTGGTCGGTGCCCGGAACCCACTCCACCCGGTACACCTCGCCCGGGCGCCCGGTCATCGCGCCGGGACCGCCGTGGCGCCGTCCACCGCACTGCCGGCCCGGCCGCCGGCCACGGAGGTCTCGGCGGCCTCCCGCATGGCGGCGATCATGCGGCGGGCCGCCAGCGCGCCGGTGTCGATGTTGATGCTGAGCTCCTGGGCGTCCGGCGGGTCGGACTGCAGGATGGTCTCCAGCAGGTCCAGGGCGGTGACGTCCTGCAGGACGACCGTCCGGTTGCTGTCGTGCAGGTACCGGGTGACCTCCTCGTCGCCGGTGGCGAAGTCACGCGCGACGTTCCAGAAGTCCATCGTGGAGCCCTCGGTGGACGGCGTGATCGCGTAGACCACCTTGACGTGGAAGGCGTCGGGGTCGGAGCCGTCGTCGCCGGGCAGCACCCCCACCGGGGCCACCCGGCTGTGCAGCAGGTACAGGCACGGCGGGGCGTACTCGATGTCCTGCCAGCGGGTGATCCGGCCGGTGATGCCGGTGGAGTTGGCGTAGAAGGGCGGGCACTCCGCGTCGGCCATGTGCCGGCTGACCCGGACCACCTGACCCTCCTCGTCCACCTCCGTGGTGATCGGGGTGGCGGCCACCTCGGGGGTCCCGATGTAGCCGGCATGCAGGTACGTCTCGTGGGACAGGTCCATCAGGTTGTCCATCAGCAGGGACCACCGCCCGGAGATCGGCTCCATCCCGCTGACGGTCGTCCAGGCAGGGTCGGCCAGCCACGGCGCGCGCGGGATGCGGGTGCCGTCGGCCAGTGCCGGGTCGCCGATGAACACCCAGACGAACGAGTCCTGCTCGATCACCGGATAGGAGGTCACCCGGGCGGTGCGGGGGATCCGGGTCTGGCCGGGCACCGCGACGCACGCCCCGGTCCCGTCGTAGGTGAAGCCGTGGTACCCGCACACCACCGCGTCGTCGACGACCCGGCTGGGGCTCGCCGACAGGGGGTAGCGGCGGTGGATGCACCGGTCGGACAGGGCGGCCACGCTGCCGTCGGACCGCCGGTAGAGGGCGATCGGTTCGCCGAGGACGGTCCGGCCCAGGATCTCCTGCCCGACCTCCCGCCCGTACGCCGCCACGTACCACTGATTGCGGACGAAGGTGCCCATGCCGCCCTCCTGAACTCGTCGTCGAGTGCCTGTGCCGGCGCTGGGCCATGGGGGCGCCCACCGGCCCTACGGCGAGAATCAGCTGCAGGCGGGTCCGCCCGGAACGCGACTTCCGCCCAACGGAAGGGACGTTGGTCCCGGGTCTGTCGGGGATCGGTTCCGGTCTGTCGTGGATCGGTCGGACTCAGCGGCCGGAGTGCGCCTCCCGGCCGGCCACCCAGGCGGCGACCTGGGTCCGGGCGGTGAACCCCAGCTTGGCGAGGATCCGCTCGACGTGACCGTCCACGGTGCGCTGGGAGATCACCAACTGCCCGGCGATCGCCCGGTTGCTGAGCCCCTGCGCCATCAGGGCCGCGACCTCCTCCTCCCGTGAGGTGAGCGGGCCGGGGCGGCGGCCGGGGGAGTCCGCGTGGCTGCCGGCCCCGCCGTCCCGGTCCAGGACCGCGGCGACCGCAGACTCCACGGACACCTGCCGGCCCCGCTCCCGGGCCTGGCGGGCGGCCTCGGGATCCAGCCGCTCGGCGAGCAGGCGCTCGCAGGCGTCGCGGTGGGTACGCAGGGGAGGCCCGAAGGCGGCGAGGGTGGTCCCGATCAGGCTCCAGACCGAGTCGGCCGTCGCCAGGGTCCGGGCCGCCGTCGGCAGGTCGCCCCGGGATCCGGCGATCCAGGCGACCAGTTCGATGACGAGGCCGGCTCCGACCGGGTCGTTGAAGAGGCGCTCCAGCTCCAGGGCCTCCCGGGCGTACCGGTCGGCGGCGTCCAGGTCGCCCTGCCGCCAGCAGTCGAACCCGAGCACCCAGAGGGTGTAGGCCCGGCACAGCCGCTCGCCGGTGGCCTGGCTGAGCTCGAGGGCCTGGCCGCCGATCTCCTGGGCCCGGCTGCTGGAGCCGCCGTGCGCCAGGGTGATCGCCAGCTGGAACATCACCCACAGGCTGCCCTCGGTGTCGCCGATCCGCTCGAAGACGGCCAGTCCCCGGCTGAACTCCGCCTCCGCCTCGGGCAGCCGTCCCTGGAACAGCAGCGCGGTGCCGTTGAGGGTGTGCACGAAGCCGAGCGAGCGCTCGTCGCCGGTGTCGCGGGCCCGTTCCCCGGCTTCGGACAGCCGCAGGCGCCCCGCCTGGAGGTCGCCCTGCAGCAGGCTGACCCAGGCGGCCACCCACAGCGCCTCGGTCCGGGCCGGGGCCGCGGCCGGGTCCGGCAGCGCGAGAGCCTGGTCCAGCCAGCGGCGGCCCTCACCGAGGAAGGCGTCGGCGTACCAGTGCTGGCGCAGTGCGCCGGCCAGGGCAAGGGCCGTCTGGGGGCCGTCCGGATCGATCATCGCGGCCTCGAGCGCTGCGCGCAGGTTGCCGTGCTCGGTCCGCAGCCGGGCCAGGGCCGCCTGCTGCCGGGGGCTGCACCACTGCGCAGCGGCTGCGCGGGCCAGGGCCAGGAAGTGGTCGCGGTGCCGGCGCAGCAGTTGCGCCTCCTCGCCGAGTTCGGCCAGGCGTTCCCGGCCGTACTGGCGGATGGTCTCCAGCAGGCGGAACCGCAACCCGTCCGGACCGGTGTCGGACAGCACGATCGACTGGGCGACCAGCCGGTCCAGCAGGTCCAGGACGTCCGGTGCGGGCAGGCCGTCCCCGGAGCAGACCCGCTCCGCGGCCTCCAGGTCGAACCCTCCGGTGAACACCGACAGCCGGGCCCACAGCAGGCGTTCGGCGGGGGAGCACAGGGAGTGGCTCCAGTCGATGACGGCGCGCAGGGTCTGCTGCCGGGCACCGGCCACCCGGCTGCCGCCCGTGAGCAGGGCGAACCGGCCCTCGATCCGGTCCAGCAACTGCTCCAGCGACAGCGAGCGCATCCGGGTGGCAGCCAGTTCGATCGCCAGCGGCAGACCGTCCAGGCGGGCGCACAGTCGTGCCACCGCGACCCGGTTGGCCTCGGTGAGGGCGAAGCCGGGCTGCAGGGCCCGGGCCCGGTCCAGGAGCAGCTGCACGGCGTCGGAGGCGCCGATCGCCTCGGTGCTGGCCATGCCGGCCTCGTCCGGAACCGCCAGCGGCGGGACCGCGAACAGGTGTTCCCCGGCGATGCCGAGGGTCTGCCGGCTCGTCGCGAGCACCTTCACCTGCACGGTGCGGCTGAGCAGGTCCGCGACGAAGCGGGCGCAGCCGTCGATCAGGTGCTCGCAGTTGTCCAGCACGATCAGCGCCTCGCTGTCGTGCAGGAGTTCCGCGACGGAGTCCACCGGCGGCCGGGTGGAGCGGTCCAGCACCCCGAGCGCGGTGGCCACCGCCTGCGGGACCTGGCCGCCCTCGACCACCGTGGACAGGTCCACCATCCAGGCGCCGCCGGGAAAGGCCCGCTGGACCGCCCGCGCCACCTCCAGCGCCAGCCGGGTCTTGCCGACGCCCCCGACACCGGTGAGCGTGACCAGCCGCGCGTCCTGAAGGGCGCGCCGCAGCACGGCGATCTCCTGCCGGCGACCGACGAACCGTGTCACCGGAACCGGCAGGTTGCCCTCCGGCCGCCTCGCCCGCGTCATCGCCCTCCTCACGGCAGCCCACCCGGCACGGCCACCCACGACGGCGGCGGGGGATGGGTGCCCCGAGTGTGCCACCCTGGTGCCGCGGGCTTCGACGCCACGGCGGGCGGCCGTGCGGTGTTCCGTGCGGCGGCCGGTGGGGCCGGCGAGATCACCTGATGCGGGGTGGCGGGACCGTCGGACCGGCAGGGGCCGGGGTGGCCGCGGTGGCCGGGGTGGGGGCGGCGGAGGCGGTCGCGCGCCGCCCCGGGTCGGTCGTCGCGGCCGGTGCGGTGTCGCCGGTGCCGGGGAGGGTGAGCTCCGCGGTGACGGCGTCCGGGCCGGTGCGGGCCGGTGGCGGGGCGAAGGCGCGGGGCCGGGTGCCCGGGCTGGCGAGGTCGCCGATCGCACTTCCGGTCCCGGCCGGGGCGGGTAGCCGGGTGACGGGGCCGGGACCACCCCTGCGGCCCGGTGCCTCCGGTTCCTCGCCGTGGTGCGGGACGGTGCTGCGGTACCCCAGCGCCAGCAGGTGGGCCACCGCGGTGGTGGCCGCCTGGTCGGGGTCCAGGCAGCGCCCGGCGGCCTGTTCCCGGCGGTAGAGATCGGCCAGGGACCGGATCGCGGCGGAGTCGATGATCACGGGTGTCCCTTCGGCGGGCGGGCGGCGGTGCCCTCGCGGGTGGACGGGCACCGCCTGCCGCCCGGCTGCCGACCCGATGCCCGGCTGCCGACCCGATGCCCCGGCAGATCCGCGGGGGATCGTGCCAGATGTCACGCTACGTACTCGTCTGAGTACATTCGCGGGACCAAAGGGTGCGTACCGCTCGGACCGGCATTGACCGGGGCGCTGGGTAGCGGACGTGCCGGTGGCTGCCACCGTGCGGATCATGCCGTTGTCCTGCGGCGGCGCTGGAGGTCCGTCGGTGGTGCGGTCAGTCGGTGGTGCGGTCAGTCGGTGGAGTGCGCGCCGGGGTGGGGCAGTCCGGGGTGGTCGGCGTCGAGGGTGACGCGGTCACGGCCCCCGGACTTGCTCCGGTACATCAACGCATCCGCCCGCGCCACCAGCGAATCCCGGTCATCGTCCGGACGCATCAACGTCGCCCCGACCGACACCGTCACCCCCACCCGCTC
>DASTGO010000360.1:0-6402 GCA_035719045.1 Kineosporiaceae bacterium | reverse complement strand
CACCGACCCGACCCCGCCGGACGAGCGCGCCCACCCCGGCCCCGAACACGCGGCTGCCCGCACCGCGGACCGGGTCGTCGATCTCCTCACCGCCCGCGGCGCCCCCGGAGGCCCTGCCTACAACAAGCAGGGTGCCGCGGTCACCGTGGCTCTGGTCCGGGCCTTCCTCGACCAGACCCTGCACACCGCCGAGACCGCCGCCCGTCTCACCACGGACCAGGTCACCGCGGAGCAGGTCACCGCGGTCCGCAACGCCCACGAGACCGCCTGGGACGCACTGCTCAGGCTGTCCGCCGGCAGGGCCACCTCCGGCAAGAACTCCCCGACGGTGTGGGCGGTCCTGGTGACCGGGTTCGTCACCCGCATCACCACCAATGCCGGACCTCAGATCTGGACCCACCTGCACAACCGACTTCCCCGACCTGCCGTCCCCGCCCAGACAGCCCCCGCAGCACAGGTCCCGCCCCGCACCAGCAGACGCGACCGTGCCGACAGGGCGGCACAAGCCGTGACCACCACTGCGCGCCAGACCACGACCTCGACGGGGACGACACGCGGCGTCAAGAGGAAGCGCGTGCAGCCGAGTGCGTCCGACACCCCCCGACAACGACGGGCCCCAACCGTCGCGACCGGCACCCCACCCCCGGGCGACATCCTGTCCCAACCCAGAACCGCACCCCTCGACCAGGCACCCTGGCTGCACGGAATGCTGTCCGGCCTGCAACACGAGGACTCGCCGACCCCGTCCCCGGGGGGCTCGGCCTCCCGGGGCACGAACACGCCCGCGCCCGAGGCCCGGCCCAGACCCAGGGCATCCCGCGGTCGGAGCCGCCCGTAGGCCGGCGGCGGGCTCAGCGGGCGATCAGCGACAGGTGGCGTTCACCCGCGTGAGCAGGCCGATCTGGGCGGCTTGCGCGGGCGAGGTCACAGGTCGTGCTCAGCGAGTTCCCGGAACTCCTCGGGGACACCACCGGAGCGGCTCAGCTCGATCGGCAGGTAGCCGACCGCGTTGCGGCCGAACCGGGCCCGGACGGCATCCATCGTGCGGTCCACCGCCCAGCGCGCCGCCCCGGTCGCCGAGCCGGGCCGGCGCGGGTCCTCCGGTTGCAGGGGCAGCTCCAACTGCAGGTGGTGCTCGCCGACCAGGTTCGAGACGGCGACCGCGAGCAGGGTGACCTCGATGACCGGCGATCGGATCGGCAGGCCCACCTCATGCCGGACCTGGGCCCGCAGCCGCCGGGCGATGGTCTCCGGCGTCCCGAAGAGGTGGGTGGAGCCGGACACGTCGAGGAAGGCCTCGTCGATCGAGATCCGCTCCACCGCGGGGGTCACCGTGCCGAGGATCTCCATCACCGCATCGGCCAGCCGCCGGCCGGCCGAGCCTTCGCCGCGTCGCGGTGACGGCGGCGCCGCGGCCCTACTGCGATAGCCTCCCCAGCTCGTCCCGGATCTCGGAGGTGGTGACCGGCTTGCGGCCGTACACCTCCCAGCCGCTGAGCACCAGGCCGATCCCCCAGCCGCCGAGCACCCAGGCGGGCCAGAAGTAGCCCCTGCCGGTCATCGCCCACACCCCGATCAGGAAGGCGTTGACCACCAGGTACGCCACGATGTCCGAGGCCAGCTTCCGTCGCTTCTCGACCCGCCTGCGGGCCTGCGTCCACTGCTCGGAGTCCTCGGTCCCGTCCTTGCGGACCTGCGGACCTCCGGGTTCGGTTCCCCATGCGTCGCTCATCGCGTCACCTCGGGTCTCCCCGCGTGCGCCCGCAGCGAGACGCGCCGACGAGTGCACGCTGCTGACTGGCCCAAGCTATGTCGGGCAGGCGAAGGGTGAAGGAGGACGAAGGCCACGGCCCGCCGGCTCCTCGCCGCGACCGTGGCCCTCATCCCCTCCCCCTACCCCCGTCACGAGGCCGGCGCGTCCCCGCCGGGCGTGGCCGGGTCCGCAGGTCCCTGGCTGGTGAGCACTCCGTCCGGGTCCGGACCGCCGAGATCGAGCCGGAAGGGCGGGTAGGCGTCGGTCATGAGTGCCGCATAGGCCCAGACCCGCAGCACCCAGCGGTTCATCCCGAGGATGAAGTCGTACAGCGACTCGGGGTAGCGCCCGGTGAACAGCAGCGCGACGGCGCAGACCGTGACCAGGACGCCGATGAGTCCACCGCCACCCCATCCCCACTGCCAGTGGTGGGTGCGGTCGGCGGCGACCCAGGTCCCGCCGCCGACGAAGAACGTCGCGATGACGTAGTGCGGCAGGGCCAGCAGCCACCACTTCACCAGGACCAGGCCGCGGGACAGGCGCTGCGGGTAGTCGACGGCCAGACGCGCCGGGTACTGCGGGACGTCGGCCAGGGTGAATGGCGGGTACCGGTCGGTGGCCAGCGCACCCCAGGTGTAGTAGGCGACGCGCCAGCTCCAGCGCAGCACCCCGACGTTGAAGTCGAAGACCGCCCTGGGATAGCGGCCGGTGAAGAGGATCACGACGAGGGCGATCACCGTGAGGACGACGAACGCCGCCCACAGGAACGCGAGGATGACGTAGTGCGGGATCGCGAGCACCCACTTGACCAGCCACAACCAGCGGGACAACGGGCGGTCGAGCTGGGCCCCGACGTGGACGGGATATCTGGGTGGAACCGCGGTCGTGGCCATGACGGATTCCTCCGGCTCGATGACGGCTTCGAGGACCGGAAGCGACGCGCTCCCGCCACCCCGGGGCACCCGGATGCGGGAGCCGCCCAGCAGACCCACCCCGGCGGGTCACACACCCCTGGGCGGCGGATGCTCGCCACACACAACCGGGCGGGCAACGTGGCCGCGCCGACGACCGGCCGATTCCTGGACGCTAATCCGCGTTGTCCCGGGCCGGTGGTGCCGTAGGTCCTCGCCGCGGTCCCGTGGATCCCGACCGCCGGAGCATGGATCTCGGCCACCGGCCCGACCTGGTGACAGACCAGCCGGACGGGACCGTTCCCCCGTAGATTGACCCTGTTGATCAAGGAGGCGGCCCGCTCGTGTCCCAGTCACCGGCGCAGGCGGCGTCCGTCGTGTCGTGGCCCAGCGAGGCGGTCGAGGTCGCCCTGCGCCGGATGGCGTCGCTCGTGGTCGGGGCCTGGCTGATCGGTTTCGGTGTGACGACCGTTTCGGAGGGCTCCCTCCGCTACCCGGTGGCGGTGCTCGGACTGCTCGGGCTGGGATTGGCGTCGAGCCTGGTGGTGGCGCTGTGGCGGCCGGCCGACGGGCGGCTGCTCGTGGTCGTCGCGGCGGCCACCGCCATGACCGTGCTCCTGGTGGCGGACCTCGGGGCCGGTGGTCTCAACGCACTGCTGCTGTACTGGCTGACAGGGATCGTCGCCGTCTGTGCGGGGCTGCTGCTGAGCCCGCGAGGTGGGCTCGGCGTCGGCCTGTCGTTCGGCGTGGCCTTCAGCACGGTGCTGTTGCTGCGCGCTCTGCCCCACGACGGCCCCCGGGTCGCCGTGACCGCGTCCGTGGCCTCCCTGGGCATCGCCGTCTGCGACGGCGCGGCGGGCATCCTGCTCGCCCGTGCCCTCCGGGGGCTCGGCCGGGCTGCCGACGTCGAGATGTCCCGTGCCGAGCACGATCGGGCGACGCAGCAACAGGCCGTGCGGGACCGGTGGGAGGCCGTGCGGCTGGCCGCCCGGCTCCACGACGGCGTCGTCAACACGCTGTCGGCCGTCGCCGTGCGCGGGGACGGTCTGGACCCGGACGCCGTGCGCCGGGCCTGCGCCGGGTCCGCCGACGAGGCGGACCGGATCGCCGCGGGTGGCGGCCATCCCACGGCCGCCCCGGGAGCCCTGCTGCCGTGGCAGCGGGCCGACGAGACACCGGGCACCCTTCCCGAGGTCGTCCTGGACGGCGTGACACCGGAGGAGTTCATCGGGGTCTTCTCCCGCCTGCCGTCCCCTGTCGCGGGCGCCCTGTCCGGCGGCATCCGTGAGGCGCTGGTGAACGTGGCGCGCCACAGCGGGCGGGACTGGGCGTGGATCGAGGCAGGCCTGCGTCCCGTCCTGGAGATCTCCGTGCGGGACGACGGTGCCGGCTTCACCGGCGACCCGGTCCCGGGGCGCGGACTGGCGGTGTCCGTCATCGACCAGTGCGCCGCAGTGGGCGTCGACGTGCGCATCAGGTCGGCCCCGGGGCGCGGGACCGACGTCCGGTTCCGCTACGACCCGGCCACCCAGACCACCGGCAAGGAGGCCGTGCTGGACGCCGAGCAGTTGCTCGCCGGCGTCCGGCAGCCCTTCGCCACGCAGCTGGCCTGCTGCCTCCTGGCCCTGTGCCTCTGCCTCACCCTGGTGGCGTCCGGGGCCATGGACGGGTCGCAGTCGCCGGGATCCTGGCTCGGGCTGGCCCTCCTGGGCGGCGTGACCTGGGTCGGTGCGGCAGGGTCGCGACAGGACGGCTGGATGGGTGCGCACAAGGCCGCCTGGGTGGTCCTGGCGGTGCCGGCCCTGGTGCTCCTGCCGGGCCTGGGACTACCCGGCTGTGCTCGGGTCGAGATGGCCTGGTGGGGCTCTGAGGGAGCTCTGGTGCCGGTCGTGCTGCTGGTGTTCCTGAGCCGCCGCTGGTGGCCGACGGGCCTGGCCGTGGCGGTGTTCGGCGCGTCGCTCGCCGTCCTGGAGTGGTCGGTCCGTCGTCGCGGATGTGCCTCGCCGATGGTCTCCGGGCTCCTGGACCTCCCGGTCGTCGTGGCCGTGGCCTACTTCCGGGCCAGTCTGACCCGGCTGGCGCTGCGGGCCTCGGCGGCGAATGCGGACGCCCGGCGTACCCGTCTGGCCGAGTCCGGCGCCCGGTCCGCGCACCGTGCCTGGCGCACCCACCTGGCCCTGGTGCTCCGGGACGCCGCCGAGCTGCTGCGGGCAGTGGCCGAAGGAGAACTCGCCCCGGACCGCGAGGACGTCCGACGGCGCTGCCTGCTCGCGGAGACGCACCTACGTCAGCTGACCCAGCTCGACCCGGACCTCGACGCCCTCGAGGAACAGTGGGTCACCGTCCTGGCGTCGGCCCATCGGACCGGGGTGCGGATGGTGCTGCGGACGGGCGCCCGGGCCGCCCCCGATCCGGCGGCGGCAGCGGCCGTGGGCACCCTGCTCGGCGCCGTGGTGGGGGCCTGCGCCGCGGGCGACACGATCACCGTGTCCAGGCTCGGGCCGTCCCCCTTCGTCACCATCACCGCCCCTGCCGCGGCCGCCTCGGTGTGCGCGCAGCTGTGTGAGCCGACCAGAGCCGCCGGCTGGTCACCGTCCTGGACGGAGCTGGGCGAACAGTGCCTGATCGAGCTGCAGAAGGAGCCTGCATGAACGTCGCCCACGGCGGGAACGAGCGCCGGACCGGGCGCGGCGGCGTCCGGGTCGGGATCGTCGACGACCACGCCCTGTTCCGGGACGGCCTGGTGCTCACCGTACGGGAGCGCGGAGCCCACACCGTCGTGGTCGCCTGTGCCGGGCTGGGTGACCTGACGTCATGGCTGCACCGGCATCCGCGCGGCGCCCATCCCCAGGTCCTGCTGCTCGACCTGAGGCTCGGTGGCCGGCTGGTCTCGGCCGACGAGGTCAAGGCACTCCTGGCCCAGGGCATGAAGGTGCTGGTGGTGTCCGGCGCGGGTGAGGGCGCCCTCGTCCAGGACCTGCTCCGGATCGGTGTCTCGGGCTTCGTCGCCAAGGAGGACTCGGCCCGGGAGTTGCTGGCGGCGATCGAGGCGGCCGCGACGGGGAACACCTGGACCTCCCGGGAACTCGCCGAAATCGTCGCCCGGGATCCGGTCCGACCCGCCCTCAGCCCGCGCGAGCTGGAGGCCGTCACCCTCTACGCCGGCGGACTGACCATGACCGCGGTGGCCCACCGGATGGGCGTGAGCTACGACACCGCCCGCGAATACGTTGAACGGGCCCGCCGCAAGTGGGACGCCGTGGGTCGCGAGGTGCGCACGAAGACGGAACTGTACGAGGCGGCGCGCCGCGACGGCCTCCTGCCCCCCGCCGGGGGGACCCGCCTCCAGTAGCTACGCCCCGTTCCCGCTGCTGGCCTACGGGGCGCCCCCGGTCGGCTGACCCTTCGGTGTACCCCGGTCGGTGGACACCTGCTGCCCCGCACTGTCCCCGGTTTCGGGGGCGAGGCCCGACGAACGACCACCCGACCGTGATCCCGCCGGGCAAGGTGACGACAGGCGGGCTCGGGCACGGGGCCGAGCCCGCCGATCAGGTCACGAGCGCGAAGGGGGCAGCAATAGTTGACACTGCAACGTGTATTAGCGTGCATTAGCGTGCTAGAGTGGCGGTGTGAACCTGAAGGAGTGGGCGTCGGTGCAGGGAGTGTCCTATGACACCGCCCGCCGCTGGCACGCGGCCGGGAAGATGCCGGTGCCCACCTATCAGGTCGGGCGACTGA
>DASTGO010000359.1:0-15876 GCA_035719045.1 Kineosporiaceae bacterium | reverse complement strand
TGGACATGGACATGGACACGGACACGGACATGGACACGGTCATGGTGCCTCTGGCCCGCGGGAGGGCTGGTTGGATGCGTGTCCGGCCGCGAGTCGCAGGTCTTGTCCGCCGGTTGCCCCTTGTGGGCCTGTCGGTCAGTGGACGACGGCGAGCCGGGTCGCCAGGTGCCGGGTGGCCTCGGTCAGGATGCGGCCTCCCTGCCGGGCCGACATGGTGGGCCACCCCAGCATCTGGAGTCGTTCGGCCATGGTGCGCCCGGTGATACCGGGGTCTGCTTGTAGCAACGCGACAGCGTCCTTCAACCGGTCGCCGGTGGACATCTGCGGATCGAGCCGGTCCGGCCCGGGGGCGGCAGCGTCGTCGACAGCAGCGGCCACCATGTGCCGTGGCTGGGCCTGGTCCGCGGCCGCCGCGACGACCTTGCGGGCCTGTCCGGGCTGCAGGGTGGGCTGTCCAGGCTCCGCGCGGACACTGTCGGTGCCGGCCGCGGTGTCAGGCTGACCGCCCGATCGCAGCGCCATGGGCTGGTCGTCGGTGTTCAGGTCACCCGTGGCCCGCCACTGCACGTCCAGGCCGGTGACGTCCAAGACCGTGACGCCGAGCCCGGTCCTTTCGAGTTCGGTCGTGTCCTGCCCGGTCGTGTCCAGGAGGGCGGGAGTGTCCTGGACGGCGAGGGTCTGGTCGAGGGGCTGGATGCCTGGTGCCGGCAGTTGCGGGTGGTCGTGGTGGGTGCCGGCCAGCAGCGTCGCCTGTAGGGCGGCGCGCAGGACGTCGTCGGGGGTCAGGGTCGGGTGTCTGTCGGGTGGCCCGGTCCAGCCCAAGACGGCGGGCAACTCGGCGGGCTCGAGGCTGCCCAGGCGTAGCTGGCCCTGCAGGATCCGCCGGGTGGGGCGGGCCCGCCGCCCGGGCAGGGCGAGTTTGAGTGCCTCGACTGCGGCGGCATGCTGACCGACCTCCAGGCGTGCGGCGGCCTGTTCGCCGTCCAGGCGCCGGGCCATCCGCAGCCACACCCGCCGGGACTCCCCGAACGCCGTCAACCACAGGCGCAGCGGGATCGCGTCGGCGGGGGGCTTGTGGGCGGCCTTCCACTCCCCCAACGTCTGGCGGGCGGTGAGCTCGACCAGGACCGACCAGACCGCGGGGGCGACCACGTGCCAGGGCACCTCGGCGGGAGTGCGGGCGGCCAGGGCGTTCAGGACCAGGGTGCCGGCGATCCCGGCGTGGGCGGTCAGCCGCCACCCGCTGTGAGGGCGGCCGATCTTCGCGCCAGCGACGTACTCCAGGCTCGCGCCCAGGATCAGGGCGTCGACCAGCAGCGGGAACCCGTAGGCCAGCCGGTCGCCGAACACCGGGACGGCGGCCCGGTACAGGGACTCGAACGACAGGACCGCCCCGATGACGGCGACCGGGACCAGCACGATCCGTGCCCACACCCGCAGACTGGTCGCCGTACGCACCAGCCACGAACGCCGGTCGGGGGCGGCGGGACCCGGCGCGGGCACGGCGGTGAGGGGGTTGTCGGTGGTCATGGGTCTCCTGTCGGCCGGGAGGTGGCCGTGACGGGGTCGGGTGTGCGGTCGTGGTGGTGGGCGTCAGCTGGCCCGGTCCAGCCACCGTCGCCGGTGCAGGACCTCGGCGGTGCGCGGCGGTAGGTCTTCCTCGACCTCGGCGTCGTGGTTGGCCAGTATCCGGGTGATGAGCCGGTCGGCCTCGGCCCGGTTGCCCTGGGCGTCGCAGGCGGCGACCAGGTCCAGTAGGGCGATGTCGTCGCTGCTGCCCGCGGTCAGCGAGACCTGGGCGGCCGCGGCCGCCAGGTCGGGTCGGCCGGTGGCCAGGTAGTGGGTGGCCACCACGTGGGCGACGTCGACGATCATGCCGGTGTAGGCGTGATCGAGAGGGTCATCGGCCAGCCACGCGTATCCCCCGGGTCGGGGGTCGGCGAACGGCGGCCCGGTGACCAGGTCCAGGGCCGCCTGCAGGTCGGTGATCCCGTCGGCGCCGCGGGCCACCCCACGCAGCCGAAGCCTGCGGAACAGGTCGGCGTCGACCAGGACCCCTTCCAGGCGGTAGATGCCAGTGCCTCCGGAGGGGTTCAGCCCGGCCGGCAGGTACTCCATGCCGGACACCGGGTCGGCCCCCAGCCACCGGCGCGCAATGTAGATGGACTGGCGGACCTTCGCCTTCCCGGTGATGTCCGGGTCGCCGGGCCACAGGTCGCGCCCGAACTGCTCGGCGGTGACACCGGCGCCGTGACAGGCCAGATACGCGACGATCTCGACGTTCCACGCCAGGCGTGGGCGCCCGGCCGGCAGCTCCCCGCGGGTGGCCGACACGGCTAGTGGGCCCAGCAGCCGCAGCTTGGGGCGCGGGCAGTCGGGGTCGGCCCACGCGGCCAGGTCCTGTTCCAGGGTGGGGTCGGCGTCGGTGACATGGCGGCGGACCTCGTCGTTGACCGCCGGGGCCAGGGCCGCCAGGTCGGCGTCGGTGGTCGCGGTGGTGTCCAGGTACGCGGCCGCCGGAAGCGGCAGGACCCGGTCGGCGCGCACCGGGGCGCAGGCGCTGTCCCCGCCGTGACGGGCCGGTGAGGGCGCCTCACCAGGTGCCGCGGCGGCGTGGGTCAACAGGTCGGTGCGGGGTGCGCCGGCCAGATCGGCGTAGGACGCCCAGCCGGCGTCCCCGGCGGCGTCGGGCATCGGCTCGTCCTCGGTGCGGGCGGCCACGGCCATCAACTGCGCCAACTGCTCGGCCTCGTGGGCAGGCAACTGCTGGGCGATCAAGTCCAGTCCCAGGGCCGGGATCTGCAACCGCCCGTCCGCATCGACGTGCAACTGCCAGCGGCTGCCCGAGGCCGCGCCGTCCTGCCCGGTCACCACGACCGCGACCGCGGCCCGGCCGCGGCGGTCCTGCATCGCAGACAGCACCCCCGCCAGCTGATCGTCCGGGACCGGGCCGGACAGGACCGCCACATGCGGGAACCACAGGTCCGCGGCCACGTCCCCCAGCCGGCCCTCCAGCACGTCCACGCCGAGCGAGTCCAGAGCGGCGCCCACGGACCGCAGCTGCGCGGCCACCGCGGCGAGGGCAGAGCCCGGGTCGTGCAGGACCTCGACCCGGTCGGGGTTGAGGTCGACCAGCTCGCGGCCGAACCCGACCAAGCTCACCTGCAGCTGCTCCGACCAGGTGTTGTGGGCCAGCTCGGCGGCGACGAACCGGGCCAGGTCGGCGCACCGTTCGCCGTCTCCGGTCAACGTCAGGGCACCGACCCGCTCCAGGTCCACCAGCCAGTAGTCGCCGTCCGCGGTGTACCCGACCGAGGCCAGCGCCGGGTAGGGGGCCAGGTGCCGGTCCGCGGCCGCGGGGCTGAACCCGGTGGGGGCCCCGCGCTCCAGCCGCCACCGGTCCCCCGCCGGACCGGTCACCGTCCAGGCTCCCGGCGCAGGGCCGTCATGAGGGCCGGTGAGCACGAGCTCCAGGTCGGTCGCGGTCAGCCGGACCGCGACCACGTCGGGCAGACACGCCTGCGGGTCGCCGGCCTGCAGGTGGACCAGGCCCCGCAACGCCTGCGCCAGCCACCGCACATCGCTCACCCCGGCACCGGACAGCAGCGCCCGCTGCGTGCCCGACAGCTGCGGCGGGGTCGCGGCGATCGCCCGCCCGGGCCGGCGGTGACGGAACTGCCGGCGCCGGTGCCTGCGCAACGCTTGCGCGCTCACCCCGGCCAGCAGCAGACCACCCACCCCGAACACACTGGCCGCCAGCACCGACATCCCCGCCGGCGCGCCGTCGGACTCCTCCCCGGCCGCGGGCGGGGCCGACGCCGTCACCGGCGCCGACGTACCCGCGGACGCGGTGGCGGTGGGCCGGGCCGTGTCGGTCCCGGTCACGCTGGCGGCAGGTGCCTGTTCCCCCTGCGGGCGCTCCCGCACCGTCGGCGCATGGGTCGGGTTGCCGGTCGGTGCGTTGCCGACGGTGGAGGGTGTCGCCGTGGCAGGGGTCGGCGCCAGTGCGCCGTCCTGGACAGCCGGCCCCGAAGTAGTGGAGGGCGCGGGCTGCGGTGCCGGGGTGGCGGCCTCGGTTCGGCCCGCAGCGGCAGGGGTGGCAGGGTCAGCCGCCTGGGCGGGCACCGTGAGGGTCCAGCCGGGAAGGATCACGTCCGGGTCGACGAACCGGCGGTTGCCGGGCTCGGGTCGGCCTTGGTTGGCCTCCCACAGGCGGTGCCAGTCGGCGACGTCGTGGTCGGCGGCGATCCCGGACAAGGTGTCCCCACGGTGGACCTCGACCTGCTCGCCGCCGGTGCGCCCGTCCGTCGCCGGGGGCTGGCCCGGGCCGCCGGCCGGCAGCAGCACCGTCCAGCCCTCCCGCAGCAGACCCGGCGAGGACATGACCTCGCCGTCACTCTGATGGCGACCGGAGTTGAGGTGCCAGATCTCCTGCCAGCGGGTGCCATCGCCCAGGAAGTGCTCGGCCAGGTCCCAGTAGGTGCCCGGCCCGTCGCCGCGGATGACGTAGCTGGTCGTGGCGGGTGCCTGCTGCGGCCCGGCTCGCCGGTCGTCGTGCTCCGCGGCGGTCGCCTGCTCGGTGGTGGTGAACACCGCGGGCGTGGTGGCCACGGCCTGCGCCGCAACGGCGGTCCCCGGGTGGGCGGGTGCGGCGATCGCCGTGGCCGGGGTCAGCAGGAACGCGGCGGCCACCAGGGCGTGCGCCAACTGCCGCTGGCCGGCGAACACCCCCGGCAGCCGGACCGGGACCCGGACCCGGGCCAGCCCGGCCGCCAGTTCGACGGCCACGGCCAGGGCGAACTGGGCCCAGGCCAGGTAGGCGACGGCGGCCATGACCGCGATGACGACGCGGTCGGACAGGTCGCCGGCGAGCAGGTCGGGCCAGGCGCGCAGGGGGTCTCCGACGGTGGCCGCCAGGGTCGCGGGGATGCCGGCCAGCAGGCCCAGCAGAGCGGCCAGGGCGGCGGCCGCACGCAGGTAACGCATCACGGGCTCCCGGTGGTCGTGCCGTGCAGGACGGTGGCGGTGGCGGTGGCCGTCCCGGTCAGGTCGGTGACGCCGACCGCCGACAGGATCGCGGCGTGGCGGGGCACGTGGGCGGTCACGCTCACCTGCAGCCCGGACACCTGGATCTCCCCGGTGGCTCCGGCCAGGGACAGCACCCGCGTGGCCGCGGCCTGCGCGGCCGCGGGGTCCAGGGTCAAGGTGGTGGGGCTGGGGCCGCGCAGGGATACCGGAGACAGGGCGTCGGCTCCGGCTCGGGCGGCCTGCTCGGCCAGGTCAGCGGCCCGGCCGCGGGCGGCGATCGCGGCGCCGCCGTCGATGACCAGACCGGCCGTCACCAGCAGACCGACCATGATCAGGGCCATGTACAGGGCCACCGACCCCCGGTCCTCCCCCGGGCGGGCGCCCGCCCTGCGGGTGGAGACGGCTGCGGGGCGAGGTCGCGTCGTCACGGGGTGCCCCCCAGGTCGCGGTAGTTCTCCAGCGGGGACGCCGCGGTGGCCGTCAGGGACATCGCCCCGGGCAGCCCGGCCAACGCCAGGTGGGACAGGTCGACGCTGCACACCACCTGCACGCTGACCTGACCGCCCGGGCGGAAGCCGCCGGTGTCCACGGTGACGGTGGCTCCGGAGCAGGCCAGCCCGGCACTGGCCAGGGTGGCTCGGGCCTCGCGGGTGGCGTCGGCCGACGCCTGGGCGGGGGTGGCGGCCAGGGAGCCGGCGCGTGCCGCTGCGGCGGCCGCCTGATTGACCATGGCGCGGCCCTGGGTCACCCGGCCGAAGGCGACCACGACCAGCAGCATGACGATGAACAGCGGGGCCAGGATCGCCAGTTCCAGCGCCGCCAGGCCCTCTTCGCGTCGGGGGCCGCGCCGAGGACACGCCGGCGGCCGGCGGGTCACGGGACGAACCTCTCGACCGGCCCGGACACGTTCTGGTCGATGCTGCCCGCCATCAGCCCGGACAGGCCGGGGACGACCGGCAGCACCTCGGCGTGGACGTGCACGCTGACCGTGGTCGGGGTCCGGGTGACGTCCACCCGGCTGGAGGTCAGCAGGCGGGGCGCGACGTTGTGCAGGTAGTCGACGGCCGCCTGCTGCCCCGCAGCCGACGTGGCCTGGTAGCCGCGGGCGTGCCGCAGCCCGGTCTGCGCCGCGGCCTCGGCCACGTGCCGGCCGTGCCAGATCAGCGCCCACTGCACCACCAGCAGGCTGAGCAGGATCACCACGGGCAGGGTGATGGAGGCCTCGACGACCGAGTAGCCGCCGTCGGGTCCCCACCGGCGGGCAGCAACCTGGTTGCTGCCCGCCACTACTGGGTCTTGACGGCGTTCGCCGCGTCGGTGGCCTTGCTGATCAGGATCCCGACGATGAGGATCGCGGCCGCCGCGAACAACCCCACGATGATCACTGTCTGGACGATGTCGGAGCCGCGGTCGTCGACGCGGCCCTCGCCGTTGCGGCGGGGCAGCCGGTGCAGCCGGTCCGCCAGCCAGGTACGGGCCAGGTGGATCTCCATCAAGGTCGTTCTCCCTCTCGTGATGGGTGGGCATGCGGGTCAGAGAACCGCGACGTTCAGAAGGCCATGACGGCGACGATCGCGGGGTAGGCGATGAAGACGATGAACCCGAAACCGATGAGGACCTGAGCCATCTGCATCGACTGGTCCTTCTGCCCGGCCTTGCCTTCGGCCTCGGCCAGTTCGCGTCGGCGCATCGTGGCGGCCCGCGCGGTGAGGGTCTGGCGGACCTGGGCACCGTCGCGGCCGACCAGCCGGACCAGGGTCCCCAGGTCGCGCAGTTCCTCCACCCCGATCCGCTCGCCCAACTCGGTCAGGGCCTGCCACTGGTCGACCCCGGACAGGTTGGCCCGCCACAGGGTGTCCCGCAGCAGGGCCATCGGCCAGCCCGCCCCGACCCGGGCGGCGTTGGGCAGTGCCTCGGCCGGCGCCGCCGACCCGGCCATCTCCAGGGCGACCAGGTCCAGGTAGGCGCCCAGGGCCCGGCGGAACTGCCTGCGACGTTCGGCGGCCTGCCGCCTGGCCTCCAGGTCGGTCAGGAAGGAGAACCCGACACCGACGACGACCGCCAGGACCACGGGGACGCCGGAGGGCGGGGCCCACCCGGTCGTCAGCTGCAGGCCCAGCGCGGTGGCGGCGACCAGGAAGAACCCGGCGACCCCGGCGAGCAGTTTGCGGCCCATCGCCCACTCCAGGCTGTGCCCGGTCAGGGCCAGGTCCTGCCGCAAGGTGGTGAACGCGATCCCGCGCCGGGTCAGCTGCGCCGACACCCAGGTCCCGGCCCGGCCCAGCCACCCGCTGTCCGCGGAGGCCGCCGGCATCCCGACGGGCTGCAGGGTGTGGCGGGCATCGAACTGACCCAGCCGGACCAGCGCGGACGGGCGCGGGGAGACGATCCGCCAGATCAGGGCGAACACGGTGGCGCCCAGGGCGGCGCCGACCAGCGCGAGAGGGATCACCGGGCACCCGCCCGATCCGCCCCGGGGGCCTGCGACGTGGTGACAGTGCCCAGTTGGGCGCTGGCGTCGCCGGCCGACAGCCCCGTCAACGCCGCCACCAGTTGCACCTCGGCGGGATCGGCCGGCAGCTCGCGGCCGGGCCGGGTGAGGAAGGCCGCCGGGTGGTCGTCGTTGGCCAGCTTGCGCATCCAGGCGAAACCGGCGGCGAACAGACCCACCACGACCAGCAGGGCCAGCTGGCCGGTGGGGGTGCCGTAGGGGGTGACGTAGGCGCCGCCGAAGACGATGAGGAACGCGGCGAACACCACGGTCAGGACCACCACGATCTGCACCCCGCGGCGCAGTCCCGCGCGGCCGGCGGAGATCCGCCGCCGCATCTCCAGCTCTTCACGCGCGGCGCAGGCCAGCCCGCCGAGCACCTCGGCCAGCCGGTCACCGCGTCGGCGGACGTTGAGGATCAGCGCCGCACAGACCAGGTCGGCGCTGGGATCGTCGAGCTCGGCGGCCAGCCCCAGAAGAGCGTCGTCCATCGGCGCGCGGGCGCGGATCTGCCCGGCCAGACGCGTCAGCGCCGGGCGGATCACCGGCGGGCAGGTGGCGGTGGTCGCAGGGATGGCCTGCTCCAGGCTGGCGTGGGCGGCGATGGTGTCGCGCAGCGACTCCGTCCACACCACCAGTGCCTCCAGGCGCGCGATCTGCGCCTGCTCCCCGTGGCGGCCGCCGAACAGCTGCGGCCACAACCCGACCAGGGCCGCCAGGGCGGCCGCGGCGACCGGCCAGCGGGTGAACACCAAAGTGGCCACCCCGACCCCGGTCGCGGCCGCGACACGGCCGGTCAAGGCGGGTGACGCCAGGCGGGCCCGGGCCTGGACCCACCGTCGCTGCGGCCGGGTCGGGTCGGGCACGACCCCGCGCAGCCCGGCCACCAGCACGACCACTCCCCCGGCCACCCCCGCCGCCACCACCGCGGCCAGCAGCACCCCCGGCTGCAGTCCCATGTCAGCGTCCCCGCGTCCAGGCGTGGGGGCCGTAGCCGTTGCCGCCGTAGCCGGTGGGGTCCGGGCCGGTGTGGGCGTGGCCCACCGGCCACACCGGGGCGTCGTCGTAGCCGGCCTCGGCCAACTGGGCCAGCCGGGCGATCGGCACCTCCGGGTCCCGTACGGCCCGCCCGTCGCGGCCCTCCACGAAGATCCGTGAACGGGTGACCCCGCCGTGGGCGGAACCGATGACCTCCAGCACCTCCATCACCATCCGCCGCCCGTCCGCCCTGGGGTTCTTGCGCACGAACACCACGAAGTCGATCGTCGACCCGATCAGCGCGTGGGAGACCTCGAAGCTCAAGCCCTCATGCTGGGCGGCGTAGGTCGCGAGCCGGCCGAACACGTCGGCGGCGTCACGGGCGTGGATCGTCGACAGCGACCCGTCGTTGCCCTGGCTCATCGCCGACAGCATCTCGACCACCTCCGGGCCGAGGACCTCCCCCACGATCACCCGGGAGGGATTCTGGCGGCGGGTGCGGCGCACCAGCTGCCCGATGCTCACCCCGCCACCACCGTCGGGCGCCGGCAGCACCTCCTCCATCTCCACCACGTTGGGGTGCAGGTGCGGGTGACGGCGCAGGCCCAGTTCCAGCGCCCGCTCCACCGTGATCAGCCGCTCCTGCGCCGGGATGCAGTTGATCAGGGCCCGCAGCAGGGTCGTCTTGCCCGCGTCGGTGGCGCCGGCGACCACGATGTTGCACCGCGACACCACCGCCGCCCGCAAGAACGCGGCCAGCTGCTCATCCACCGTCCCCAACTGCAGCAGCGTCGCGGGCCGGTGGCCGTCAACGGGCTCGGCCTGGGCGGGAACCTGGTCCAGGAACATCTGCGGGAACCGGTTGCGGCGGATGCTCACCGCCGGCCGCTCCGAGGCCACCATGATCGCCGACAGGCGGGAGCCGTCCGGAAGCCGCAGGTCCAGCTCCGGGGTGGCCGGGGTGAACGGGCGGGCGTTGACCCCGGCGTAGGCGCCCAGGTTGCGGACCATGTCCGCCAGCTCGTCGTCGGTCGCGGCCACCGGCCGCTCCCGCACGGTGCGGCCGTCGGCGTAGGTCACCCACACCTCGTCGCAGCCGTTGATGTCGATGTTCTCCACCTCGGGGTGGTCCAGCAGCGCCTGCAACGCCCCCGCCCCGAACATGGCCGCGTCGATCGCCTCGACCAGGTGGACGTCATAGGAGCTGTCGGGCAGTTCCCGGCCCGCGGCGATCTGCGCCTGCATGTGCTGGGCCACCGCGTCATGGGCGAACGACAGCGCCAGCTGCCGCTCATCCTCCCGGCCCAGAGGGACCTGACCGGTGCGGTCGCGGTGCTGCTTGGTCGCCGTCATCCGGTCGGCGACCTGCGCCTGCAGCCGCCGGACCACCCCGTAGTCCAACGGTGCGCCCGTGCCCGCCGTCACCGGGTCCCCTGCGGGAAACGGGCCATCGCCAACGCCGCGTCCCCGGCCCCGCCGTCCGGTGCTCCCGGACCCGGCGCGACGGCCTCCGGCTGGTCGGCGGGGACCGCCAGGTGCGGCCACCAGGCACACACGGTGGCGGCCAGCTCACGGGCACTGGTCAGCAGATCCCCTGCAGCGGCCCGCTTGGACAACTGCCCCTCCCGCAGCTGCTGGGCGGCCACCGGGTCCACCGCGGCGACCCCGGCCACCGGGATCGGTGACCCTCCCGCCTGCAGCAGATGGGTCACCTGCCGCACCGCCGAACCGGCGTCCTTGCGCCTGGCCGCCACCACCACCGCCACCGGGTTGTGCGAGCGGGTCGGGTCACCCAAGGCGTGAGCCAGCTCGTTGACCCGCTCCCGCAGGTGATACAGGCCCTCCACACTCACCTCGGCCAGCACCAGCACCGCCGTGGCCGACCGGGCCAGCGATACCGCCGGATTGCCCGGCTGCAGACGCCCCAGATCGGCGATCACCGTCCCCGGCCACGCCGCGGCCACCTGCGCCACCGCCGGCCACAGGGCCCGCACCGGCGTGTAGGACTGCGCCCCCGGCGGCCCCACCACGACCGGCACCCCCCACGTGGTCGCCTGCGCGTAGTGCGGCAAGACCTCCGCCGGGATGGCCCCCCGCGCATCCGCGGCCAGCGTCAACAGACCAGGCCTGTCCGCCAGAAGTTCCCCCGACGCGGCGGCCCGCGCCCGAAACGCCAAGTCCCCACCCGACGGGTCGGCCTCCAGCAGCAGCCGCCGCCCCGGCCAGGCGATCGCCAGAGCCGTCGCCAGCGTCGTGACCCCCGGGGAGCCCTTGTCCGCGCACACCCCGACGATCACCGGGCAGCGACCTTCACCAACGCGACCTGACCGGCGCCACTGGCCGCCGCCACCGCCACGGCCCGCTCCCGGGGCACCACCAGCGTCAACAAGGTCCCGCCGGTCTGCGCCGGATCGGCCCGCGAGGCCGTCACCCGCGCCCTGTCCACCAGCACCTGCGGCGGAACCGGCTGCGCGGACGAAGCCGACGGCAGCTGCACCACCTCCACCACATCTCCCGGGATCAGGCCGTCGGCAGGGATCTGCCCGGACTTCACGACCACCCCGACCTGCGCCTCCGCAGCGCTCAGGCCGGCACCCGTGGTGACCATCGACCGCTGCAGCAGCATGTTCGGCAGCAGATGCACCACCGCCGTCTGCCCCACCACCGAGTCCAGATGTGACCCGGCGACCGCCGTCACTCCCCCGGCCACGGCCACCGTCGACAGGTCGTCGCGCTGAATGACCCGGCCCTCCGGCACGTCCCGGACCACCACCACGACCGGGGTCTTCGCCCCCGCCGCGGTGTACAGCCAGGCCCCCACAGCGGCGAACCCCAAGATCAACGCCATGCCCAAGGCGATCCACCCCGGGCGACGCTGCCGGGTCGGCAACGCCGCCCCAGCCCTGACACCCTCCATCGCGCCCACCTGGCCGCGACCGGGTGCAGTCGAGACGCTCACGAAACCCCCGTCCCTCGTGTCATCGAGTCACCACCTGGATCTGCTCCACCGCGAAGGTGGCCGACGACTGAGTCCGCATCACCGGCAGCGTGCCCGAGGCCCCGCCAGAGCCCTGCCAGGTCACGGCCCACTCGACGGCCACCGTCGCCGTGATCGGAACCGCCGACACATGCCGGTACACCACCCCACACCCGCCGCCCGAGGGAGCACCGTTGCCGTCAGCCTGCGTCCAGGGCCGGCCAGGCCCAGAGCAAGTGACATTGGCTGTCCCCGTCTCGCCCGGAGAGATGATCAGCTGCGTCGGGGTGACCGTGACCTCAGCCCAGACCGGTCCAGCCGTCGCGCGAGCCGTCTGGACCTTCCATGAAGCCGGGTCGGTCCAGAACCAGGTCCACAGGTTCACCCACGTGTAGGGCGTGCCGTGGTCACTGTTCGCCTCAGTCGGCGACCGACGCATCACCAGGTCAGGCACGTGCAGGGTGGCCAGTGCCTGCTGAGCCAACTGAGCCGGCGTCACCGTGGGCATCCCCGGCGGCGGGGTGGCCAACCACGCCCATGCCCCGCCGGTCCCGTGAACCCAGTAACACGTCTGCTGATAGATCGCCCCGTTGGGGTAGTGCCCCTCCCACGCCGGGTCAGAGGGCGGCGGCGAGGGGTCGAGAGGCTTGTAGTAGCACGAGTCGCTCGGGTTGAACCAGCCAAAGGTGGGCTCGTAGCAGGGAACGGTGTCCCCGTTGATGTCGATACATGGCGCGTTTCCCCCACCGCCCGAGCCCTTGCGTGGAGGCGTCGTCGAACTCGGGGTCGGCGGATTGGTCGCACCGACGGTGCAGGCGCTGCCACCACAGTCAACGGGCGGGCAGCTGACGGCATTGGGAGCGCATACGCCACCAGCAGCGGCTGCGGCAGTCGTCGGCGTCGACCACACACTGAGACTCAGGGCAACCGCTGCGATGAGTCCGAAGCTCAGGCGCCGCATGGTTTGTCCTTGAGCCTGTCGATCTTGTATACCCCCCAGTGCCCCTCGTAGTAGATGACCTGGACGTTCAAGGTCAAGGGAGCTTGCGTGGCATATGGATCCGGGGTTGGGTTCCCGGTCTTGACGTCGTAGTACGTCTGCTCCCAGCCGAGAGATCGAATGGGGCAATTCGTGAGAGACACGCTCGGGTACGGTTTCGCGGCGAGATCGACCGAGGTCACCTGCGGGCGTGGAGTGGGAGGCGTCCCACGCCGTACCCACCCCTGCTGAGACAGGTAGAGGATGTAGGCGTTCTCCTGCCCCCGAACCGGGTCGAAGCTGTACTTGCCATAGTCCGCGGCAGGGTCGATCGCCTGTCCCAACTGATGTGGCTTCCGCTCAGCGTTGTTGGCGGTCTCCGTGAACTTCAGGTAGGCGTCCACCGCTGGCTGTGCAGCGGGGTCGACCTTGGCCGAGGCAGGGGACGACGGGGTCATCGACGGAGACGAGGTCAAGGTCGAGGTCGAGGGCGTCTGCGTGTTCGGCTGGCTACCGCTTGAACACCCCACGAGCACCGCCGCCAGCGCTACCGGCACGAGGAGGGGCCACCGTCGCTGTTCCATACGTCCTCCAGTTCCCCGGGGGACACGCCAAGTCAGGCGCCAGCCGCCCCCCGTGGTCAACAAGCGCGCTCGTCAGGGTAGTCAACGATCAGCAACGACGGCCGTCAAGAACGTTCCGAGAAGCCGAACGGACCGTGATGACATGCCGAAATGGCTAGGCGGTGGTGAGGCAGGGGCGACAGAGAGCTACGCCTGAGGCCTGTGACCGAGTGTCGACCGCTCCCCCCGCCTCACCCGCCGTACTCGAACCTGAGCGCCGTGTTGACATATGTGCTCCTGCTCGAGGCACCGGCCTCCTGCCACATCTCGTCGAGGATCGCCAGGTCCCCCTCGGTCAGCCTGGGGCTGATCGCCACCTGCCGCTCCGGGTGCGACTGCCGGCGCTTGCGCTGAACACCCGAGAAGCGGCCGATCTTCGGCTGCATCCCTTGGAAGTGCTCGCGCAGCCGGTCAGCCTGCCGATCGACGGCCTCGAGGATCACGATGTCTTGGGTACGGCCACGGCTGAGGTCGATCTGTGCGGAGAGCAGGTCATGGGTCGAGACCCACACGTACATACCGACTGCGGATGCAGCGTCCGCTTCCGCGGCTGCAGGCCTTGCCTTTGCCGTGCCCTTGCGCCCCCCTGCCCTGTTGGGTCGGGAGGGCGCAGGATCTGCCGCTGGCAGAGGCTCGGGAGCAGTGAGTGTGATGGGAGACGCCTCCATGACGGGGGGCACCTCCGTGAGAACTACCGGAGAGGCTGGGGACGGAGTCAGTGTGAGCCCGGCCAGCCCCGCCGACCTGTCCCGAGCAGGCGCAGCGGGGGGCGCCCCGAAGGCACCAGCCAGGCGGGGCCGAGCCGGTCGGTCAGACGTCTGCTTCTCCGTGTTCTTGTCCTGCGCCATCACACTGTCACCTCAGCTGTCGCTGCGGCCAGGTCGATGACCCGCTGTTCGGCCGTGATGACGCGGAGGACGACCTCGCGGGCGAGCTTCTCGTAGTCGGACGCGAGTCCCTTGACGCTGGTGGTCGGCTTGGCCGTCAGGGACTCGAGTTCGTGCACGAGCAGTCCGCGGGCACGGCACTCGACCGCGACCGCCTTCACGTCCCTGATGACCATCCAGCCACGGTCGTCGTCGGGTGCCTCAAGGTCGACCGGCGCCGTCATCACCACATCGTTCATGCCCTCGAACATCTCGGACAGGGCGTCCGCCGCCTGCCGGATGACCCGTCGGGAGGTAGCCCCGATTCCGAAGAGGAAGACGCCGAGCAGCCCGAGGTCGGGGTTGAGTTGCCGAGCCGCCAGGAACAGTTCGGAGAGCGGCTCGAGCGCGCTGATGGAGGCCTCGTCGGGCGCGGTGGGCACCAGCACCCAACGGGAGGCGGTCAACGCCGCCTCCTGCATGATCGATCCGCCGGGAGGCGAGTCGATGATGACGAAGGTGTACTGCTGCGCCAGGGCTCGCAGGCTGTTGACCAGCGGGGCCTGCGCGGCAGCCGCATCACCGGTCGTCAAGCGACGGTTGGTGATGATTGCCTTGAGGTCCTCCAAGCGGGGGCCGCCACAAACGAGATCGAGATTCGGCCGAACATCTCGAACCGGCTCCGGGGGGATCCCCGCCATCGCAGCCTGAACGAGTGCGAGCCCCTGGTCGCCGCGGTCACGGACTCCGAGGTCGATCTCGGGGTCGATCTGGGCGTCGAGGTTCACCAGAACCGTCTTGTGGCCGGCGTTGGCGAGGAGTCCCGCGAGGTTCACAGCGGCTGAGGTCTTGCCGACACCGCCCTTGCGGTTGAACACCGTGATCGTGCGCATGCGCGTGAGTGAAGCGGAGCGGACCGGCTGCCTGCAAGGGACACGCCGACAGACAGTTGGATTAGCGTGGATCGGTCACCGCTGGGTCACTGGCTGATCACTGCCTAACCACTCTCGGTGAGCTGATAGTGCGCCTGCCGTAGGGGTGGGCTCGGTGCGCCGCGAGCGGCCATACAGCCCGGCGTCAGTCTGCCGTTGACCTGAGCAACACCCGCTGCCGCCCTGCGCAACATGTGGTAACAGTCTGCGCCTAGCCAACCATGTATGGGTTAGAAGCAGGCCAAGCGTCCCGGGCGTACCTACGGCAGGCGCTACGAAGACCTGACACTCATGGCTCGCTGCCGGAGTAACAGCTGACGATCAGTGTGGTGAAAACTATGCGCCGGTCCTCGGAAGGCGTAGCCCAAGCAATCGGGCGACTCAGCGAGTAGCGACTGCTGACGACCGTTAGGTCAGCGACAGGTGTACGGGGAGCGAGCAGGATGCGCATGCCAGGTCTCCGGGATGTGTGCGCCACACGGCTAGGCAACTGGGGACACACATGCGGAACCACTGTTGGCAGATGTACGGACACTGAGACTGAGTGCTGGGTGGGCAGCCATTAGGCCTTGCTAGTGCTAGCGCAGTGCCATCTATAGGCCAGTCGCTAGCAGTCGCGGCACTATCGCATGGCTGGAATTGCCGGAGACGGCTCGGATGCATCCTCTGGTGGCCACTGACCATGCCCTCCGCGGCCACAGGCGCCGCTGTGGGCGCCTCTAGTCCATGAATGGACTAGAGGGGCCACCCCTTCGTTTCTGGGCCCTTAAACAGCTTTCGGTGGCCGCCGCCTCGAGTCGTCTCTGACCCAGGCGTGGGGGCCAGCGCGCTCCTCGTAAGGGGGAGGTGCGGGGCGTCAGGTCGGCCCTCGCCCTCGCCCTCCGCCTGGCGCGGTGTGACGTGAAGGTCTGATCGGCTCAAGCGGACCACTGAGTTCGCGCCCCCGTGCCCCCGTGATCGCCGGACGATCGTTCTGACGGTGCGACGCATGCTCGGGGAGAC
>DASTGO010000358.1:0-2273 GCA_035719045.1 Kineosporiaceae bacterium | reverse complement strand
CCGTTCGCCGGGCTGCCCTGCGGGCCGGGAGTCCCATCCGCCGGGCCTGGCTTCCGGGTGTCCGGCCGGTCCTTCGGCGGGCAGGTCCCCGGCGGGCAGGGCCTGGGCAGTGGCCGCGGCCACCAGCCGGGCGCGCAGCTGGTCGCGGGCTGCCGGACGCATCCGGTGCTCGTGCAGCACGTCGCGGACGACGACGGCCACCTCACGCAGGTCCGGATCGTCCAGCGGATCGGGCAGCCCCGCGGTCACCTCGGCGGAGAGGTCCTCCTCGCCGTGACCCGGGGAGGCCGGCGGGTAGCCGTTCACTGGATCCCCCGCTCGGCTGACGGTCCGGAGCTGTGGTGGACGGCTCCGGAAGGTGCATCGGACAGATGTGTCCGGACGGCGGTCAGCCCGCGGTTGAGCAGGAGCTTCACGGCGCCCTCGCTGCGGTCCATCAGCGCCGCGATCTCCGCGATCGGCAGGTCGTGGCCCAGGCGCAGGATGATCGCGGTCCGCTGGGCGTCGGTGAGCCGGTCCACGGCCAGCCACACCCGGTCGGCCTCCAGGCGGTTGATCGCCTGCACGTCCACCGGATCGGACCGGTCGGGCGTCTCCATCGCGGTGTCGAGGGAGTTCGCCGGACGGCGGGCCCGCAGGTGGTCGGTCACCGCGTTCGAGGCGATCCGGTACAGCCAGGCCGAGAACGGCGCCATGGACGGCTTGTAGCTGCCGATCGCGCGCAGCGCCTTGAAGAACACGTCGGCCGTGGCGTCCTCGGCGGACTCCCGGTCCCGCAGCCGCCGGTAGGCGAACCGGTAGATCTGGTCGCAGTAGCGGTCGTAGAGCTGGCCGAAGGCGTCCGCGTCCGCGATGGCCAGGGCGGCGAGCGTGGCGTCGTCCTGCCAGTCGACGGCCGGCGGCGGGGCGGTGGGTCGGGCCGGTTCCCGCTGCGGGGCGGCGGCCTGCGGGCGCGGCCGCTCGTCGGCGCTCACGGCGGACCCGGCCGTTCCGGAACCGCCGCGCGAGTCGACGCCGGCGGTGACGGCCAGGGGGAGGGCTCCCGGGCCGCCGGTCCCGGCGAGGACACACTGACGCACGTCACCTCTACGGGCCTGCCCACGGCCCGGTTACGGTCCCGCCTGCACGCCCGCGCGCCGGGCCCGGGGCGTAACCGCGGCGGCGGGTGGCCGTACCTCCCCGACGACTCGCCGGCCCGGCACCGGCCCGGGCCGTGCCGTGCCCTACCCACGAGGAGGCAGCCGTGGACCAGCAGCCGCACCCCGCCCGCCGGTCGGTGCGCCTCGGGGCGGGACTCGCCCCGGTCGCCTGCCTGTCCGCCTGCGCGGCAGGAGGTTCCGGTGGCCCGGGCACCGCCTCCGCCGCCGGTCCGGATGTCACCGGGGGTGCTGCTACGGCGGACGCCGGCGCGGGGGCGGGGCAGGGCGGTGCCCAGCCGGCCGCGGGCGGAGTGACTCCCGCCCCGGCCGGGAGCTGGGGTTCCCTCGCCCTGGACGCGGTGCCCGTGGGCGGTTTCGTGACGGCTACCGCGACGGAGGGCAAGCCTGTCGTCGTGGTCCGGCCGCGGTCCGGGCAGGATCCGGCCACGCCGCCGGGCTCCGCTTGCGCGGCCCGACCGACCTGAGGTCGGCCCCCGCGGGGGCCGGACCCCTGTGCGGGCGGAAGGCTTGCGCGACGAGACGGCCATACGGTTTACCCACCGCATTTCTTCACTGACGTAACGTCGATCGTCATGCCCGGAGAAATGCCCTGGACCCGTGGACTGCATTCTGCACCGAACGACCTTCGAGGTCAGAGGGATTGACATCGAGAGAAGTTGTCGGACGACTTGACGGTCGTGCCTCGACCGTCCTCGGCGGGACGCCGAACCCTCCGTCATTCCTGCAGGTCGGAGGCATGGAATGACTGCGGATGACGGGAGTTGGAGCTGCACTGCTTGAGCCTGCCCCCACGCTACCCCAGGGATCCAAGGTCAATACCGACCCGCTCGGGGATTCCCTGGCGGGCCTGCGACCGCTACTTTCTCCGGTGAATCCCGTTCGGCCGGCGTTACAGCGAATGATGTGAGAATCATGTGGCGGTAAGATCGGTGCACTCCCCGGGTTCGTGGGTCTCGGCAGGTGGGAGAACGGGTGTTGGACATCAGCGGCTGCCCAGTCCCGGCCGGCCCGGTCCTGACCGGTACGGGGGCCGGCACCCGTAGGGCGGCGGGCAGCCCCCGGGGCCTGCGCCCGTCGATCCACCGGGCGGCCTGACATGCAGCCGACGGCCGG
>DASTGO010000357.1:0-5448 GCA_035719045.1 Kineosporiaceae bacterium | reverse complement strand
CGGGCACCGGCGGGGCCGGTTTCGCCTGTGCCGGAGCGGCCGCCAGCCACACCGTCGGCACCAGCAGTGCCGCGGCGAGCAGCCGGGCGCCGCGGGCTGCATGAGCGGCCGGGGCCGGGGACGGGGACGGAGCCGGGGACGGGGACGGAGCCGGGGACGGGAACTCGCGATCACGCAGCGCGGTCGGGTGGGCACCCGGACGGGTGAGCCCGGCGTCGTGGCGGGACGGGTTCGATGCCATACCGTGCCCTCGGCGCCCGAACGGGCGACCTTGAGCGGGTGACGGCCCCGGAGCAGGCCCGGGCGGCGCCCCGGACCGGAGCGGGGACTGCGGTTCAGCTGGTGAGCGTTCAGCCGGTGATGCCGGTGAGCGCGGCCATCCGGGAGATCTCGTGCTCGAAGAAGGCCTCCCGCAGTGCCGCCGGATCGGCGACGACGTTGTGCCGGTGGCCGAACAGCTCGAAGTTCACCGCGCCGAACAGGTAGGTCCAGGCCATCAGCCCGGCCACCACCAGCTCGTCCGGGACCTGCGGGGGGGTGAAGGCCCGGATCGGGGCGATCGCCCGGCGGACCGGTTCCGGCAGCGCGGACCCGTCCTCGCCGAGCCCCGCAGCCACCCGCCCGGCGGACCTCTTCCCGTGCCGGACCCCGTCGGCCATGATCCCGACCAGCAGGGCGCCGACGCGACTGGCCGGGCCGATGGTGGCCTCCGGGGCGGCGTACCCGGGCACCGGGGAGCCGTAGATCAGGGCGTACTCATGCGGGTGCCGGATCGCCCAACGCCGCACCCCGAGGCAGACCGCCCGGAACCGGCCGGCGACGTCCTCCCGTGCGACCCGGGACTCCGCCCGCTCGGCGGCCGCCCCGAGCGCGTCATAGGCCTCGATGATCAGCAGGGTGAGCAACTCGTCGCGGCTGGGCACGTAGCGGTAGACCGCCGAGGAGACCATTCCCAGCTCCCGGGCGACCGCCCGCAGCGACAGCCCGGACGCCCCCACCATGGCCAGCTGGGTCCGGGCGGTCTCGACGATCCGGCGGGTCAGCTCGTCCCGTGCCTGCCGGCGGACGGTCCGGGCGACGGATTCCTCGGCCATCCGGTCATCATCCACCCGACCGAGAGCAGGGGCAACGCAACGGGACGGGCGCTCTCCGTCCGGAGCATCGCTCGCGCGCCCTGCGTTTCGCCACCGGCCTGACCATCATCCGGCGATCGCCGTTCATTTCTGAGAGCACTGCTCTTGACAGAGCCGTCGGGGCGGAGGATTGTCATGCCCGGCATAGTTCGAGAGCATCGCTCTCATTATGGAGCAGTGATCGCCGAAATCACCTGCCCATCCCCCTCGGGCGGCGGGTGGCGGGCGGACCGCGGTGCCCGACGGACGGGCGGTCAGGGAAAGGGGAGTCCGATGGAGAGCAGCCGGCATGTCGTGGTCGGGGCCGGAGCGGTCGGGTCGGCGGTGGCCACCCTGCTGTCCCGGCAGGGGCACCGGGTCGTCGTCGTCACCCGGTCGGGGTCCGGACCGGCGGAACCGGGGATCGAGCGGGTGGCCGCCGATGCCGTGGACGCCGAGCACCTGGCATCGCTGTGCACCGGAGCGCACGCCCTGTACAACTGCGCCAACCCGCCCTACCACCGCTGGGCCACGGACTGGCCGCCGATCGCCGCCGCCCTGCTGGAGGCCGCCCGCCGCAGCGGTGCCGTGCTGGCCACTGTCTCGAACCTGTACGGCTACGGGCCGGTGGGCGGGCCGATGACCGAGCAGACCCCACTGGCCGCCACCGGGACCAAGGGGCGGGTCCGGGCCCGGATGTGGCTGGACGCGCTGGCCGAGCACGAGGCGGGCCGGGCCAGGGTCACCGAGGTCCGTGGCTCGGACTACCTCGGCCCGGGGTCGCAGAGCCAGCTCGGCGACCAGGTGGTGCCGAGACTGCTGGCCGGCCGGGCGGCGAGCATCCTCGGCGAGCCCGACGTGCCGCACACCTGGACCTACACCGGGGATGTCGCCCGGATGCTGGTCACCGCGGCCGCGGACGAGCGGGCCTGGGGCCGGGCCTGGCATGTCCCCTCCCATCCGGCCCGCACCGCGCGGGACGTGGTCGCGATGCTGTGCGAACTGGCCGGGGTGCCCCCGGTGCCGGTCCGCCGGATACCCGCGGTGCTGGTGCGGGCCGGCGGTCTGGTCGTCCCGCTGCTGCGCGAACTGCCCGAGGTGATGCACCAGCACGTCCGGCCCTGGGTGATGGACTCCTCGGCGGCCGGGCAGACCTTCGGCCTGCAGCCGACCCCGTGGCCAGAGCTCCTGCGGGCCCACCTGGACGGTTACCGCGGCACCACCGGCCGGGCCGCCACCCGGTGATCGGTCGCCGACCGGGAACGGGCACAGCTACGCTCGGCGCCGTGAGGGACGCCGACGGGGATGAAGTCGCCATCGCGGTCGAGGGTCTGGTGAAGACCTACGGGGAACTGCGGGCCGTGGACGGTGTCGGCTTCACCGTCCACCGCGGGGAGTTCTTCGGGATCCTCGGGCCGAACGGCGCCGGAAAGACCACCACGCTGGAGATCGTCGAGGGGATCCGCCAGGCCGACGCCGGGACGGTCCGGCTGCTCGGGCAGTCCCCCTGGCCGCGCAATCCCGCACTGCTGCCACGGATCGGGGTGCAGCTGCAGGCGAGTTCCTTCTTCGACAAGCTCACCGCCCGGGAGCAGCTCCAGGCGTTCGGCGCACTGTACGGGGTGAGCGCCCGGCGCGCCGTCGAACTCCTCGACGTGGTCGGGCTGGCCGACAAGGCGAACACCCCGGAGTCGGAACTGTCCGGCGGGCAACGACAGCGCCTGTCCATCGCCTGCGCGCTGGTGCACGACCCCGAGGTGGTGTTCCTCGACGAGCCGACCGCCGCGCTCGACCCACAGGCCCGGCGCAACCTGTGGGATCTGTTGCGCGGCATCCAGTCCGGCGGGGTCACCGTGGTCTACACCACGCACTACCTGGACGAGGCCGAAGCGCTGTGTGACCGGGTGGCCATCATGGACGGCGGGCGCATCCTCGCCCTGGACTCCCCGGCGGCCCTGGTCCGGGCCCTGGACGCGCCGACCCGGGTGGCCCTGCCGACCCGGATCCTCGACGCGGCGACGGCCCGGGGGCTGGACGGTGCGGATCAGGTCACCGAGGGCGGGGACGAGGTGGAGATCAGCACGCGCCACCCGGCCCGGCTGCTCACCCAGCTCGCCGAACGGGACCGGCTGGACGGGGTGAGCGTGCGCACGGCGACCCTCGAGGACGTCTTCCTCCACCTGACGGGACGGGCGTACCGGGCATGAGAGACACGGGCATGAGCGAGAGCACGGGGCCGGGCACCGAGACGGGGACGGACTCCCGCGGCACGGGCACGGGCACCGAGACGGGGCCGGGCACCGAGACGGGGCCGGGCACCGAGACGGGCACGGGCTCCCGCGGCACGGCTGCGGGCGGCCGGCCGGTGGCGGCCTCGGCGTGGACGCAGTTGCGGACCCTGGCGCTGGCCATGCTGCGCGGATTCTTCCGGGACCGGACCGCCCTGTTCTTCACCTTCTTCTTCCCGCTGATGTTCCTGGTGGTGTTCGGGCTGATCTTCCGGGACTCCGGGACCAGCGCGACGACCATCGCGGTCGCCGGACAGGGACCCATCCTCGACCGGCTGCCCGCGCAGGTGCTGAAGCAGCAACGATTCCCCGATGCGGACGCCGCCATCGCGAAGGTCCGCTCCGGCGACCTTCCGGCCGCGCTGATCGAGGACGGCAACTCCCTCACCCTGCGGTTCGCCGCCTCCGATCAGGTCAAGGCGGCGCAACTGCAGGGCATCGTGCAGGCCGTGGTCGGCGAGGCGAACATCGCCGCCTCGGGCCGCCCGCCGACGTTCTCGCTGTCCGCCGCACAGGTCGAGGACCGTGACCTCAAGGCGATCCAGTTCCTCACGCCGGGGATCCTGTCCTGGGGGGTGGCCACCTCGGCGGCGTTCGGGGCTGCCCTGACCCTGGTCTCCTGGCGGCGCAAGCAGTTGCTGCGCCGGATCCGGCTCTCCCCCGCGCCGGTGTGGGCGGTGGTCGGCGCCCGGGTCGGGGTCAGCCTCGTGGTGGCACTGGTGCAGGCGGCGGTCTTCGTGGCACTCGCCATCACCCCGCCGTTCGGGCTGCGGCTGTCCCACCAGTGGTGGCTGGCCATCCCGCTGCTGATCCTCGGGACGCTGGCGTTCCTGTCCATCGGGCTGCTGGTCGGGGCGGTCGCCAAGACCGACGAAGCGGCCAGCGCGATGGCGAACTTCATCGTGCTGCCGATGGCGTTCCTGTCCGGGACCTTCTTCGACATCAGCCAGGCCCCGGCCTGGCTGCGCAGCTTCTCCAAGGTGTTCCCGTTGCGCTGGATGAACGACGGCATGCTCGACGTCCTCGGCCGGGGCAAGGGCGTGCAGGCCGTGCTCGCCCCCTCGGCGGTGCTGATCGGGTTCACCCTCGTGGTCGGCTTCATCGCCACCCGGCTGTTCCGCTGGGACGACGCCTGACCACCGGCCGGCCTCCGGGCGGAGCCGGGAAGGCATGACACCGCCCGGCCTGGGCACGGTCGCATGACCGACCTCGACCGAGGAGGAGTCATGGGATACGAGGACAAGGCCAAGAACGAGGCCGAGAAGGTGCGCGGACAGGCCAAGGAGGCCGTCGGGCGGGCCACCGATGACGAGGACATGGAGGCCCAGGGCAAGGGCGACCAGGCGAAGTCCGACATCAAGCAGGCCGGTGAGAAGGTCAAGGACGCCTTCCGCGACTGAGTCGGTTCCGCGCTGAGTCGCGCGCGGCGCACCATCCAGCCAGGTGCGACGGTCGCCGGGATCAGCCACGCCGGGCGATCCCGGCGACATCGCACCCGTGCGGTGTCCGCGCCACCGCACCCGCGGTATCCGCTCAGAGACGGACGACGTCCACGCCGACGGTGAGTGTGCTCTCGGTGCCGTCGGTGAAGACGACCCCCCTCAGCGGCAGCATGTCGGCGTGGTCCCGGCCCCAGGCGGTGACCACGTACCGGTCGTCGGTGGGCCGGTCGTGGGTGGGGTCCAGGTCCACCCAGCCCCACTGCGGCACGCAGACCGAGACCCAGGCGTGCACGGCGTCCGCACCCGCCGGCTTCGCCGGACCGGGTGGCGGTGGGGTCTGCGGGTGGCCGCCGACCAGGTAGCCACTGACACAACGGGCCGGCAGTCCGGCCAGGCGCAGGCAGCCGACGGCCAGCCCGGCCAGGTCCTGGCTGGTCCCCTCCCGCCGGGTCAGCACCTCGGCGAGCGTGGTGGCCGGCGAGATCGATCCGGGGACGTGGGCGATGTCCTCGTGCAGCCGGTGCACCAACTCCGCCAGGGCCTGCCCGAGCGGGCGCTGCGGGGCGAGGATGCCCGCCGCGTACCGGCGGACCGCCCGGTCGAACG
>DASTGO010000356.1:0-2501 GCA_035719045.1 Kineosporiaceae bacterium | reverse complement strand
CAGGCCGTGCTCGCCCTGGCTTGCCCTGCCACGCTAGGACCCGGGGCGGGGCGGGGCATCCCCCCGAGGGGGTGAGCCGGTGCCCCCGGACAGTAGCGGACAGCTCCGCAGAGCCTCGCGCATGGCAAAGGCCCTGTGCTCTGACCGAGCAAAGGGCCTTTGACCTGCAGAAACACGAGTCGGGGTGACAGTGTCAGGTTCCAAGACATAGGAAACCCATGTCTCGAGACATAGGAAACTCTGGCGCGGTCGGATGCGTCCATGTCGAAGGCGCGTCTGGTCATCACCGCGGTCGTGCAGGAGGGCCGGTCCCAGGCCGAGGTCGCCCGCGAGTACGGGGTGTCCAAGGGGTGGGTCTCCAAGCTCGTGGCGCGGTACCGGGCCGAGGGTGAGGCCGCGTTCGAGCCCCGCTCACGACGCCCGCACCACTCGCCCCGGGCGCTGCCGGCCGACACGATCGAGCAGGTCATCCTCGAACGCGACCGGCTCGTCGCCTCCGGTCACGACGCCGGCCCGTACACCATCCGCTGGCACCTGGCCGCCCGCGGGCTGCCGGTATCCGCGGCGAGCATCCACCGCGTCCTGACCAGCCACGGGCGGATCACGGCGCAACCACAGAAACGGCCCCGGTCCTCCTACGTACGGTTCGAGGCCGACCAGCCCAACGAGTGCTGGCAATCCGACTTCACCCACTACCGCCTCACCCAGCCCGACGGCAGCCCCGGCGCCGACGTCGAGATCATCACCTGGCTCGATGACCACTCCCGCTACGCCCTGCACGTGTCCGCGCACCCGCGGGTCACCGGCCCGGTCGTGCTTCACACCTTCCGGGCCGCCCGCACAGCCCACGGCGTGCCCTACTCGACCCTGACCGACAACGGCATGGTGTACACCGTCCGGCTCGCCTCCCACCGCGTCCGCGGCGGACGCAACGCCCTCGAGACCGAGCTCGCCACCCTCGGCGTCATCCAGAAGAACTCCCGCCCCAACCACCCCACCACCTGCGGCAAGGTCGAACGGTTCCAGCAGACCCTCAAGAACTGGCTACGCGCCCAGCCCGAGCAACCCGACACCATCGCAGCGCTGCAGACCCTGCTCGACCGGTTCACCCTCGAGTACAACACCCAGCGCCCCCACCGTTCCCTACGCCGCAAGACCCCCGAACAGGCCTACACGGCCCGACCCAAGGCCACCGTCGCGGCCGAACCCACGGACCGAACCCACGCCCGCATCCGCAACGACAAGGTCGACAAGACCGGCAAGGTCACCCTGCGCCACGGCGGACGCCTGTACTCCATCGCCCTCGGCCGCGCCTGGACCGGCACCGAGGTCACCATGCGCATCCACGGCCTGAACATCCGCATCACCACAAGGAAATCCAGCCAGCTGATCCGGCAGCTGACCCTCGACCCCAACCGCCGCTACCAACCCCTCACACCCACACCCACACCCGCCGAAACGACGAAACTCCCCGAACCCTGAGGGTTCGGGGAGTTTCGGATGTCCTGAGACGTCACATGGTGCCCCCGGCATGGTGCCCCCGGCAGGATTCGAACCTGCGCTCCCGCCTCCGGAGGGCGGTGCTCTATCCCCTGAGCTACGGGGGCCGGCACGCGTTTGCGTGCGCCCGGTGAGATTAGCAGCCGGGCGCGGGAAACGTGGAACGGGGGCGCATCGCAGCCCGCGCCACCCCCTCAGCCGGTCGGGCTGGGCCGCTCGAGGACGGGCAGGGCCGGCAGGCGGCCCGGCGGCAGGTCGACCGGTCGGTGGTCGCCGATCCACTGGTCGATCTGCTCCCACCGGGTGAAGAGCCAGTCGATGCGCTCGGTGCGCCCCGATGGCACCTCGGAGCGCGGCACGCGCCACCACCGCATGGTGATCTCCTTGTCCATCGGCAGCTCACGCCAGACATCCGTGACCGTCAGCAGGTGGTCGAGCCCGGTGTGCCCGACGAGCACGACGTCGGCGTCGGGCGCGGCATCCAGCGCCGCGAGCACACCGCCCGGGCGGGGTGCGAGCACGTTGGTCATCCGCTCGGCCCGGCGGGCCATGGCGTGCAGGCCGAGGCGGTGGAGCGAGGCGATCGCGCGGTCGCGCCGGGCCTCGGTGAAGTTGCCGCCCTCGGGGAAGATGACGAAGGCGTCGTCGTCGTCGAGCCCGGTCGCGAGCTCGGCGATCTGCGCCTCGACGGCCGCACCGGCCTCCGGCGACCCGGGGTTCGGCGAGATGAAGCGGGCGGGCAGGCGGTGCAGGAGCAGCCCGATCGCCGGGTCGAGCGACATCGTGTCCTTGAGCACGACCCGGGGCTCGCGGCCGTACCAGTGCAGCAGCGCGTAGACGAGGATGAAGGAGTCACCGGGTCCGGCGTGCCGGGACAGCACGAGGATGCCGCCCGGCTCGCTCGGTCGCGGTGGGTCGCCCTCGACGGTGATCTGCAGCCGGAGCACGCGCCGGGCGGCGCGGAACATCACGACGAGGTAGCCCCGCATGAGCCCGTAGTG
>DASTGO010000355.1:0-3788 GCA_035719045.1 Kineosporiaceae bacterium | reverse complement strand
ATGCCCGACGGTCTCACCTGCAACCGCTGCCCCGGATCGGGGCCCATCCTGACGGGCGACACACTGGCCGACGCGGTCGCGGCTGCCGTCTTGCACGAACAGGCCGTGCACGAGGTCGACCGGGTGCGTCTGGTGTCCAAGGCGCGGCGTCATCTTCTTGCCGACCTCGGGTTCTCTCCGGCGGACCTGCAGTTGGTCGAGTTCGGGGAGATCACCGACCCTGAGGAGCCAGTGGAGCACGCGGGCCAGATCCAGGGAGCGAACACGGCGGAGGCTGTGATCCCTCTCCCCGTGGGGGCACCCTCGCCCCAGGAGGCGGTCCTGTCCGGCCTGATCGGCGCCGAGGTGCCTCTCGCGTTCGGGATGGCGACCTACATCGGTGACGTCCAATACCTGCCAGACGAGCACGCGATCCAGGTGCAGTTCACCAACCCGCCGCAAGGCGCGGTCCGGGAGACCCGGGACGTCGTCGTCGCCGAGGTGACCGCCACGGTCGCCGCACACAGGTGGGATCCGCGCGGTGACTGGTCCGCCCACGACCAGCACGTCTACGACGGGACGTGCGCGGTGTGCCGTGGCCGGATCAGCGACATCGTCGCCCTCGTGATCCGGCGCCTCGAAGGGGACGGCTGGTCCTCGTTCCCGACCCTCGACGCGTACGAGGCCGCCTGCCGGGCCCTGGAACGGCACCGGGACCGCGCGGACCGAGCGGAGAAGGAACTGCACTCCCTGCGGGGCGCCCAGCACCGTGAGGGCGAACTGGAGGAGTTGGCCCGCGAGCAGACCTCCCAGCAGCCGGCAGGGGCCCTGCAGTGATCACTGTGACGCGGATGGCCGGCACGTTCGTGCGCGGCGACACCATCGCCGCACTGTGCGGGATGACCGTGGACGAGGCCCGTACCCTCGCCGCCATCCTGTACGGGTCGGTCTTCTACGTGGCGGCCGCCGACGGCCGGTCGGCGACGTGGGTGCTGACCCGCGAGCAGGCGGACCAGTTCATCGCCAAGTACGGGCTGACCGACCTGAATGCCTCCTTCCTCGTCGAGTGGGGAAATCCCCTGCAGCCCGGAAGGATGCGTGCCCTGCTGGCCGAGAACCTGCGGACGCATGCCGTCCGCGGCCGCCGCATCATCGACCACCTCCAGCACAAGGTGACGCCCATGTGGGCGGCGCCCGGCGAGAACGACGCCTCCCGCACCCGGGCGGACTACCGGTGGAGGGTCGGCAGGGACCCGCAGTGGCCGCCGCAGGCGCTGCGGCATCAGGTCTCGGCCCGCATCCGCCCGGACCACCGGGTCACCATCGCAACCCGGGCCCTCGACAGCGTGCGCAGCATCTGCGACTGGGACGCGGTGATCCAGTACGCGAAGTCCACGGCGGAGGCCGTTGAGGTCCGCTCGGGTGAGCGGGACGCGTTCGTGTCGCACATGAGCCGGCTGGCCGGCGGCCGCAACGTGGGCCTGCTGTGCGCGATCACCGTCCACAACCTGGACCTGCTGGAGCGGGACGACGTCGCCCCCGGCACAGTGCGGGTGGTGACCGGCCCTCTCTGACCGGGGACGCCGCCCGGGTGAACCAGCAACCATGACGTTAGGCAGGGTACGGCCCTGCGTGTATTCTGGCCTGTGGTTCCGGGGTTGCCCCGACCCGAAGGAGACGAGACAACCCCACCGCTGGAGGACCACACCATGACGGCCCTGGCCGCGATCGAACCCGGCGAGGCTGACGCGATGCTGCAGCGACCGAAGCGTCCCGACTACGACCGGATCCGGCGGGAGACGGCCGAAGCCGTCCGCGCCGAACTGGAAGCGATCCCCGACCCGGTGGACCGGATCGTCGCCGCAGGGAAGATCATGGACGACTCGACGGTGGCAGCCCGCCGACCGCGGCGCGCCCGCAACGAGGCCGCCCTGTCTCTGTCGTTCTACGACCGGGAGCGCGGCGTGTCCACCCTGGCCGGGTTCCGGTCCCGGACCCCGTTCTACAAGCTGCGCTGCGAAGCCCTCGAGCTGGAGCCGTACCAGCTCAGCAAGATGACCCCGGAGGGCATCGAGCAGAAGGCCAAGAAGCGGAATGTCAAGCAGATCCCGTGGTGGAAGGCAATCCGGGACGTCGTCAAGCACGGGGAACGGGCCGCGCACCTGCAGCAGCGCATCGACACCGCGTCGGAGATCCGCAACGCCCTCATCCGGGAGGTCGTCGAGAAGGGCATGATCAGCCAGGTCGAGCTGTCCCGGCGCCTCGGCGTGCTGGAGGGCCGCATCAGCCAGATCGTCCACGACACCAAGTAGCGCGCGACACACCCGGGCGGACCCCTACTTCACGTGGGGGTCCGCCCGCCGTTTGTGGCGTTTCCGCGTAACAGCAGGTCACGGGCCCCCATAGACTCGGGGCGGCACCACATGCAGGCCGGTGAGCGACCGGCCTACGACTCCGACGGAGAACCGCGACCGTGCACGCACCAAGAACTCTCACGTCCGCCAGTGACGGCCTGACCCTGGTCGCCTGCCTGGCCGGGTACGTGCTGCTCCACCTGGCCGCGGTCAAGGCCCGGCGGGGAGCGGACGTCCTCGCGGCCGCGGGCGACCGCCTGGGGGAGCAGGCGAACCGGATCGCTCGCGCCGTGGCGGTCCAGCCGTGAGGCTCGCAGGGTTTGGTACCTGCGCCACTGGGTGCGGTCGCGCCGCCCGGCTCGCCCCGGACGGTTCCGCGGGTGTTTGCGCACGGTGCACGCGAGTCCGGCAGGTCGAGCCGGAAAGGCGGGCCGAGCCTGTTCCTCGACCCCGCGACGGCGACCCCGCGTTGACCCCGCCTGATCCGGTCGAGTCTCCGTGGACGCTCGCCGAGCTCGGACGGCCGGCGGCGGCGGTCATCGTGTGGGGTGTCCCGGGCCCACAGGGGTCCAAGCGGTACAAGGGGCACGCCGTGCGGCGCCTCAGGGACGGCAGCACCAAGCGGGTGCCCGTGCTGGAGGAGGAATCCGCGAAGGTCGAGCCGTGGCGGCAGGCCGTGTCCGGCTCCTTCCGGGCCAGAGTGGGCTCCGCATGGGTACCGCTGGACGGGCCCGTGGTCCTCGACGTCGTGTTCACCGTGCGGCGCCCGACTGGCGCCCCGAAGACCCGCAGGGTCCGCCCGGACCGCAGCCCGGACCTGGACAAGCTGTTGCGCGCCACCTGTGACGGCCTCACCGAAGGGGGCCTGTGGGTCGATGACGGGCGCCTGGTCGCGTTCCGCCGGCTGGAGGAGCTGTACGCGGGTGACGAAGACCCGGATGCCCTCACCTCGTCGGGGGCGGTGATCAGGGCGTGGCTGGCGCCCGTGACGACGATCGGGGGTCGCTCGTGAGCGTCCAAGACCGGTGCGGGCCCTTCATGTTCGCCCTGCTGGACAAGCAGATCGCCTCGCTGCTCGAGGACCGGGACCTGAACGGGGACCTGCTGCTGCTGGCGATCGGGTTGACCCGGACCCTATTCCTGGCCGAACCCGGCGCGCCGATCCTCCTCTCGGAGATCGCCTGCTCCCTGTACCCCGGCAGCGTCGGGGAAGCGATGCAGCACGCGATGGACGTGCTCGCCGAGGACTGCCCGGACAGCACCGGGGGAGGGGGCGTGCTGGCCCGGCACGTCGACCTCAACTGGCCGGCGATCTGGCGGCAGTTCGACCCGACCATGACCGACGACGCGCTCTGGCAGGCTCTCCCGCGGCGCGGCGAACCGGTGGAGGAACGTCCCGCGCTGAGACTGGTGCGGGGGTGACTCTCCGCGGGGCATGCAACCCCGTGGGACCCT
>DASTGO010000354.1:0-6509 GCA_035719045.1 Kineosporiaceae bacterium | reverse complement strand
CGGCCGGACCCTGGCCGGGCTGGTGCACGTCGAGGGGGCCGAGCAGCTGCGGCAGGCGTTCACCGACGCCCGGACCGGCGGCCTGGGGCATGCGGTGGTGCGCTGCCGGCGGCGCGACGGCGAGCTGCACTGGATGGACATCGAGGTCCGGCGGGTGGACGGCGACGGCGGGCGCGATCCGGAACTGCACGCGGTGCTGCGCGACGTCCACGCGTCGGTGCTCACCGAGCGGGCCCGCGAGGAGTCCGAGCAGCGCTACCGGCTGCTGGCCGACAACGCCGCCGACGTGGTCCTGGTGCTCGACCCGCAGGGGCGGCTGCGTTATGCCTCGCCCTCCCTGCACAGCCGGTTCGGACACCGGCCGGAGGAGCTGACCGGCACCGCCCTCACCGCCCTGGTCCATCCCCACGACCTCGAGCAGGTGGAGGCCCTGCTGGCCGGACTGCGCGGACCGGCCGGCACCGAGCACGGTGAGCGCTACCTCACCCACCGGCTGCGCCACCATGACGGCTGGAGCTGGGTGGAGACGGTGTGGCGCCCGGTCGCCGACCCGGCCGGCGGCCTGGCCGAGATCCACGCGACGACCAGGGACGTCTCCGACCGGATCGCCGGGGACCTCGCCCTGGCCGCCGCCGAGGAGTCCTTCCGGGTGGCCTTCGACAGTGCCCGGCAGGGGATGGCACGGCTCACCCCCGACGGGCGGTTGCAGCGGGTCAACGACGCCCTGTGCACGTTGGCGGGACTGTCGCGCCAGGAGCTGGAGGGGCGGCCGCTGCGCTCGATCACCCACCCCGACGACGCCGACCCGGTGGACGAGTTGGCCGTCCGGCTGGCCGCCGGTGGGCACGAACTGCACCGCGAGCAGCGGCTGCGGCGTCGGGACGGGTCGAGCGCCTGGGTGGACCTGACCCTGACCGCGGTCCGGGACAGCCGCTCGACGGTGCGGCATCTGGTGGTGCAACTGGTCGACACCACCGCCGAACGGGTGCTCGCCGAACAGTTGCGCGGCCTGGACCTGCACGATCCGCTGACCACTGCCGCCACCGGCGACCTCCTGCGGGACCGGCTGGCCGCGGCCCTGGCCGACCCGCACCGGACCGGGGTGGCGGTGATGCGGGTGGACCTGGACCGGTTCCGGCGGCTGGCCGACGCCCGCGGGCACGTCGCGACGGACCGGGTGCTGGTGCTCACCGTGCAGCGGCTGCGTGAGATCGCCGGGGCGGACGACGTGGTGGCCCGGCTCGGCGGGGACGACTTCGCCGTGCTGTGCGCGGGCGCGGACCACGCCCAGCTGGAACGCCTGGCGCAGAAGGCCTCCCGGGCGCTGACCGGGTCCGTCGGCGGTGTCGGGCCGGTGTCGGTGTCGATCGGCGTCGGGACCGCGCGGGCCGGTGACGGCGTGGCCGATGTGCTCAACAGGGCCGAGGCCGCGCTGTCGGTGGTGAAGCTCAGCGGCGGCTGCGGCTGGGCCGTCGACTGACCGCAGCGGCCGGCACCGCCCGGACGAGGGCCCGGCCCCGGGCGAGGTCCCGGCGCTGACCCGTCAGCGGGGCAGCCCGGCGGGCTCGTCGTCCAGCGGGCGGCGGCCGGCGGCGAAGGCCCGCACCTCGTTGGTGGTCAGCATCCGGGCCCGGACCGGCGCGGAGGCCAGCCGCCGGACCAGTCCCTCGACCGGCAGCCGTTCCTGGCTGGCCGCCACCACGACGTTGCCGAACCGGCGGCCGCTGAACTGTGCGGGCTCCGCGATCAGCACGACGTGCCGGAAGGCGGCCAGCAGGGTGGCGGCCTCGTCGCGGGCCTTCGCCAGCGGGGGTGCGTCGGCCAGGTTCGCCAGGTAGATCCCGCCGGGGGCGAGCACCCGGGCCACCTCGGCGAGGAACTGGCGGGTGGTCAGGTGCCGGGGGACCAGGGCGCCGGAGAAGGCGTCCCGGATCACGGTGTCGAGGCTGTCCTCGGGCAACTCGGTCAACCCCTGCCGGCCGTCGGCGACCCGCAGCCGCAGTTGTTTGCCCGACCGCAGCCCGAACGCCTCCCTGGCCGCGTCGATCACCCCCGGGTCGATCTCGAACACGATCTGCCGGGACTGTGGCCGGGTGGCCGCGACGTACCGGGGAAGGCTGCAGCCGGCGCCGCCGAGGTGGGCGACCCGCAGCGGACCGCCCGGCGGGTCCACCAGGTCCAGCACGTCGGCGATCCAGCGGACGTACTCGAAGTCCAGGCGCAGCGGGTCGTCGAGGTCGACGTGGCTGCTCGGCACGCCGTTGACCAGCATCGTCCAGCCGCGGCGGCCGTCGTTGTCCGGGACCAGGGCCACCGTGCCGGTCTCCACCTGCCGCAGCCCGGCCACGGGTTCGGTCTGCTGCCGACGTCCCATGTGTCCTCCTGGTTGCCCTGTACCCCGGTGCTCCGGCCTCCACCCTGTCCCGGGGCACTGTCCTGGCACGGTACCGGCCGGCAGTATCCCCCGGCACCACCGTCCCGCCGCGCCCGGGACCGGGGGGTGACCAGGCTGGACCTACCCTGGCAGGCGTCCGGCCCGTCCTCATCCCGACCGGCCCGGATCTGCGGGCAGCTGCACGGACGGACGCCCGAACGGGCCGGCACCGGGGAGGGACGGCAATGGACCACGAGGATGACCACTCGGGCTCGGGCGACCAGGACGTCGTCGTGGGGGCGGGCATCGTCGGGCTGGCGGTGGCCCGGGAGCTGACCCGGCGCACCGGCCGTCCGGTGACTGTCGTGGAGAAGGAGTCCCGGGTGGCCGGCCACCAGACCGGGCGCAACAGCGGGGTGGTGCACGCCGGGCTGTACTACCCGCCGGGATCGCTCAAGGCCACCCTGTGCGCCCGGGGGCGGGACCTGCTGCGCGACTTCGCCGCCGGGCACGGGATCGGCTACCGCGAGCTCGGCAAGGTGGTGGTGGCGGTCGACGCCGGCGAGCTGGACGGACTGGCCTCGGTGGAGCAGCGGGCCCGGGCCAACCAGGTCCCCGGGCTGCGCCGCCTGGACGCTGCCGGCCTGGCCGAGCTGGAGCCGCAGGTCCGTGGCGTGGCGGCGCTGCACTCCCCGCACACGGCGATCACCGACTTCGTCGCGGTGTGCCGCGCCCTGGCCGGTGAGGTCTCGGCGGCCGGGGGCCGGGTGCTGCTGGGCCGGGAGGTCACCGGCCTGCGGGAGGCGCCGTCGGGGGTCCGGGTCCGGCTGACCGACGGGGCGGAGTTGCGGGCCCGGCGGGTGGTGGTGTGCGCCGGGCTGCACGCCGACCAGCTGGCCCGGATGGCCGGGGGACCGCCGGTCCCGCGGATCGTGCCGTTCCGCGGGGAGTATCTGGCGCTGCGCCCGGACCGCCGGGACCTGGTCCGCGGGCTGGTCTACCCGGTTCCGGACCCTCGGTACCCCTTCCTCGGCGTGCACGCCACCCCCCGGCTGGACGGTGAGGTGCTGCTCGGGCCGAACGCGGTGCTCGCCCTGGCCCGGGAGGGGTACCGGCGGCGGGACGTCGACCTGCGCGAACTGGCCGGCTACCTGACCGCGCCGTGGATGCGCGGCCTGGCCCGGCAGCACTGGCGGGCGGGGGCCTACGAGCTGTCGGGATCGCTGCTACGCCCGCTGTACGTCCGCCGGGCCCGGCGGCTGCTGCCGGCGCTGCGGCTGCGGGACGTGCGGCCCGCCCCGGCCGGGGTACGTGCCCAGGCCGTGGACGGCGCGGGCCGCCTGCTGGACGACTTCGCGCTGGACAGCAGCGGCGCGGTCACCATGGTCCGCAACGCGCCGTCACCGGCGGCCACCTCCAGCCTGGCCGTCGCGGAGCACCTGGTCGACGGGATGGGTGTCAGGGCCCGGCCGGGGATGGCAGGCTGACGCCGTGATCTGCGCCCGCGGCCTGGACAAGTGGTATGGCACCACCCACGCCGTCCAGGACCTCTCCTTCGATGTCCGTCCCGGGGTGGTGACCGGTTTCCTCGGGCCCAACGGCGCCGGCAAGTCCACGACCCTGCGGCTCATGCTCGGCCTGGACCGCGGCGACGGCTCCACCCTGTTCGACGGTGTGCCGTTCCCGCAGCTGCGCCGGCCGTTGCGCCAGATCGGGGCGGTGCTGGAGGCCAAGGCGTTCCACCCGACCCGCCGGGCGCGTGACCACCTGCGGATGCTCGCGGCGGCCAACGGGTTGTCCGCCCACCGGGTGGACGCCGCCCTGGACGCGGTCGGGCTGACCGAGGTGGCCGACGACCGGCCGGGGACCTTCTCCCTCGGCATGTCCCAGCGGCTCGGACTGGCCGCGGCCCTGCTCGGGGATCCGCACACACTGCTGCTGGACGAACCCGCCAACGGCCTGGACCCGCACGGGATCCAGTGGCTGCGGGGGTTCCTGCGCAGCTTCGCCGCCGGCGGCCGGACCGTCTTCGTGTCCTCCCACCTGCTGGCGGAGATGGCTCTGATGGCCGACGAACTGGTCGTGGTCGGGCTGGGCCGCCTGATCGCCACCGGTCCGGTCGACGACTTCATCGGCCGGTTCACCGCCCGGCAGGTCGTCGTGCGCAGCCCGCGCCGGGCTGAGCTGGCCGAGCTGCTGCACCGGTCCGGGGCACAACTGTCGGTCGAGGCCGACGGCGCCCTGCAGGTGGCCGGCGGGGACCTCGCGGCGGTGGGGGAGTTGGCGGCCGCGCACGGCCTGCCCCTGCATGAGCTCAGCCTGCGGACCGCCTCCCTGGAGGATGCCTTCCTCGAGGCGACCGGCGGCACCGTCCGGTTCGGTGCCCGGTGAGGTCCGGTGGGGTGAGGTCGGGTGCCCAGTGAGGTCCGGTGCCCAGTGAGGTCCGGTGCCCTGGGGAGTCCGGCGCGGTGAGGGAGGAGCGCGGCGTGCGCAGCGAGCGGTTCGGTGAGCTGTCCGGGCTGGTGGACGCCCTGCGACTGGAGCGGGTCCGGCTGACCACCGTCCGCTCCACCTGGGTGATCGTCGGTACGGCGCTCGGGCTGGGGGTATTGGTCTCGGCGGTGATCGCCTCCCTCGGCTCGGTCGAACGGGACCCGACGCTGACCTCCCTGGTCGTCACGACGGGGGCGGACATCACCCCGCTGCCGTTCGCGGCCGCGATGATGGGGGTGCTGGGGGTGCTCAGCGTGGGGCACGACTACCGGTACGGCCTGGCCCGGGCGACGCTGCTGGTCCAGCCGAACCGTTCGGCCCTGGTGGCCGCGAGGCTGGCCGTGCTGACGGCGGTGAGCGTGGCGGTCGTGTCCGCCGGTTTCGCGCTCAACCTGGCCGTCGGGATGCTGCTGTCCCGCGGCGCGATGGCGCTGAACTCGGCGGTGTGGGGGACCTTCCTGGGCTATCTGCTGCTCACGGTGCTGTGGTCGTGGTTGGGTGCCGCGGGGACCTGGCTGCTGCGCGCCACCGTGCCGACGCTGACCATCCTGCTGATCGTGCCGCTGCTGGTGGAGCCGATCATCAGGATGTTGGCCCTGCTGAACGAGCTGTCGTGGCTGCGCCCGATCGCGGACTGGCTGCCGTTCACCGCGGGCCGGGCGATGGCGTCGGCGGCCTCGGAGGGTCCGGGTGGGATGAGCCAGGTGACCGCAGGCGCGGTGTTCGGCGGTTTCGTGCTCGCCGTGCTGATCCCGGCCTGGCTGACCTTCCGCCGCTGGGACGCCTGAACTGCCGGGTCCTGAACTGCCGGGTCCTGTCCGGACATGGGGAGGGCGGGCAGGTGCACCCCCGTGGCGCGCCTGCCCGCCCAGCGGCAGCACCGCCCCCTGGCGCCGTCCCCCCCGTGTCGGCGCATCCGGTTCTGCCGTCGGCTACGACGCTCGGATCGGTGATCGTGATACGGATGATGTGCAGACTGTGCTTGTGACCTGCGTCACGCAATCTCGGACATCTGGATTCAGGTGCACCGACGGCGTCGACCTGGGGCGCGCTCGTGAGTGCGGCCCGCGGCGGTTCCGGTGGCGCCGCCGTTCCTCGGATTTCCCGCTCGGGACCATCAGTCTTGGCTACTCTAAGCATCGGTTCGTAGCTCTCTGTCATGTTAAGAATCGTCGCCCGCCAGGCGGCGCGTGGAACTCGGGATGGTTGGGTGCTACACGTCCGTACTGACGGGAACCTCTGGACGGTGCCCGCCACCGAACTCGCCGCCTGCGCCGGGGGTGTCCCAGCCGGGCAGCCGCGGGACGAGGACGCCGCACGGCAGTGGGACGACGACCGGGCGGCGCAGTTGCTCGCCGAACTGCCCGCCGCCCTCGCACCCGGTTCCGGCCTGGAGGAACTGGCCAGGGTCGTCGCCGCGGAGTCGGTCCTGGACGACCTGGACGACGAGCAGGTGCAGGCCGCCCTGGCTGTGCTGACCCTGGCCCTGCACCGGTGCGGGCTGGCCGGTGAGGGGCTGCGGGTTCAGGCCCGGCTGGACGAGGTGGATCCCGTGGTCCCCGTCGGGCGCCGGGCGGCACAGTCCGCGGAACTGGCCGTCGAACTGGCGGCGGAGGCGCTCGCGCCGGCCCGCCGCCCGCCC